>NZ_JBMDXE010000319.1:0-18702 GCF_048594845.1 Rhodopseudomonas sp. | reverse complement strand
GAACAGCGCCCGGCCAAGCTCGGCTCGGCCGACGACGCGGCCTTCATCATGAAGAACGCCTCGAAGGTCATCATCGTGCCGGGCTACGGCATGGCGGTGGCGCAGGCCCAGCACGCGCTGCGCGAAATGGCCGACACGCTGAAGAAGGAAGGCGTCGAGGTGAAGTACGCGATTCATCCGGTCGCCGGCCGCATGCCGGGCCACATGAACGTGCTGCTCGCCGAAGCCAACGTGCCCTACGACGAGGTGTTCGAGCTCGAGGACATCAACTCGGAATTCGCGCAGGCCGACGTCGCGTTCGTGATCGGCGCGAACGACGTCACCAACCCGGCGGCCGAAGAGGACAAGACTTCGCCGATCTACGGCATGCCGGTGCTGCAGGTCTGGAAGGCCGGCACCGTGATGTTCATCAAGCGGTCGCTCGCCTCCGGCTACGCCGGCATCGACAACCCGCTGTTCTCTCGCGACAACACCATGATGCTGCTCGGCGACGCCAAGAAGATGACCGAGAACATCGTCAAGGCGATGGCGCACTAAGCGCTCACCTATTGCGAAAAACGAAACGCCCGGCCGAACGGCCGGGCGTTTTTATTTTGACCACTAACTCTCCCGTCGTTGCGAGGAGCGAAGCGACGAAGCAATCCAGCCCAGTGCACGGCACTGGATTGCTTCGCTTCGCTCGCAATGACGGGGATAGGTCTTTCACCCCATCGGGTGCATCACGCAGAGCTTGTTGCCGTCGGGGTCGCGCAGATAGGCGAGGTAGAGTTTGCGGTCGCCCATGGCGCGGATGCCGGGCGGGTCCTCGCAGGGGGTGGCGCCATTGGCGACGCCGGTGGCGTGCCAGGCGTCGGCCTCTTCCTGGGACTTGGCGAGGAAGCCGATCGTGCCGCCATTGGCAAACGTCGCCGGCTCACCGTTGATCGGCTTGCTCACCGCGAAAGTCCCGGTCTTGGTCCGGTAGAAGATCCGGTGCCGATCGACCACCGCCGGCGCCACGCCGAGCGTGCCGAGCAGCTTGTCGTAGAACGACTTGGCGGCTTCGAGGTCGTTGGTGCCGATCATGATGTGCGAAAACATGGCGCTCCCTATTCTTGCTTGTTGTCTCATCGCGAGGATGACGCAGGATCATACCAATCCGGCACCATTTGGCGAGACGGCAGCGTGCCGGATGCGACGGCTTCATGCCGCCGCGAGTCGACGGCGCATGCCGGGGTTGCTGCGGCTGTGCGGCGGCGTGCTGGGGTGCGGGTGGATTTGATGGTATTCGTTGCGAGCGACTCTCCCCCGGAAAAGGAAACCATCATGCCGCTCGCCGCCAAGTCCGACGTCCAGATCGACAATGACGAGGTGCGGGTCACCGAATGGCGGCTGGCGCCCGGCGCCGCCACCGGCCACCATACCCACGGGATGGACTACGTCATCGTTCCGGTTGCCGACGGCGACATGACGATCGTGGCGCCGGACGGCAGCCGCTCGATCGCCAAGCTGAAAGCCGGCCAGTCATATTTCCGCAAGGCCGGGGTCCAGCACGACGTGCTCAATGAATCCACAGCCGAGATCGTATTTCTCGAGGTCGAGCTCAAGGCTTAACCGCGCGTTAAGGGCCTGGGCAGAGCTATAGACGGGCGACGCAGCGGGCGTCGGGCGGGCGCGTCCGATGTCACCGAGAGGTCGCAGTTGATCCCTGAATCAGCCTCAAATATCGAGCATCAAGCGCACGGGGAAGAGGCCCGTTCATGCTGAAATACATCACCGAAAAACTGATCGGGCAAATTCTGCCGTCGGTGGTCGCCACCGTTCTCGGCGCGTATGTAGTGAACGTCTACATCGTCAAGCCGAACACCGCTCCCGCTGCCCAGGAAGCGAAATCCGACGCCCCCAAGGCGGATGCGGCGAAGGCCGCGCCGGCCATGACTGCGTCGATTCCGGAAGCCGAGAAGGCGGATTACATCAAGCCGGATCAGCCGAAGGCCGAGGCCGGCAAGGCCAAGACCGCCGACCGGCCGTCGTTCCGGCATCCGAGCGCCCGCGAGAAAGCTGCGGCCGATAAGGCTGCCGCCGACAAGGCCGCTGCGGATAAATTGGCGGCCGAAAAGGCTGCGGCGGAGAAGACTGCGGCCGACAAGGCGCTGGCTGAAAAGGCGGCTGCGAAGCCGGCCGTCGCCACCGCTGCGCCCGAGCCAGCCAAGACCCAGGATGATCGCCGCGAGGCTGCTCGCGATCCCAACGACGTTGTCCGCGCCGCGGTGGAACGGCTTCGCGCCTCGGAGCCGAGCAAGCCGCTGACCGATGTCACCGCCCGCGCGCCTGAGCCGCTCAAGGTGCCGGAGACGGTAAAAGCCGCCGAGCCGTTCAAGCCCGCCGAGCCGATGAAGACCGAGGCGTTCCGGGTGCAGGATCCGCCGCGCAACACCGGCGCGTTGCAGCCGCTGCCGCCACCGGTCAGCGTCGCGGGACCTGCGGCCAACCAGATGACGACGGGATCGAGCATCGTCGGCGCTGCGCCCGGACCAGCAACGGTCGACGCCAGCTACGACAGCGCCCGCATCGCGCCGCCGGCGGATATTCCGACCGCGCGTGAGACGCCCCCGGCTGCGAAGCCCTCGGTGGCCGACGACGTGCTGTTCGCCGCCAAGTCAGTCTTCCACGCGGTGCTGCCGCGCTGATCTTTGGCCAACGAGACTGGATGCATGCCCGGGCTTGGTCCCGGGCATTTTTATGCCGGCAGCGGAAAGGCGGCGAGGAGCGCTGAATAAAAGACGCTACCTCAGGGACTGCCCCCTGCAGGGGGCAGGGAGAGGCTCCTCAAACGCAAAACGCGGGCCCGAGGCCCGCGTTCTGAAATCCGGATCGTATGATCGATCGTCGATCGATCAGCGCGGGCCACGCGCGGCGCCGGCACCAGCAGCGCCGGGACGACGGTCGGCGCCGAAAGCCGGCTTCGGCTTCATCGGCAGCAGGCCTTCGCGCTGCAGCTTCTTGCGGGCCAGCTTGCGGGCGCGACGAACGGCTTCGGCCTTTTCACGGGCCTTCTTCTCGGACGGCTTCTCGTAATGACCGCGGAGCTTCATCTCGCGGAAAATGCCCTCGCGCTGCATCTTCTTCTTGAGCGCCTTGAGAGCTTGATCGACGTTGTTATCGCGAACGAGAACCTGCACGCGGCATCCTCTTTGAATGGACCGATTTGTCTGGTCGGATGTGAATTCTGGAAAGCGGGGCCGACAAACGGCCAGGCCCTCAGCCTTAAGGGCGCCGATGTATCAGATCACCCCGCCGATGTCCACCTCGCCGGGGGATAAGTTTTTGCGACGTTTGGCCGACCAAACCTACGGTTTGGCGGCCTGTTCCACCACCGTGACGTGGCCCATCTTGCGGCCGGGCAGGGCGGCGCGCTTGCCGTAGAGATGAACGGTCGCGCCCGGAACCGTCAGCCACTGCGCATAGTCGTCGACGTCGTGGCCGATCAGATTGGTCATGGTCACGGTGCCGTGGCGCAGCGGCTGCGCCAGCGGCCAGCCGGCGATCGCCCGGATGTGCTGCTCGAACTGCGATACGGAGGCGCCGTCCAGCGTCCAATGCCCGGAATTGTGCACCCGGGGCGCGATCTCGTTGACCAGCACCTTGGCGCCATTGCCGTCCGGCACCACGAACATCTCGACGCCGAGCACGCCGACATAGCCCAGCGCGTCGGCGATCGTGGTGGCGATCCGACGCGCTTCCCCGGCGATGGCGTCGCTCACCGACGCCGGCGCGCGTGAGACCTTGAGAATATGGTCGCGATGCTCGTTGTCGGTCACGTCGTAGCAGACCACCTGGCCGTCGGCGCCGCGCGCGGCGATCACCGAGACTTCGCGTTCGAACGGCACGAAGGATTCGAGGATGGCGGCGCGGGTTTCCAGGCGCTGCCAGGCGGCCTCGATATCGTCGCCCTCGCGCAGCATCGCCTGACCCTTGCCGTCATAGCCGAACCGGCGGGTCTTCAGCACCGCGGGCAGGCCGAGCTTGGCGACGGCGGCGCGCAGCGTCTGCGGCGAAGTCACGTCGGCATAGCCGGCGGTGCCGATGCCGAGCTTGCTGACGAAGTCCTTCTCCCCCAGCCGGTCCTGCGTGGTCTCCAGGATCTTGTAGTCCGGCAGCACCGGCTTGCGGGCCGCCAGCACCAGAGCTGCCGAAGCCGGCACATTCTCGAATTCATAGGTGATGACGTCGACGTCGGCGGCGAACATCTCCAGCGCCTCGACGTCGGCATATTCGGCGCAGGTCGCGTTCTGCACGACGTCGAATGCCGGCGAATCCGGATCCGGCGAGAACACGTGGCAGCGCAGGCCGAGCCGCGCTGCGGCCATCGCCAGCATGCGGCCAAGCTGGCCGCCGCCGAGAATGCCGATGGTATCGCCGGGCTTGAGCACCTTCTGAGTCGGACCGCTCACGCCGTGCCCTCCGGGCGTTCGGCGATCGCCGCGGTCTGCTTGCTCCGCCACGCCGACAGCCGCTGCGCCAGGGCGTCGTCACCGAGTGCCAGCACGCTGGCCGCCAGCAGCGCCGCATTGATGGCCCCGGCTTTGCCGATCGCCAGCGTTCCGACCGGAATGCCGGCCGGCATCTGCACGATCGAATACAGCGAATCGACCCCCGACAGCGCCTTGGACTCCACCGGAACCCCGAACACCGGCAGCTCCGTCAGCGCCGCCGTCATGCCCGGCAGATGCGCCGCGCCGCCGGCACCGGCGATGATCACCTTGAAACCGGCGGCTTTCGCCCCCTTGGCAAAACCATAGAGCCGGTCGGGCGTGCGGTGGGCGGACACGATCCGCGCATCATGGGCAACGCCGAGCGCGGTCAGGGTCTCGGCGGCATGCCGCATCGTTTCCCAGTCCGACTGGCTGCCCATGATGATCGCAATGGGGGCTGTCATTCGAGCGATTCTTTCGCGAATCCAGAAGCATAAGAGGGGGAAATATAGAGCCGGCCGGCATCGCGGCCAAGGCGCCGGGAATGCACTATCCTTTCTTGGTGAAGACCGGCAAGGGTTGTGGTGCTCCAGACGCTGATTCTGATGAAAAAGACGCACTCCCGATCCCGAAAAGCGCCGCCCGGCGGGACCCTCAAGGAGCCGCCGCGCCCCGCTCAGGGGTCTGCCAAGCGGGACGCCGGCAAGGCGGCCAAGGCACCCAAGCCGGAACCCAAATTGGCCGGCAAGGCTTTGCCGCGCGCCCGCGTTGGCGCCGCCCGGCTGCCATCCGGACCGCAGGCGCAGATCCGGCGGTTGAAGGCGCAGCTTGCCGCCGCGCTGGCACAGATCGACGAACTGCGCGCCTCGGCCGAAACCGATTATCTGCTGGGCATCGCCAACCGCCGCGGCTTCGAGCGGGAACTGGAACGCGCGCTCGCCTATATCAAGCGCTACGGGGCCGGCGGCGCGCTGATCATGCTCGATGTCGATCGTCTCAAGCCGGTCAACGATACGTTCGGCCATGCGGCGGGCGATGTCGTGTTGAAAGCCGTGGTGGAGGCATTGCTCAGCCACGTCCGCGCGTCCGACTTGATCGGACGGCTCGGCGGCGACGAGTTCGCGCTGCTGCTGTGGAATTTAAGCGAGGCGGACGCCCGCAGGAAAGCGGCGGCGCTGGAGGAGACGGTGGACGACCTGCCGATCCAATTCGGCTCCCATACGGTGACTGCGGGCGTATCGGCCGGTGTCGCGATGCTGACAGCAGATATGGATGCGGCCGACGCCCTGGCCGCGGCCGACCGCGCCATGTATGCGCGCAAGGCCGAGCGCCGGGCGGCGGCCGGCCAGCCACTCAGGCGATGATGTCCGGCGTGATCTGATCTTCGATGAAGGCGATGCGGTCGCGCAGCGCCAGCTTCCGCTTCTTCAGGCGCTGCAGCCGGAGCAGGTCGGGAGCCGGCGAATGTTGCAATGCATCGATCGCCGCGTCGAGGTCGCGGTGTTCCTGATGCAGCTTTGCGAGCTCGGCAGCGAGCTCGCCTTCATCTTCGTCGGTCATGACCAGAAACAGCTTGGACTGATCCGCGGAGTGCGGACCGGGGCGGAGAGTGATGTTCCGCCGATTATCGCCTTTGTGCACCGCGTCGGCAAGCGGTGCAGTTGCTTCCTTCGTCGAACTCGACCTTAGGCGGAATAATCATTTCGATGGCGTTAAGAACCTAGGGCCGTTGCTGCACCAAGCGGAGAGAGACGACAAAATGCGCGCGGACGTTGTAGTTGCGCATTGTCCGACGAACGTATAGCAAGGCCCGATCTTCAACCCGGCTAATCCAGAATCGTTTCAGACGACCGGGTAATTATGACGCAGATATTTCAAAACCATCGACAGCCGCACTGAGAGATGTACACTCACTCGTCCGGATGGAATCTAGTCTCACTCATAGAGGAGGTTTCGTATGGCACTTCAGTCGCATCTCGTCGAACTTGAACGCAAGCACAAAGTTCTAGAGTCCCAACTGCACGAAGCGCTCGCCCATCCCTCCACGGACGATCTGCGCATCGCCGAGCTGAAGCGTCGCAAACTCATGGTACGGGACGAAATCAACCGGTTGAAGCAAGGCTCCGCAACTCTCCATTGATCTGATGGCTGCGGCGAACTCAGCGTTTCGCACGCGATGGTCGGCACACACGTGCTGCAATTTCGGCGAAGGCTGATATCTCCGCAAACGACGTGACGGACTCCGGTCTGCGCCATCCATCCGGGACGCTTCGGCGTCGGCGCAAAGACCGGGATCTGGCACGATCAGCAAGCAGATTATAGCCTGCCGAGGGTCACGCACCTGCCGCAGGTCTCGGCTCTGTCGATCTGATAAGTGCCAACGCCGATCGTGTCGTTGCGCCCGATGCGTGGCTACGCTGCTTCCGCCAGATCCGCCACATAGTCGGCAATCGCCAGCGAGGCGGTCAGCCCTGGCGACTCGATGCCGAACAGGTTGATCAGTCCCGCGACGCCGTGAACGTGCGGCCCCTGGATCACGAAGTCCTGTACGGCAATGGCGGGCGGCACGATCTTCGGCCGGATTCCCGAATAGCCAGGTGCCAGCGCTCCGTCGGGAAGGCCGGGCCAATACTTGCGGATCGCCGGATAGAACCGCTCTGCGCGGGCCGGATCGACGACGTAGTCGATGCTGTCGATCCATTCGACATCGGGCCCGAACCGCGCCTGTCCGCCCATGTCGAGCGTCAGATGCACGCCAAGGCCACCCGGCTCCGGCACCGGATAGATCAGGTGTGAGAACGGCGCCCGCGCGCCGCAACTGAAGTAATTGCCTTTGGCGAGATATTCGGTCGGCACCAGCTCCTTCGGCATCGGCGCGATCGCGCGCGCCACCGCCGGTGCGCCGAGGCCGGCCGCATTGATCAGCAGCCGGCATCCCAGAGCCATCGACGCCTCGCCGCCGACATCCAGCGCCAGACCGTCATCGGCGGACGCGACGCCCAGCAGGGGTGCATGAAAGGCGAATGCGGCGCCGGCTTCCTCGGCGTCGCCGTGAAGGGCCAGCATGTAGGCGTGGCTGTCGATGATCCCGGTCGAGGGCGACAGCAGGGCTGCGACGCAGGTCAGGGCCGGCTCCATCGCATGGGCCGCCGCACCGTCGAGCGTCTTCAGATCGTCGACGCCGTTCGCCGCCGCATGGGCGTGAATGGCCGCGAGCTTGTCGGCTTCGGACGCCGTGGTCGCGACGATCAGCTTGCCGCAATTCCGATGCGGCACGCCGTGGTCGCCGCAATAGGCGTACAGCGCCTGCTTTCCGGAGACGCAAAGCCGCGCCATCAGGCTGCCGGCGCGATAATAGATTCCGGCGTGAATGACCTCGCTGTTGCGCGATGACGTTCCGGTGCCGATGCCTTCGGCGGCCTCCAGCACGACGACTTCACGTCCCGCCTGCGCGAGCCGCCGCGCGATCGCGAGACCCACCACTCCTGCGCCGACCACGACGCATTCGACCTGTTCCATAGCTCCCCATTCCCGACACTGCCCAAACAGGGCGCGGTGTTATCGCGGGATTAACCATCGCAGGTCAATTGATGAAAACCAGGTCACGATCCGGATGACGAACCTGTGGTGTTTACGCGTTCAAAATAAGTCACGCGCGAGATTATTCACCAGCAATTGCCGGGTGGTTCATGGTGCTGAGGAATGGGAAGGCAAGCAGCGGGGCAGCAGCGGCTGCGGCGGTGGCTTTGCTTTTCGCCTCGAGCACGGCTGCGTTTGCGCAGGCAGGTGCTCAGCCGGCCGACCTCGGCGGCTTCGAACCAGAACTGATCTGGGAGCTGTTGATCGGCGGCATCGTGCTGGCCTGCATCACCAGCGCGGTCGCGCTGTGGGCAACGTCGGTGATCCGCCGCCTGCGCCGCGCCGAGCGTCGCAAGAACGTGCTGGTCGACTCCGTGCTGAACAAGCTGCAACAGGGCGTGGTGATTTCCGACGCCTCCGGCCGGCTGGTTTTCTGCAACGATCGCTATCTGGAGATGTACGGGCTGACGCGGGCCGATGCGCCGTACGGCATGAATACGCGCGACCTGCTTGCGCTGCGTCGCGCGCGCGGCACGCTGGATCTCAGCACCAAGGAATTCCTGAGATCCGCTGCCACGCCCGAGGGACACATCAGCGAGCTGCCGGACGGTCGCTTCGTCCAGGTCAAGGTCTCGGTGCTCGCCAATGGCGGAACGATCTCGACCCACAACGACTGCACCGAGCTGCGCCGGGTTTCCAAGCAGCTTTCGACCACCAGCCAGTTCCTCGAGTCGGTGATCGACAACATCCCGGTGTGCGTCGCCGCCAAGAGCATCGAGGACGGCCGCTACATCCTCGCCAACCGCGCCTTCGAAAAGTTGTCGAAGATGCCGCGCGAAAAGATCATCGGTGCGACCGCGGAGGATCTCTATCCGCCGCGTTCGGCTGCCGCGATCCGCGAGGCGGACCAGGCTGCGCTGGCGTCGGGGAAGGGCGAGTATCGCTCCGAGCTGACGATCGAGTTCGGCCGCCGCGATCTCGTCCTCGCCTCCGAGCGCGTGGTCGCGCGTAACGAACATAACGAGCCGGAATTCATCATCGCGCTGTTTCAGGACGTCACCGAACGTCAGGCGCTGGCGCGTGAACTCGACAAGACGCGGAAATTCCTCGAACTGGTCGTGGACAACATTCCGGTCGCGCTGACGGTGCAGAACAGCAGCAATAGCCGCTATGTGCTCGCCAATCGCGGCGCCGAGGTGATCCTCAACCGCCGCCGCGAAGACGCACTGGGGCTGACGTCGGGCGAGATCTTCAACGCCAAGGAAGCGCGGCTGATCGGCGAGCGCGACGAGCTCGCGATCCGCAAGGGCGGCCTGATGGTCGAAGAGCATCCGATCAGCACCAAGAACGGGCTGCGGCTGTTCGTGACCCGCCGCATCACCGTGGCCGACGAGGCCGAGACCTATCTGATCAAGACCCATGTGGACGTCACCGACCGCCGCCAGACCGAAGCGCGGATGGCGCATATGGCGTATCACGACGGTCTGACCGGGCTTCCCAACCGGACCGCCTTCCTGAAATCCCTGTCGCAGATGATCGAGGCCTGCGACTGTGCCTCCGACGAGTTCGCCGTGCTGACGGTCGATCTTGATGGGCTGGCCGAGATCAACGACGTGTTCGGTCATGCGATCGGCGACAAGCTGCTGATCGAGGTGGCGCGGCGGATCGAGACGGCGTCCCGCGGCGGCATCGTGGCACGCCTCAGTGGCGACGAATTCGGGCTGCTGATCGACGGCGCTCAGCCCACAATGGGCTACGAACTCGCCGAGCGGGTCGCGCGCGAGCTGGCCCATGGCTTCGAGATCGACGGCAAAACGGTGCGCACGGGCGTCACCACCGGCATTGCGCTGTTCCCGCGCGACGGCAAGGATGCCGCTTCGCTGCTCGCCAATGCGGGCGCCGCGCTGTTCCGCGCCAAGGCCCGGGCGCGCGGCACCATCAGCGTATTCGCGCCCGAGATGGACATGCAGATCCGCGACCGCCGGGCGCTGCATCAGGACCTGTCGAGCGCCATCCGCAACGGCGAATTGTCGCTCTACTACCAGCCGCAGGCTTCGAGCAGCAAATTGGTCGCCGAAACCAACATCGTCGGTTTCGAGGCGCTGGCGCGCTGGTGTCATCCGATCCGCGGCTTCGTGCCGCCGTCGGAGTTCATTCCGCTCGCCGAAGAAAGCGGACTGATCGTCGAGATCGGCGAATGGATTTTGCGCGAGGCCTGCCGCCAGGCGGCGGCGTGGCCCAAGCCGCTGCAGATCGCCGTCAACCTGTCGCCGGCCCAATTCCTCAACAGCGATCTGGTCTCGTTCGTGCATCGCGTGCTGATCGAGACTGGGCTGCAGCCGGGCCGGCTCGAGCTCGAAATCACCGAGGGCGTGCTGATCGAGGATTTCGAACGCGGCCTGTCGCTGCTGCGCCGGCTCAAGGCGCTCGGCGTCCGCGTCTCGATGGACGATTTTGGCAGCGGCTACTCGTCGCTGACCTATCTGCAGGCGTTCCCGTTCGACAAGATCAAGATCGACCGCGCTTTCATCATGAATCTCGGCCGCAACGTGCAGTCCGCGGCGATCGTGCGCGCGGTGATCGGGCTCGGCCACGGCCTCGGCGTCTCGCTGGTGGCCGAAGGCGTCGAGACCCAGGAGCAGCTCGACTTCCTGGTCGAGGAAGGCTGCGACGCAGTTCAGGGCTATCTGATCGGTCGTCCGGCGCCGATCGACGACTATCCCTGGCTGGTCGGCCTGCCGTCGCCGGTCAAGGGCGCCGCCGCGCGGGCCCGGCAGGCGATCTGACCGCTCGCCTGCGACGATCGTTAGCTCGAGTTATCGACATCACGCCTTGGCTTTGTTCGTGCTGAACGCGACCGGCGTCTGCGGCCGCTCGTCCACGTGCAGCGTGAACAGGTCCGGCCGCGAATAGTGTCCAACCGCGTCGAAATCGAGCGTCGATCCGAGAATATCGTCGGTGTCGATATCGGCGGTGAGGATGCCTTCCTCGTCGAGTAGTGGGCCGGCGAGGACTTCGCCGAGCGGTCCGACGATCACCGAGCGGCCGTGCATCATCCACTCGTCCGGACCGGCTTCGATCCGGCTGGCATAGTCGGCCGGGAAGTCCGACCGCCGCATCACCTGGCAGGCGCCGATCACGAAGCAGCGGCCTTCGAGCGCGATGTGGCGCATCGTCGAAATCCACGTCTCACGGTCGTCGGCGGTCGGTGCGGCCCAGATCTGGACGCCCTTGGCGTAGTATGCGGCACGCATCAGCGGCATGTAGTGCTCCCAGCAGATCGCGCCGCCGAGCTTGCCGTAGGGCGTGTCGACCACGGTCAGGGTCGAGCCGTCGCCGAAGCCCCACACCAGCCGCTCCGAGCCGGTCGGCATGATCTTGCGGTGGATGCCGAGCAGGCCGGTGGGCGCCAGATACAGCGCCGTGCAATACAGCGTGCCGCCGTCGCGCTCGATCACGCCGACGACGGCGTGGATGTCGTGCTCGGCGCAGGCGGCGACGAGCTGGTCGACCTCCGGGCCCGGAATGCTGATCGAACCGCGGACATAGCGGGCGAAATCCTCGCGACCTTCCGGGGTGCGGCGGCCGATGGCACAGCCGAAATCGAGGCCCTTCGGATAGCCGCCGATGAAAGCTTCGGGAAACACCGCGATCTGGACACCCTTGGCGGCGGCTTCGCCGATCAGCGCCACGGTGCGGGCGGTCGCGGCTGCTGCGTCGAACGGAACGGTGGTCGCCTGGACGGCCGCGACTTTCAACTTGGCCATGGGATGGGTCCTTATGATGCGGTGGTGGAGCTGATCTGCGGGGCGTGCCAGAGCGGCCGGTCGAGATCGAATAGATCGCGGGTGCGGGTGTAGGCGGAGGGGCCGTGCATCCGGCCGACGAGATCGAGCGCGGCGTGATCGACGCGCGGGCGCTGCGGATCGCCGGTGAGCACATGCTGCGCGTAGTGCGCGTGAAGAATTTGTCCGACCACCAGCAACTGGCCGGGGCCGGTGTCGAGCAGATGTGTGAGCTTGCACTCGAACGCGACCGGCGAGGCGGCGATCCGCGGCGGCGCGATCGCGACGCTCGGCAGTGTCGCGAGGTCGGCGTGAGCGAGTTCGTCGACCTCCGGCGGGGCGTCGACGCAGGTCGCATTCATCGTCTCGACGAGGTCGAACGGCACGAGATTGACGACGAACTCGCCGGTGGCGCGGATATTTGCGGCGGTGTCCTTCGGCGAACCGGGCCGGGCCAGAATGCCGAGGGCGATGACCGGATCATCCGAGCCGAACATGTTGAAGAACGAGTAGGGGGCGGCGTTGACGCAGCCGTCCAGCGCCCGCGTCACCACCCAGGCAATCGGCCGCGGCATGATGGTCGAGGCGAGCAGCCGGTAACGATCCGCGCCGGACATGGCGGCGAAGTCGAAATGACGCTGAGGCTTTGATACCAAGTCGTGCATTTTGGCTAACGGTTCTCGTCATGGCCGGGCTCGTCCCGCCTGCGCGGCCGAAGCCGCTTCGGCGCGGCGAAGGCCCGGCCATCCACGTCTTTGCTGAGGTTGGAGCCCCGAGGCGTGGATGCCCGGGACAAGCCCGGGCATAACGAACTCAGACGTCCAACCCGGGACGGGTCAGGCGCGGGTGATCTTCACGCTTTTCGGATCGAAGCCCTTGGCGGCGGCTTCCTTGTCGACCGCGCTGGCGATCGTGGTGTCGACGAACTTCGTCACGTCAGGCACGCGCGGCAGCAGCTTGTTTTCCACGCCCCATTTGCCGAGCAGATCCATCTTGGCGATCTGCGCCGGCGTCAGCGTCGCCTTGACGTCGGTGTAGGCCTTGGCGCTCCACGCCGGATCGTAGCTCGAGGCCTTCTCCAGCACTTCGACCGGGATGTTCTTGGCGGGCTCCAGCGTGCGGAACCAGCCGTTGACGAGGTCGTGGTTCTGGCTGGCGAAGAACAGCGCTTCGGAGTTCGCCTTCAGCATCCGCTTCAGCACCTCCGGCCGCTCCTTGAAGAAGCGGTTGTTGCCGCTGAGCACGATCACCGGCGTGACGTTCTGCGACACCACCTGGGCGAAGCCGGCGTTCTCGAAGAACGACACGAACGGATCGTAAGTGAAGAACGCGTCGATGCGCTGCGCACCGACCGCGTCGGCGAGTTCTGCCGGGCCGACGTTGACGAAGGTGACGTCCTTGCCGGGCGTCAGCCCGGCCTTCGCCACGGCTTCCTGGGCGTTCTGGAAGGCAGTGATGCCGAAGGTGCCGAACACCTGCTTGCCCTTGAGGCCCGCGAGATCAGTGATGCCCGACTTCTTCGTGGTGAGCACCGCCGAGCGGAAGATCGCCTGCGACGACACGGTGGTCACCGGTGCGCCGATCGCCATGGTGGTGACGGCGGCGAAGTCGGACAGCGTGCCGATGTCGGCGGCGCCGGAGACCAGCGCTTCGGTGATCGCCGGCGACGCGGCGAGCTGGATCATTTCCATCTTCAGGCCGTTGCGCTCCGCGATGTCGGTGCGCATCAGCACGTGGGCGATCTGGGCCGACACCGTGGTGGTGTTGAACCAGCCCATCTTCACGACATCGGCGCCCTGGGCCCGCAGGATCGACGGCGCCGCGAGCGGCATGGTGGCTGCAAAGCCGGCGGCGAGCTGTCCGAAGCGGCGGCGCGATAGATTGATTGTCACGGCTGAGTCCCCTGTTGGCCATTCAGGCTTCAGCGTCTCCCACAGGTCTTTGACCGTGGAGACGAACCATGGATCGGATCGCATTTCGGCGGTGCGCGGCCGCGGCAGCGGTACCAGCACTTCGTCGCGGACGCGGCCGGGCCGCGGGCTCATCACCACGACGCGGTCGGCGAGGAACACTGCCTCGTCGATGCCGTGGGTCACGAAGATCCCGGTCTTGCCGGCTTCGGTGGAGATGCGGGCGATTTCTTCCTGCAGCAGCACGCGGGTCTGAGCGTCGAGTGCGCCGAACGGCTCGTCCATCAACAGAATGTCGGGATCGGGCGCCAGCGCGCGGGCGATCGCAGCGCGCTGCTTCATGCCGCCGGACATCTGGTGCGGATACTTGTCTTCGAAACCGGAGAGGTGAACGGTCTTGATCAGCGAGCGGGCGATCTCGGCGCGCTGCGCCTTGGGCATGCCCTTCGCCTTGAGGCCGAACTCGACGTTCTGCTGCACCGTCATCCAGCCGAACAGCGCGTAGTCCTGAAACACGACGGTGCGCGAGGCGTCGGGCTTGGAGATCGGCCGGCCGTTCTGCAGGATCTGGCCGCTCGAGGCCGACTGGAAGCCGGCGATGATGCTGAGCAGCGTCGACTTTCCGCAGCCCGATGGGCCGAGCAGCGAGATGAACTCGCCCTTCTTGATGCGCAGCGACACGCCGTCGAGCGCGATCACCGCCTGGTGGGTGGTCTTTGAGTCGTAGACCTTGCCGACGTTGCGGATGTCGATCTGGACGTCGGCAGCGGCGGTTCGCGGAGCCGGTACGGCGGCGCCAAGAGTAGCAGGTGCGAATTGGGCGTTCATGGCGAGGCTCCTCAGCTGCGCTCGGAAGGAGCCCACGCGTTCACGCGCCGCTCGATGCGTTCAAGGATGGCGGACATCGCGAAGCCGATCAGTCCGATCGTCACCATGCCGGCGACGACGTTGTTGATCTGGAAGAGCATGCGCGACTGCTGGATCAGGTAGCCGAGGCCGGTCTGGGCGGCGATCAGCTCGGCGGTGACGACGCACATCCAGCCGACACCGAGCGCGATGCGCAGGCCGGGCAGGATGATCGGCAGCGAGGCGGGGATCAGCACGTCGGTGAACAGCTGCCACGGCTTGGCGCCGAGGCAGAGCGCGGCGTTCATCTGGTTGCGGTCGAGGCCGCGGATAGCCGTGTAGGTGGCGATGAACACCGGGAAGACGGCGCCGAGAAACACCAGGAAGTAGGAGGCGGCATCGCCGAGCCCGAACCACAGGATGGTGATCGGGATCCAGGCCAGCGGCGGGATCGGCCGCAGCGCCTCGATCACCGGGCCCACATAGTCGGAAACCGTGCGCCACCAGCCGCAGAGCAATCCGAGCGCGAGGCCGACCACGCAGGCGAGCAGAAAGCCGACCGCGACGCGCTGCAGGCTGGCGCCGAGGTGGACCCAGAGCGAGCCGTCGATCGCCATCTGCCACAGCGCCTCGGCGATCGCGACCGGCGAGGGCAGCAGGAAGCCGTCGACCAGGCCGAGCTGGGTGATCGCCTGCCAGATCGCGAAGAAGGCCGTGAGGCCGATCGCGGCCCGCATCGGCCGCCCCGCAAAAGCATTCTGAATCATCGCGAACCGCGGCCTCATCGTTTCGACCGGCAGGCGGCCCGCATCGGCTTCTGCTTCCATCTGCACTCCTCCTTTGGTCGTGCTCGCCCGCATCCGGGCACCATCAAAGGATGAATATGTCGGATAATTCCGTCAATCTAGAATCCGCGCCGACCGGAACATAAATCAGGCATAACCCATAAAATATTGCACATAGTGACGGCATCTGCCGGCACGACAAGCATATGGGGCGAATTAGCCGTTGAAGTGTCGGGAAAATCCGACAATAGACGTCGTGGTCCGGATCGGACATGGTCGGCTGACTTGGGCTGTGGGGAGTGATGGTGGATATCGAAGCGAAACTGGCCCGGATCGGCATCACGGGATCGCTCTACAAGCTGTATCTGACCGCCGTCGGCCTCGGCGGCGCGTCGGTGACGGCTGTCGCCGCCAAGGCCGGTCTGCCGCGCACCACAGCGCACGACGCGCTGGCCAAGCTCGAGGCCGAGGGGTTGGTTCGCTTCGTCGACCACGGCAAGCGGCGCTTCGTGGTCGCGCAGGAGCCGGGCATCCTGCTGGAGCGGCTGGAAGCCCGCCGGACGATGCTGGAAGACGTCATGCCCGTGCTGCGCTCGATGTATCACCACGAGAGCGGCCAGCCGAACGTGCGTTTCCATCCGGGGCCCGAAGGCATTCGCACCACGCTGTGGGACACGCTGTCGGGCGGCGACAAGGTGCTGCGCGCGACGCTGTCGATGCGCGAGCTGATGGCCGAGCCCGGGCTGGAGGAAATGGAGCGCTATCTGCAGGAGCGCGCCCGCCGCGGCATCTGGCTGCGGGTGATCCGCTCCGTGGAGCGCGACATCGCGCCGATCTGGCCGTCGAGCCAGGAACTGTGCCGCGAGCTGCGCTACGCGCCGCACGAGCACACGCTGTCGATGACCTGCTTCATCTACGGCAACAAGGTCTGCCTGATCTCGTCGGCGCGGGAGAGCTACGGCCTGATCATCGACAGCGCCGAGTTCGCGGCGTTTCAGGCCTCGATGTTCGACGCGATGTGGAGCCTGAGCACGCCCGACGCGCAAACGGCGATCCCAGCGCCCGACGCCGAAGACTGACGCGCGCCGGCGTCGCGCGGCGTACCGAGCGCCTGCTCCGCGGCTGTTGAGCCGCCTGCGATTGGCCGCTACAGCTTTGCGGTTCTGATCGATCGAGGATGGGGGCGGAACGCCGGGGACATGACTGAGCACGCTGGGGATGCTGCGTCGGCCGAGATTGCCGGCGCGCCGCTGTTGCGGATCGAGGCGGTGGAGAAACGCTTCGGCGGCTTCGTCGCAGTCGACGGACTGTCACTCGACATCAAGGCCGGCGAATTCTTCGCGTTGCTCGGCCCCAGCGGCTGCGGCAAGACCACGCTGCTGCGGATGCTTGCCGGCTTCGAGACGCCGGACACCGGCCGCATCCTGCTCGACGGAGAGGACATCGCGCCGGTGCTGCCGCACGAGCGTCCCGTCAACATGATGTTCCAGAACTACGCGTTGTTTCCGCACCTGTCGGTGGCCAACAACATCGCGTTCGGGCTGAAGCGTGCCGGACTGCCGCGCAAGGAGATCAAGGCGCGCGTCGCCGAGATGGTGGCGCTGGCGAAGCTCGAAGGCATGGAGAAGCGCCGGCCCGATCAGCTCTCCGGTGGTCAGCAGCAGCGCGTCGCGCTCGCCCGCGCGCTGGCGCGGCGGCCGAAATTGCTGCTGCTCGACGAGCCGATGGCAGCCCTCGACAAGAAGCTGCGTGAAAACACCCAGCTCGAACTGATCGCGTTGCAGAAGCGGCTCGGCACCACCTTCGTCATCGTCACCCACGATCAGGACGAGGCGATGACGGTGGCGGACCGCATCGGCGTGATGCGCGCCGGCAAGCTCGAACAGGTCGCGACGCCGCGTCGGCTGTATGAGACGCCGGCGTCGCGCTGGGTCGCGGAGTTCGTCGGCGACGTCAACATACTGGACGGCAACGTCACGTCGCGCGAGCACGGCCGCCTGACCGTGGCGACGAGCGATGCCGGCGCGGTGACAGCGACGGCGCCGTCGCAGCCGACCGAGGCGACATCGGTGGCGCTTGCGATCCGCCCCGAGAAAATCAAGCTGTCGCGGCGTGGTCCCGCGGCCGATCCCGGTCATGCCGATGCAATGAACCGGCTCAACGGCGAGATCGTCGAGGTCGGCTATGTCGGCGGGCTGACCAGCTACAAGCTCCGCCTCGATGCCGGCGCCGTGCTGCATGCCAAGATGGCGAACACGACGCGGCTCGACAGTGACGTGTACCAGACCGGCCAGCACGTCGTCGCGTGGTTCGCGCCGGACGATTGCGTGGTGCTGGACCGATGAGGGCAGGGCGATGAAGGCAGGTCTTGTGAAGGAACGCCGATGAGCGGCGCACGCGAAATCTTCACCCGCCCGGCGCGGCTCGCGGTGATCGCGCCGTATCTGTGGATGGCGCTGTTCTTCCTGGTTCCGTTCGGCTTCGTGGTGAAGATCAGCCTGTCGCAGAGCGCGATCGCGCAGCCGCCTTATACCCCAGTATTCGATCTCAGCGCCGGCTGGGAGGCGCTGAGCGCGGCGTTCGCGACGCTGTCGCTGGATAATTTCCGGCTGCTGATGTCGGACAACCTCTATGTGCTGTCCTATCTGCGCAGCCTCACGGTGGCAACGGTCTCGACTGCGATCCTGCTGCTGATCGGTTATCCGATCGCCTATGCGATGGCCCGGCTGCCGCGGCGCTGGCAGCCCTTGGCGATGATGCTGGTGATCGTGCCGTTCTGGACCTCGTTCTTGATCCGCATCTACGCCTGGATCAACATCCTGCAGCACGACGGTCTGCTGAATCAGTTGCTGCTGACGCTGCACATCGTGTCCACGCCGGTGGTGTGGCTATCGACCGACACCGCGATGTATGTCGGCATCGTCTATTCCTATCTGCCGTTCATGGTGCTGCCGCTGTACGCGACGCTGGCGAAGCTGCCGGCCGCGCTCGGCGAGGCCGCGGCCGATCTCGGTGCCTCGCCGCGCGGCGCATTCTGGCTGGTGACGTTTCCGCTGTCGCTGCCCGGCATCGGCGCCGGCGTTCTGCTGTGCTTCATCCCGATCGTCGGCGAATTCGTGATCCCGGATCTGCTCGCGGGCTCCGACTCGCAAATGATCGGGCAGACGCTGTGGCTGGAATTCTTCACCAACCGCGACTGGCCGGCAGCCTCGGCGATCGCCGTCGTCCTGCTAGGCGTGCTGCTCCTGCCGCTGATGATCTACGAGCGGCTTCAGCGGCGGCAGTTGGAGGGTGGGCGGTGATGATGGTGCGGGCGGCAGCGTTTAGGGCTCCCCTCCCCCTT
>NZ_JBMDXE010000318.1:0-9273 GCF_048594845.1 Rhodopseudomonas sp. | reverse complement strand
TGGCGGAACTTCGGCACGCCGAGATAATCCCCAAGATTGTCGGGCGTGACGACGACCTTCTTCCTGTTGTTGAGCAGGATGTCCTTCACCGCCTTGCGCGCAAGGTTGGACAGTTCACGCTCAAGATTGCGCACGCCCGCCTCACGGGTATACCGGCGGATCAGTTCAAGCAATGCTTCATCCTCGATCGCCCATTCCTTTGATTGCAGGCCATGCTTCTGCAATGCACTGGGGATCAGGTGCTTGCGTGCGATCTCCACCTTCTCGGTCTCGGTGTAGCCGGCGATCCGGATGATCTCCATACGATCCATCAGCGGCCCCGGAATGTTCAGGGTGTTCGCCGTGGTGATGAACATCACGTTGGACAGATCGTAGTCCACCTCGAGATAGTGGTCGTTGAAGGTGCCGTTCTGCTCGGGGTCGAGCACCTCGAGCAGCGCCGAGGACGGATCGCCGCGGAAGTCGGCGCCCATCTTGTCGATCTCGTCCAGCAGGAACAGCGGGTTCGAGGTCTTGGCCTTTCTCATCGACTGGATGATCTTGCCGGGCATCGAACCGATGTAGGTCCGACGGTGACCGCGGATCTCGGCTTCGTCACGGACGCCGCCGAGCGACACGCGCACGAACTCACGTCCGGTCGCCTTGGCGATCGACTTGCCGAGCGAGGTCTTGCCGACGCCGGGCGGGCCGACGAGGCACAGGATCGGCCCCGACAGCTTGTTGGCGCGCGACTGCACCGCGAGATACTCGACGATCCGCTCCTTGACCTTCTCGAGCCCGTAGTGATCGCTATCGAGCGTCGCCTGCGCGGACTCGAGATCCTTCTTCACCTTGGACTTCTTGTTCCACGGGATCGACAGCAGCCAGTCGAGATAGTTGCGCACGACGGTCGCTTCCGCGGACATCGGCGACATCTGGCGCAGCTTCTTCAGCTCGTGCTGCGCCTTCTCGCGTGCTTCCTTGGTCAGCTTGGTCTTGGCGATCTTCTCCTCGAGTTCGGCGAGTTCGTCCCGGCCCTCGTCGTCGCCCAGTTCCTTCTGGATCGCCTTCATCTGCTCGTTGAGATAGTACTCGCGCTGGGTCTTCTCCATCTGGCGCTTGACGCGCGAGCGGATGCGCTTCTCGACCTGCAGCACCGAGATCTCGCTCTCCATCAAGCCGAGCACCTTCTCCAGGCGCGCGGTGACCGACAGCGTCTCCAGGATGCCCTGGCGATCCGCGATCTTGACGGCGAGATGCGAGGCCACGGTGTCGCCCAGCTTGGCGAAGTCGGTGATCGACTGCACCACGCCTACGACTTCGGCCGAGATTTTCTTGTTGAGCTTAACGTAGCTCTCGAAGTCGGACACGACCGAGCGCGCCAGCGCTTCCGCCTCGACGCTGGTGGCGTCGGTGTCGGCGAGCGACGTCGCGGTGGCTTCGTAGTACTCGGTGCGATCGGTGTAGTTCTCGACCTTGGCGCGCGCGAGGCCTTCGACCAACACCTTGACGGTGCCGTCGGGCAGCTTCAGCAGCTGCAGCACGCTGGCGAGCGTCCCGATCTCGTAGATCGAGCCGGGCGCTGGATCATCGTCCGACGCATTTTTCTGCGTCGCCAGCATGATCAGCGCGTCGTTTTTCATCACCTCTTCGAGCGCGCGGATCGACTTCTCGCGGCCGACGAACAGCGGCACGATCATGTGCGGAAAGACGACGATGTCGCGCAGCGGAAGAACTGGATAGGCGTGGCTTTCGCCGTAAACGATCGTTGGCCTGGGTTTGGTGGCGGTCATGGCCCGTTCCTTTCGTTGTGCCCCCTTGCCCGTGGCCCGCCCCCCGGCGCGGCCACCACAAGGTGCCGAGTGTACCGGCGCGTTACGGCCGGCTCAGGCCCCACTCGTCCGGATTTGAAGGCGAATCCTGATAACGCTTGTCATCGCCGTGAACATTAGGTGGCTATCACCCGGGGGGGTGTCAAGTCGTGGAAAAAGCGCCGGTTTGTCAGGCATAAGCGCGCAGAGCGCGCGGCATCATGCGAGACGAAAACGGGCTGCCGAGAGGTCCCGGCAGCCCGATCGGTTCGGCCGTGTCGCGCGGAGAACTCCGTGCGAAGGCGGATCATTATGCGCTTGCGCTGCTCTCGGCCGCGCGGTCGGTGCGGTCGGCGTAGATGTACAGCGGCCGCGCCGTCCCTTCGACGACTTCGCGCGAGATCACCACCTCTTCGACACCTTCCAGGCCCGGCAGATCGAACATCGTCTCGAGCAGGATGCTCTCGAGGATCGACCGCAGGCCGCGGGCGCCGGTCTTGCGCTCGATCGCCTTGCGGGCCACCGCCCCCAGCGCCTCGTCGGCGAAAGTGAGCTCGATGTTCTCCATCTCGAACAAGCGCTGGTACTGCTTCACCAGCGCGTTCTTCGGGTCGGTCAGGATCTTCTTCAGCGAGGTCTCGTCCAGATCCTCCAGCGTCGCCACGACGGGCAGACGGCCGACGAATTCCGGAATGAGGCCGTACTTCAACAGATCCTCGGGCTCGACGTGACGGAAGATCTCACCGGTGCGGCGATCTTCCGGCGCCAGCACCTGCGCGGCGAAGCCGATCGAGGTGGTCCGGCCGCGCGACGAGATGATCTTCTCGAGGCCCGCAAAGGCGCCACCACAGATGAACAGAATGTTCGTGGTGTCGACCTGCAGGAACTCCTGCTGCGGATGCTTTCGGCCGCCCTGCGGCGGCACCGACGCGACGGTGCCTTCCATGATCTTCAGAAGCGCCTGCTGCACGCCCTCGCCCGACACGTCGCGGGTGATCGAGGGATTGTCGGACTTGCGGCTGATCTTGTCGACTTCGTCGATATAGACGATGCCGCGCTGCGCCCGCTCGACATTGTAGTCGGCAGCCTGCAACAGCTTGAGGATGATGTTCTCGACGTCCTCGCCGACATAGCCGGCTTCGGTCAGCGTCGTCGCATCCGCCATCGTGAACGGCACGTCGAGAATCCGCGCCAGCGTCTGCGCCAGCAGCGTCTTGCCCGAGCCGGTCGGACCGATCAGCAGGATGTTCGACTTCGCCAGTTCGACGTCGTTGTGCTTGGTCTGGTGGTTCAGCCGCTTGTAGTGGTTGTGGACCGCGACCGAGAGCACCTTCTTCGCATGGCCCTGGCCGATGACGTAGTCATCGAGGACCTTGCAGATTTCCTTCGGGGTCGGAATGCCGTCGCGCGACTTCACCAGCGAGGATTTGTTCTCTTCGCGGATGATGTCCATGCACAGTTCCACGCACTCATCACAGATGAATACCGTGGGGCCGGCGATCAGCTTGCGGACCTCGTGCTGGCTCTTTCCGCAGAACGAGCAGTACAGGGTGTTCTTGGAGTCGCTCGTACCGACCTTACTCATTTCGTTCTCCGTCCGCGGTTCGGTCTTCTCTGGCAGCCGTGTCGACCGGTTGGACCCGGCAGACCCGGTATAAATGGAGCAAATTCCGTACCAGAAAAGCCCCCCGCACTTCTGTGGCCGCACCAATCGCGACCGCTTCGAATCCCCCAAACACTTTCGTCGATCAGGTTCAGCCAATCATGCTGTCACCCGTCTATCAAGATTTCACTAACCGCGCCCCAGCTGGGGACGCGTGACAATAGCGTGATTTGCTTGGGTTACGCGACCCTGCATCGTTGAAAACAAGGCAGAGTTGCGAGATTGCCACGAGACCCCAGGCACGAAAGCGGAACATTCCCGACCGCACCTGAGGTCTTCACGGGGTTCGACCGTCCCGCTCTGCTTAGGTCGCCTTGGCGACTGCGGCAGCTTCCTCGGCCCGCTTGTCGATCACCTTGTCGACGATGCCGAAGTCGCGCGCCATCTCGGCGGTCAGGAACTTGTCGCGCTCCAGCGCATCCTCGATCGCCTTGTAGGTCTGGCCGGTGTGGTGAACATAGATCTCGTTCAGCCGCTTCTTCAGGTTCAGAATTTCCTGCGCGTGCAGCATGATATCGGTCGCCTGGCCCTGGAACCCGCCCGACGGCTGGTGGACCATGATGCGCGCGTTCGGCAACGAGAACCGCATGTCCTTGTGGCCGGCGGCGAGCAGAAGCGAACCCATCGAGGCGGCTTGGCCGGTGCACAGCGTGGAGACCGGCGGGCGGATGAACTGCATGGTGTCATAGATCGCCAGACCCGACGTCACCACGCCGCCCGGCGAGTTGATGTACATCGAGATTTCCTTCTTCGGATTCTCGGCTTCCAGGAACAGCAGCTGCGCCACGATCAGCGTCGACATGCCGTCTTCGACCGGGCCGGTCACGAAGATGATCCGCTCTTTCAGGAGGCGCGAAAAGATGTCGTAAGCCCGTTCGCCGCGGTTGGTCTGCTCGACCACCATCGGCACGAGGTTCATGTAGGTTTCCAACGGATCGCGCATAATTCACCTGAGGGTTGTCGAAGACGACAGCACGCGGGGTGCAATTCCGGTCTGGCGACCGGCTTCGCCGCGGCGATCGTCCCGTGATGCAGGACGTGAAAGCGAGTGCTCAGATATGGGCCGATTGCCCGGCCACAAGGGTGAACCCCGTTTCTGAGCCGAGTTGATACCGATTCGGCGGCTCACCGCAAAACCGCCGGCTCGCTTTCCAACCGAATCGGCCTGCTTTCGCGAGGCATCGTTAACGCCGTCTCATGAAGCAAAACGGCCGCCGCGACGGGTGTCGCGACGGCCGCTGGAGCCGGTATGGCGCGGGCCGATCAGGCCGCGGTCTTGTCGTCGTCGTCCTTGTAGAGCTCCTCGCGGGTGACCGGCTTGTCGGTCACGTTGGCGAGCTCGAGGATGAAATCGACCACCTTGTCTTCGTAAATCGGAGCGCGGAGCTGGGCCAGCGCCTCGGGATTGCTGCGATAGAAGTCCCAGACTTCCTTCTCGCGGCCCGGCATCTGGCGGGCACGCTCGATCACCGCGCGGCTGACTTCGTCGTCGGTGACCTGGATCTTGTTCTTCTCGCCGATCTCGGAGAGCACCAGGCCGAGGCGGACGCGGCGGTCGGCGATCTTGCGATATTCCTCGCGCGCCGCCTCCTCGGTGGTCTCCTCGTCGGCAAAGGTCTTGCCGTTCTGCTGCATCTCGGCGTTTATCGACTGCCACATCACAGCAAATTCCTGCTCCACCAGCGACGGCGGGGCTTCGAACTTGTGGGTCTCGTCGAGGCGGTCGAGCAGCTGGCGCTTGACGCGCATGCGCGAAGCGCCGGCGTATTCGGCAGCGAGGCGCGCCTTAGCGGCTTCCTTCAGCTTGTCGAGCGACTCCATCCCGAGCGTCTTGGCGAACTCGTCGTCGATCGCAGTGTCCTGCGGGGCCTCGACCTTGGCGGCGGTGGTCTCAAACTCCGCCGGCTTGCCGGCCAGCGTCTCGCTGGCATAGTTGGCCGGGAACGACACCTTGATGGTCCGGGTCTCGCCCTGGGCAATGCCGACCAATTGGTCCTCGAAGCCCGGGATGAAGCTCGCCGAGCCGATCACCACCGGGATGTCCGAACCTGTGCCGCCGTCGAAGGCTTCGCCGTCGATCTTGCCGACGAACGACACGGTGACGCGATCGCCATTCTCGGCCTTGGCGCCCTCGCCCTTGTCGCTATAGGCGCGATTGGCATCGGCAATGCGCTTGATCGCCTCGTCGACGTCGGACTCGCCGACCTCGACCACCGGCTTCTCGACCGAGAAGCTCTTGAAGTCGGCCAGTTCGATCGTCGGCACGACCTCGATCGCGACCGTGTAGGTCAGGTCCGACTTGCCTTCGAGGATCTGCTCGATCTCTTTCTGGTCCTGCGGCATCGTGATCTTCGGCTCGGTGGCGAGGCGGAAGCCGCGCTCGGCGAAGATGCCCTCATTGGTTTCACGGACCAGCTTGTCGATGGTCTCGGCGGCGACCGAACGGCCGTAGACGCGCTTGAGATGCGCCACCGGCACCTTGCCGGGACGGAAGCCGTTGAGCTTGACCTTGTCCTTGAGGTCGACCAGCCGCGCATCGATCTGGGCGTCGATGTCCGCTGCCGGGACATTGACCTCGAATTCGCGCTTCAACCCGTCGGCGACGGTTTCCTTGACCTGCATGGCGTCGATCTTCTTCTTCCGTGTGATCCAGCCGCGCGGCTGGAGGTGTCGAATGTGGCGATGCGCGGCGGAAAGCCTGCACCTGTGGTTTGGCGAGCGCGTGCCCGAACGGACCCGAGTCGCCGGAAATTCGTCATGAGCAAGAGCACTTGCGTGGTGCGGGCGGAGGGACTCGAACCCCCACAACTTTCGTCACTGGAACCTAAATCCAGCGCGTCTACCAATTCCGCCACGCCCGCGAAGAGCATCATGCCGGCCGCGATGCCGCGGGCGGCGGGCTTATAACATGACAAATAGGTCGCGCATCAAGAAAAACCCGCAGTTGCATGACGCCGCGTCCGGCTGCCGCAGTGGACAGCTCGGCGCGAACGTGGTCCGCATCGCACGATGACGCACGCTTCCTTTTTCGTCTCGCGCCGCACCCTGCTCGCCGGCCTCGGCGGCCTCACCCTCGCCGGCACCTGGCCGCGGCGCGCAACGGCGGCTCGCAAGACGATGACGCTGCGCGCCGCGCTCGCGCCGATCATGCTGAGGGCCGGCGCCGAACCCGTCACGCGCCCGGCGCTGCTGTGGACCGACACAGCCCCGCTGCAACGCGGCGACGAGCTCACAGTCCGCTTCGAGAATGCCCTGCAACAGCCTGCACTGATGACGTTTCGCGGCCTCGACGGCGCCGCCGCAGCCGAGCCGCTGGTGGCGCGCCGGCCGGTGCCCCCCGGCGGCACCGACGAATTCGCGCTGACGCTCCGCTCCGCCGGAACGCTGCTCGCCGACATTCGCCTTGGCGCCGACAGCAGCGGCGCGCCGATGCCGGTGCTGCCGCTTGTGGTGCAGGACGACAGGCCGCTGCAGGTCGATGGCGACGAGGTGGTACTGATCAAAGACGCCCGGCTCGGCCCGAACGGCCAGCCGCTCGCGCCCGGGACCGACGCCGGCGACGCGGAGTGGTTTTACACCATCAACGGCAAGCCCAGCGTCGACATCGCGCTACGCGCCAATGGCCGGTTCAGGCTGCGCTTCATCAATGGCTGCCAGCGCAATGTGATCGCTGTGCGAATCGACGATCACGACGTCCGGGTGATCGGCCTCGACGGTCAGTCGGCCGAACCTTTTCTGGCGCGCGGCGGCACGCTGGTGCTGACACCCGGCGGCCGGGTCGATGCGCTGATCGACGCGACAAGGCCGCCCGGCTCTACCTCCGCCATGACGCTGCTGGACGGCGGCAAGCCGGTGCCGCTCGGCCGTTTGGTCACCTCGTCCGAGCCACCGCTGCGCGCCGCAGCGCTGCCACCGCCGACCGCGCTGCCCGACAACGGGCTCCCGGCCCAGCTGCCGCTCGGCTCCGCCCTGCGGGTCGAGCTGCCGCTTGGCGCGCTGACGCCGGGCCAACTCGACTGGTTCGCCCCCGACACATTCACACCCGCCTCCGGCCCGGCATTTCAGGCCAAGCGCAGCCGCACGGTGGTGCTGGCGCTGGCCAACCGCGGATCCCAGCCGATGGTCTTCCATCTGCATGGCCACCATTTCCGGCTGCTCGACCGGCTCGACGATGGTTGGAAGCCGTTCTGGCTCGATACCATTGCGATTGACGCCGGCCAGACCCAGCGCATCGCGTTTGCGGCCGAGCATCCCGGCCTCTGGCTGATGGAAGCGTTCGCCGCAAAATGGTCGGCGCCGCGATTGGTACGGAGCTATCTTGTCACCTGAAGATCAGGTTCCAAGCCTCA
The DNA here is from genome assembly GCF_048594845.1 of Rhodopseudomonas sp. GTDB lineage: Bacteria > Pseudomonadota > Alphaproteobacteria > Rhizobiales > Xanthobacteraceae > Rhodopseudomonas. Next base: position 1,471 of record NZ_JBMDXE010000318.1, on the reverse strand, counting down.
GCGATTCCGAAACTTTGCGGAGGCATCAAAACTCGACGCCGAGTTCGTCATAGACCCGCCGTGTCACCGCCGGCAGCGTCTCGGTGAGGTCCTCCGCGATCAGGCCCGGGCCGGCTTCGCACGCGGCCTCGCCGTGCATCCAGACGCCGATGCAGGCGGCCTCGAAGGCCGGCACGCGCTGCGCCAGCAGGCCAGTGATGATGCCGGTCAGCACGTCGCCGGCGCCGGCGGTCGCCAGCCAGGGCGGCGCGTTGAAGGCGATCGCGGCGCGGCCGTCTGGCGACGCCACCACCGTGTCCGGCCCCTTGAGCAACACCACGGCGCCCGAACGCTGCGCCGCTACGCGAACTCGTTCGAGTTTCGATCGAAGTGGATTTTTGTTGCTCATGTCACTGAATAATCTCGGGAATTCGCCCTCATGGGGCGTGAGGACAACCTGTGGATTGGAACCGGATTTGATAGCCTCGAAAAGCGCCTCCGGGCTCCCTGCGAAGACAGTCAGTGCATCGGCATCCAGCACAGTCCCCGCGCCGGCGGCCAGCGCTGCAAGAACATTGTCCCGGGTCCGATCATCGACCCCCGCCCCCGGCCCGATCCCCACCGCATTGAAGCGGCGGTCGGTCAGCATTCCGGCCAGCTCCTCGGAGGTGTCGATCGCCCGCACCATCACGGCGGTCAGTGCAACGGCATTGACGGCCAGCGCATCGCGCGGCGACGCCAGCGTCACCAGCCCGGCCCCGGCGCGCAACGCGCCGCGCGCGGCCAACCGCGCCGCCCCGGTCTGGCTGAGTTCGCCGGAGATCACCACCGCATGGCCGCGGCCGTATTTATGGCCGTCTGCGCGCGGGATCGGGAAATGCTCGAGCCAAAGGTCCGGATCGTTCTCGAATGCTTGCGGCCGGATCTCGTCCAGGACCGCTGGATCGATGCCGATATCGACCACCCGCAGCTTGCCGCAGTACAGCCGCCCCGGCACCAGCAGGTGCCCCGGCTTGCGCCGGAAGAAGGTCACGGTTTCGCGGGCCTTGATCGCCGCGCCCAGCACCGCGCCACTCGCTCCGTTGATCCCGCTCGGCAGGTCGACCGCAAGCACCGGCACGCCACTGGCGTTGACCGCCTCGATCATCTCCAGGGCCTGATCCTTCACGGGCCGATTCAGGCCAGACCCGAACAGCGCGTCGATGATGAGCGCTGGAGCGCCGATCGACTGTGGCAGGAACGGCAGCAATGGTCCCTTCCACTCCCGCGCCGCCAGCGCAGCGTCGCCCTTCAGGGCCTCCCGGCCGCCGAGCAGCATGACATGGACGGTGCGGCCGAGTGCCACAAGCTCGGTCGCGGCAATCAAGCCATCGCCGCCATTATTGCCCGGACCGGCGATCACCAGGATCGGACCGCTCTCGGCCAGATCAATCGCGGCCTGCGCGACATGCCGGCCAGCGTGCAACATCAGCGCGAAACCGGACGATCCGCC
>NZ_JBMDXE010000317.1:0-73366 GCF_048594845.1 Rhodopseudomonas sp. | reverse complement strand
ATAGGCGTCGTCATCCAGCGAGTTCGGCAGCTGGCGCGCGCGGATGTCGTGGCGGGCATGCAGCAGCTTCACCACTTCGGCCGACAAGTCGCGGTCGGTGGTCATCGTCCGCAGTGACTTCAACGCGGCGGCCAGCGCCTCGCGCCGCGCCGCGATCTCGTTCTCGTGCTCGACGACGTGCTCGCTCTCGCCGACCTGCGAAATGCCCAGCGCCCTAACGACGCTCGGCAGCGTCAGGCCGAGCCCGACCAGCGTGATCAGGATGACGCCGAACGCCACGAACAGGATCAGATCGCGATCCGGAAAGCCGGAGCCATCCGGCAGCGCAAACGGCAGCGCCAGGGCGGTCGCCAGCGACACCGCACCGCGCACCCCCGTGAACGCCACCACGAAGGTCGCCCGCCACGACGGCACGGTCTCACGCGCGCGGACCCGCCCGCTCAGCAGATGCGGCAGGTAGGTTGCCGGATAGACCCAGACGAACCGCGCCACGATGACGATCGCGGCGACCAGCAGCGTCGCCGCCACGAGCTCGTCGAACGGCACCCCTTTCGACCGCTCTAGGATCGCCCGGACCTCGAAGCCGGTGAGCAGAAACAGCACGCCTTCGATCAGATAGATCACCAGGTCCCAGAAGAAGATGCCCTGCAGCCGGGTCGCCGCCGAGATCATCAACGGGCCATTCCATGAGATGTAGAGCCCGCACGCCACCGTGGCGATCACGCCGGAGCCGCCGAGATGCTCCGGAATCCAGTACGCGATGTAGGGCGTCAGCAGCGACAGCGTGATTTCGATCTGCGAGTCGCGCGCCCAGCGTCGCAGACGCAGGCTGAGCCAGCCGATCGCGATGCCGAATGCGATCTCGCCGGCCAGAATAGCCACGAACGTGCCGGACGCCTTGGGCAGCGAGAACATTCCGGTCAGGATCGCCGCCAGTGCGAAGCGGTACAGGATCAGTGCGGTGGCGTCGTTGGCCAGCCCCTCGCCTTCCAGCACGACGACGATCCGACGCGGCAATCCGAGCTTGCGGGCGATCGCCAGCGGCGCCACGACATCCGGCGGCGCCACGATGGCACCGAGCAGAAAGCCCACGCTCCACTCCAGCCCCAGCAGATAGTGCGTCGCCAGCGCCACCGCGAAAGCCGTGAAGATCACGCATCCGATCGCCAGCAGGCCGATCGCGCGCAGATTGGCGCGAAACTCACGCCAGCTCATCGCAACGCTGGCCGAGTAGATCAGCGGCGGCAGAACCACCAGCAGAATGAGTTCCGGCGGCAGCTCGATCCTGGGAATGCCGGGAATGAAGGCCAGCGCGATGCCGGCGATCAGCAGCAGAATCGCTGGCGCAACGTTGAAGCGGCGCGCCAGCAGCGCGGTGACGGCCAGCACCGCCAGCAGCATCAGAAAGATCTGGAATTTTGCTTCCACGAGACCGCGAGGTTGTTGGCGGGTGGCCGTGATGATCTGTCGCGCGGCCACCAAGGCTCGTCAAGTGATACCAGCCGCTCATTGCGGCCGCCGATCCTCACGAAGCCGGCGATCCGTTGCGCCGATTTAATTCAAGGATAAGTCAGGTCTGCGGCGCTTCGATAACCCGAAATTCACTTTCGGCCGACGGGGATATAACCAGTTATACCTTTGGCAAGGTTCACGGCGCTTTGTTCCTGCATGGGATCGGTGCACTCCATTACTCAGGCGGGCAAATCGCGTTCACGCAAGCGAAGTTCGACGCGTCAGGTGTCGTCGAAACAGGCTGCTGAGCTGGCGCTCTCGGTCTTTGCGACCTCCGATGCCGGCCTCGCGATGATCGCGCCGGACGATCGCGTGCTGATGACGAACCCGGCCTTCGAGCGGCTGTTCGACGGCGCGCCGCCGAGCGACCTGCTGGCACGGCTGCAGATCGCGAGCTGGGGCGAAGCGGCCCACCAGAAGCCGGTGCTGACGGTCAACGGCCGCACTCTGCGCATCAAAGTGATGGCGCTGCCGCCGGGCTATTTCGTCAGTTGCGAGGACATCACCGATCAGTTCGACCGCTCCGCTCGCGAGGCCAAGCTGGCCCGCACCGACCGGCTGACCGAACTCGGCAACCGCCAACTGCTCCGCGAACGGCTGCAGGAGCTGCTCGGCGACTCCGAGACGATGCGCGAGAGTTACGCGCTGCTGACCATCGATCTCGACCGCTTCAAGGCCGTGAACGATACGCTGGGCCGCAACATCGGTGACGCCCTGCTGTGCCTGGTGGCCCGGCGAATCCGTGCCACGGTGTCGGAGGAAGACGTCGTCGCCAGGTTATACGGCGACCAGTTCGGCATCATCCACTCGGGCCGGATCCAGCCCGGCTCCGCAATCGCTCTGGCGAAACGGCTGCGCGATCTGCTGAGCCGACCCTATATGCTGGAAGGACAGCTGATCGAGGTCAGCGCCCGCGTCGGCATCGCGCCGCTCACGCAAGACACCGCCGACGTCGACGGGGTGATCAAGAACGCCGACCTTGCGCTCAATCGCGCCAAGCAGGACCGCACCGCGGATTACTGCATCTTCGAATCCGGCATGGATCAGACCATGAAGGCGCGCCGCGCGCTGGAAACCGATCTGCGCCGGGCACTTGCGCTGCGCGAATTCTCGCTGGTGTATCAGCCGCAATTCGACCTGCAGAGCGGACGCGTCACCGGATTCGAAGCGCTGCTGCGCTGGAATTCGCCGACGCGCGGGCCGGTCTCGCCGATGGAATTCATTCCGCTCGCCGAGGAAACCGGAATCATCGGCCCGATCGGCGAATGGGTGCTGCGCACCGCCTGCCGCGACGCGGCGGGCTGGCCGGACGACATCACCGTCGCGGTCAACGTCTCGGCGGTGCAATTCGCCAATCGCGCGCTGTCGACGACGGTGCTGTCGGCACTGGCGGACAGCACGCTCGATCCCCGCCGGCTGGAGCTCGAGATCACCGAAAGCGTCATGCTCGATGCACGCGGCACTGCGCTCGGCGTACTGCAGCGGCTACGCGCCACTGGCGTGCGCGTCTCGCTCGACGATTTCGGCACCGGCTATTCGTCGCTCGGCTACCTACGCAGCTTCCCGTTCGACAAGATCAAGATCGACCAGAGCTTCGGACGCGGCACCTCGGAAGATCCCGGCAACCGCGCGATCGTGCGGGCGATCGCGTCGCTCGGCCAGAATCTCGGAATGGCAACGGTGGCCGAAGGCGTCGAAACCACCGAGCACATGGAGCGGATCAGCACGGCCGGCTGCACGCATGTGCAAGGCTATCTGATCAGCCGGCCGCTGCCGCCCGAAGACGTCATCGGCTTTCTTTCCGTCAGCAAGGTCTCACCCTACCCCAGCCTCAGCGACTGCCCCCAGGTCGCCTGAATGCCGATCCGGCCCTATCGCTGCATTTACTGGAGCAGGAACCGAGTCGACGGCACAGCCGACGACATCGACGCGGCGATCAGGTCCATTCTGGTCTCGGCCAGGCGCAACAACCGGCTGCTCGGCGTGACGGGCGCGCTGGCGTTCGACCGCGGGCTGTTCGCGCAGCTGCTGGAGGGGGAGATCCGCGCCGTCGAGATGGTGTTCGAGAAGATCCAGCGCGACGAGCGCCACGGCGACATTCAGGTGGTGATATTCGGGCCGGCGCCAGAACGTGCGTTTCCTGCGTGGCCGCTGGCGTTCCTCGGCCGCAGCCAGGAAGAACATCGCCGCTTCGCCGAAGCCGGCGACGAGGCGGGCGCCAGCGCCGAGCGCCCCGATGCCCGCAGGCTGCTCGACATCGTCCGCACGCTCGCCGTGGACCCCGACACGGACGCCTGACCGCTTACAGCGCGCTGGCGGCGATATTGACCATCAGGGCGACCAGCGCGGTGTTGAAGACGAACGACGCCACGCCATGCGCCGTCGCGGTGCGCCGGATCGTCTTGTCGGTGATCCCGACATCGGACACCTGCGCGGTCATTCCGATCACGAACGAGAAGTACACGAAGTCCCAATAGTCGGCGTCTTCCTGCTCGTCACCGCCCGGGAAAGCGAGGCCGCCGGCCTGGCTGCCGCGGTAATACTCATGCGCGTAGTGCAGCGCGAAGGTCGTGTGCACGGCCGCCCAGGACAGCGCGATCGTCACGATGGCAAGTAGCAACTCGGCGCCGCCGCGATGGCCGGCGCCGAGTTCGAACACGATCGCCGCGATACTGGCGAATGCGCCGGTCGCCGTCACCAGCAGGATGAGGAAACGTCCATCGTCCTGCAGCACCGCATTGCGCCGGATGTAGTCGACGCCGCAGCGCGCCATCATGGCGAACGCGAGCGTCAGATACACCACGATCGAGACGTCCCAGGCGATCAGCGCCTGCGTCACCGGCCGTAGCCACGCCGGCAACAGCAGCGCCGCAACAACGCCGACCGCGATCGAGATGAACAATCGCGGCCGCGAGTACACCACGCGCACCGCGCGCGGCAGTTTGCGAAAGCGCAGGAGGCGGCTGTCCTCGGGCGCTTCGCGGGTCATGCGATCAGTTCTTGCGTTCGGCCACGAAACGCGCGGCGGCGCGCAGCACGTCGCCCTTGGCGCCGAACGGCGCCAGCGCCTCGTCGGCCCGCGCGATCAGATCGCGGACGCGTTGCTTGGCGCCGTCGACGCCGAGCTGGGTGACGAAGGTGGTCTTGCCGAGCGCGGCGTCGGCACCGGCCGGCTTGCCGAGAGCGGCGGCATCGCCTTCGACGTCGAGCAGATCATCGGCGATCTGGAACGCCTCGCCGAGCGCGCGGCCGTAATCGTCGAGCGCGCGGTATTGATCTGCCGTCGCCTGGCCGAGGATCGCACCTGCGACGCAGCCGTAGCGCAGCAACGCGCCGGTTTTCATTTGCTGCAACTTTGCCACATCGACCGGTTCGCGATCGCCGAACCGGCCTTCGCCGGCGAGATCGAGCATCTGGCCGCCGACCATACCGCCAAGGCCGGCGCAGCGCGCCAGCACGCGATTGAGATCAAGCCGCACCTTGGCGTCGGCGTGCACCTCGTCGCGGGTGATGATGTCGAATGCCAGCGTCAGCAGCGCATCTCCGGCGAGGATCGCGGTGGCATCGTCATAGGCCTTGTGCAGCGTCGGACGTCCGCGGCGCAGATCGGAATTGTCCATCGCCGGCAGATCGTCGTGGATCAGCGAATAGCAATGGATGCATTCGAGCGCGGCGCCGACCAGCAGCGCACCGGCGCGGCTGGCGCCGAACACCGCGGCGCTCTCGACCGCCAGGAACGGACGCAACCGCTTGCCGCCGCCGAGCGTCGAATAGCGGATCGCCTCCATCAGCCGTCGGGGACGGGCGATCTCGTCCGGCAGCAAGTCGTCGGACAGCAGCCGTCCGAGCAGGGCTTCGGTCTCTTCGGCGGTAGCGTCGAGACGTTTGGCGAAATCGATCGTGGACGTGCCGGTGGCCATTCGAAAGTGCTCCAGATAAAATTCGGCCGGACCATTTCACCATGGCGCCGTCTTCGTCAATTCGGCGCAGGGCGAGGCGACGCAGCAAGGGAGCCGAGCCGATGCCGGGCAATGCGATGATTGCGGCCCTCCGGGGCGGGCCGGCGCGGGGCCGGAGCGGATGAGACGCCTGCTGCGCGCGGCCTTTGTGGTCCTGCTTCTCCTGCTGGTGGCACCCTATGTGCTGACGCTGATGTACAGCGCCGGCCATCCGGTCTCGACCCTGATGATCTGGCGCAGCCTGACCGGGGCGCCGGTGACGCGCGACTGGATCGACATCGAGCGGATTTCGCCGGCCCTGCCGCGCAGCGTGGTCGCCTCCGAGGACGCCAAATTCTGCAGCCATCATGGCATCGACTGGGATTCCGTGCGCGACGTGATCGACGACATGCAGGACGGCGAGGCCACCCGCGGCGGTTCCACCATCACCCAGCAGGTCGCCAAGAACCTGTTCCTGTGGCCGGGCCGCAGCGTCGTGCGCAAGGCGCTGGAGTTTCCGCTCGCGCTCTGGATCGACTTCGTGCTGTCCAAGCAGCGGATTCTCGAACTCTATCTGAATATCGCCGAGTGGGGACCCGACGGGCAGTTCGGCGCCGAAGCCGGCGCCGCCTATGCGTTCGGCGGGTCGGCCGCCCGCCTCACCGCGCAGGAAGCCGCGCTGATGGCCGCAATCCTGCCCAATCCGCGGATCCGCAGCGCTAAAAAGCCCGGTCCGGGCGTGCGCCGTCTGGCCGCAACCTACGTGGCGCGGGCCCGATCTGCCGAACTGCAGTCGTGCTGGCGCGAAAATAGCGCCTCCTGAGGCGATTTAGGCTGCTCGCAGGCCTAGCATTGCGCCGGGGCTTCCGTTATAAGCCCGGCCTTAGCTTTCCGCCTGCGCGCGAGTGCCGGGCCGTCCCGCCGTGGACGACGAGATCAATCCCGTCAAGGATCAACGATATGGCCGTTCCGAGAAGAAAAACTTCGCCCTCGCGGCGTGGCATGCGCCGGTCGGCGGACGCGCTGAAGCGCCCGACCTACGCGGAAGACAAGGACTCCGGCGAACTGCGCCGCCCGCATCATCTCGACCTCAAGACCGGGATGTACAAGGGCCGCCAGGTCATCAATAAGAAGGACGCCTGAGCCTAGGCTCAGGTTATGGCGGCGCGGCCTTGCCGCGCCCGCCCCGCGGGCCTGCCGATGGATCGCTTCCATGCGTCCCTGATCGGCAGGTGCGAAATCGGAGCCGCATGTCCCCGACAGTGGGTGCGACTCTCTGATAATCGCCGCCCACGCCCGAATCTGCTCCAACTGTTGCGTTAGAGAGTAGCCTCCGTCCACCCGGACGGGTGCCTCCATGGTCGTGCTCTTTCTGAACAACAGGCTTCGCCGATGTCGATTATCGGTTTCCCGCTGCTGCTGATCCCGATCGCGATCTGCAACATCGTCAATTTCCTGATGCCCGGCGTCGGCTTCGACGCCGCGCTGACCAGCATCGCGCTGCCCTCGGGAACGGTCTGGACGATCAGGGCGAGCGACATGCTGGTCGCACTCGGCGCGCTGCTGCTGATGTTCGAAGTGATCAAGGCAGGCAAGCCAGGCGGCAAATACCTCACCGATCATCTGCTGTCGTTGCTGGTGCTCGGCGGTACCGTGGCGGAATTCGTCATGCTGCCGCAGTTCGCCAACACCACCGTGTTTCTGCTGGCGACGCTGATGCTGGTCGATGTCCTCGCCGGGATCGCGCTGCGCCGCCGTCCGCAGCCGCGGGCCGCGCGGCAGGCGCCGGTGGCTCCGCCCGCCGAAGCTCAAGCCGAAGCCGCGCCTCGCAAAGAGCCGACCCTGACGCCGGCCGTCTCCGAGCCGACGCAGTCGGCCACGCCGGCCGCAGCTTCTCAAGCCTCGGCCTCCAGCTCGGCCGCTTCGATCGCCGAAGCCGTTTTGCTCGACCGCCCGCAGCCGGTCGCCGCATCAGTCGGCACGACGGCATCTCCGCGTGTCCAGTCGCCGGCCTTGCAGCCGGCCGACGAGACCGTGGGTCCCCAGCCTCAGCGCTGAGATAGTCAGGATTGGGTCAGGACATTCGCCGGGTTCGCCCGGCCGCGTAGGCGCGTGTCGACCGATACGCCGCCGAGGCCTGATCCGGCTCGGCGCGAAACACCCCACGGGTCTGCGGATAACCGCCTTCAATCGCCATCAACTGAGCGACGAAGTTCGCCGAGGGCCGCACTGTGCGGTCGGTGTAGCGCATCCGCGGCTGTGCCTGCATCACCGGCGCGGGCACCGGCTCGATCAGCTCGGCCTCGACGGCGTCAGCCGGGTCGAAGCCGTGAATCTCGTCGCTTTGATCGATCCGGATGCCTGTCATCGCCCTTCAACCTGCACCGCTTCGGGACATATGCCTTGTCTGGTGATAAGCTTCGCAAACAATATGCCGGGTCGCCTAGTATCGTTCCGAGGTCCCGCCCTGAATAGGTTTCCAGATTGTTAACGATCTCCGCCTAGCCTGACCAGCGTGCTGCACCCTATTGTGGGTGGAGAATCTCCTGATTCCGTCCCGAAACGAGGCAGTTGTGCCGCCAGCCCGATCCGCCGCCGAGCAGCACGCCCGTCCGGCTGGACCCGATCCGTCCGCGATCCTGGCGGCGCTCGGGCAGGCCGCCTTCGTCTGGGATCTACCGAGCGACGCGCTGGTCTGGACCGGATGCGCCGCGGACATGTTCCACGACGTCCCGCCGGACACGCTATCGACCGGAGCCGGGTTCGCCGCACTGCTCGAGCCATCACGTGCGGTCCGCACCGACGCCCTGCTCACGACCGCAGCGGCCGCCGGCGCCAATTGCGTGCCTTATCGAATTGAGTACGGCGTCCGCGCGACGACGTCGGCGCCGGTGACCTGGATCGAGGAAAGCGGCTGCTGGTATCCGGGCTCGGACGGCCGGCCCACGCGCGTCGAAGGTATCGTCCGCGTCAACAACGAACGCCATGCCCGCGACGAGCAGCTTCTGAAGCTGTCGCAGTATGACCCGCTGACCGGCGAACTCAACCGCACTCATCTGGTGGCAGCGCTTGCCGAGGCGATCGAGGAGGCCTCGCGCTTCCGCAACGGGCTCAGCTTCATGCTGATCGGCCTCGACCATCTGGCGCGGATCAACGATTCGTTCGGCTTCGATGTCGCCGACGAGGTGATCTGCACGGTCGCGCAGCGGATTCGCGCGCGGCTCCGCTCCGGCGATCAGCTCGGCCGATTCTCAGGCAACAAATTCGGCCTGATCCTGAAGAACTGCACCGCCGACGACGCCCAGGTCGCGGCCGAGCGCTTCCTCGCCGCGGTGGGCGAGGAGATCGTACCGACCCGCTCCGGGCCGGTGTCGGTCACCGCGTCGATCGGCGCTGTGGCATCGCCACGTCACGCCCGCACCGCCGAAGAAGCGATCAACCGCGCCCAGGAGGCGCTGTCGGCCGCCAAGCATCGCCGCTGCGGCACGCTGTCGATGTGGCGCCCGAACGTCGAACGCGACGCCCAGCGCCGCGTCAACATTCGCGTCACCGACGAGATCGTCACCGCACTCAACGAGCGGCGTATCGTGCTGGCCTACGAACCAGTGGTTGACGCCGCATCCCGCGGGCCGGCTTTCCACGAATGCCTCGTCCGCATGGTCCAGGACGACGGCCAGGTGCTGCTCGCCCCCGATATCGTGCCGGTGGCCGAACGGCTCGGGCTGATCCGGCTGGTCGACCATCGCGTCCTCGAGCTGGTGGTGGCCGAGCTCGCCGCCGCGCCGCAGACGACGCTCAGCCTGAACATCTCACCCGACACCACGATGGATGCCGACTGGTGGGCCGGGATCGAGTCGCTGATGCTGGCGCATCCCGGCGTCGCCGAGCGGCTGATCGTCGAGATCACCGAGACCGTCGCGATCCAGGACCTCAACGAGGTCCGTGGCTTCGTGACCCGGCTGAAGAAGTTCGGCGCCAGGATCGCGATCGACGATTTCGGCGCCGGCTACACCTCGTTTCGCAACCTGCGCAATCTCGGCGTCGATATCGTCAAGATCGACGGCGCCTTCGTTCAGAACATCGCCCGCTCTGCGGATGACCGCGCCTTCGTGCAGACGTTGATCGATCTGGCGCGTCGGCTCGGTATCAAGACGGTGGCCGAATGGGTGCAGGACGACGAGTCGGCGGCACTCTTGCGCGGCTGGGGCTGTGACTACATCCAGGGCCGGCTGATCGGCCTCGCTTCGCAGCATCGTCCCTGGCAAAAAGCAGGCGCACCCGACGCCGCCTCGATCGGCGCCCGCGCGGCGAAGTGAGCGGCGCTGACGTTCAGGGTCACGAGCCAGGGATCACCAGGTATCAACCGGGATCGCACAGGCGAAGTCATCACTGACTAGCGATCACTTCGCCTGCTCGTGAAGTCCGGGCTATGACGAAGCGGCCTACGCTTCGTCCTTCTTCGGATGATCGAGCGACATCCGATCGAGCCGGTCCTGCATGTCCTTCATCTGGCGACGAAGGTCGTCGATATTGTCCGCATCGCGCGCCGGCTCGGCGCCGCCCGCTTCCACTTCGACCTCCTGGTTCGGCTTGCGCGGCACGAACATGTTGAAGGTCTGCTGAAACAGCTCCATGTTGCGGCGGACAGTTTCCTCAAGCGGCGCGAACGGCGTCATGCTCAAGGTCGAAGTCATCTGCTTGCGAAATTTCTCCTGCTCGCGCGTCAGCGAGTCGATCGACTGCTCGAGATATTTCGGCACCACCATCTGCATGCTGTCGCCGTAGAAGCGGATCAGCTGGCGCAGGAAAGTGGTCGGAAGCAGGTTCTGACCTGCCTTGTTCTCTTGCTCGAAGATGATCTGCGCCAGCACCGAGCGGGTGATGTCGTCACCGGTCTTGGCGTCGTAGACGAGAAAGTCCTCGCCTTCCTTCACCATCGCGGCGAGATCTTCGAGTGTTACGTAGGTACTGGTGCCGGTGTTGTAGAGCCGCCGGTTCGCGTATTTTTTGATTGTCGTTGGTTGGTCTGATTTCGCCATGGCACCCACACGCATGGAGGAAAGGAACCCGCCGCTCCCGACGACGGGGCAGAGACGCAATGCAATAAAGTAAGCACTTCCATTGCGGTTCGGCTACCGTTTTGTGCGCCGGCGGTTAATCGGCAGGCACAAAGTGCCTTGAACCGTGCCGGGCGCGTGACTTTATAAGCAGGAAGACCGCGTCCCCGATTGACACGCAGGGGCCGCATTCTCAGGATGGCCGCCGACGCTGGCCGACCTAACCGGCACCCGCCGTCCAACCAATTCGTTCAAACAACCCGAGCCCCAGGAGATGTCCATGTCGGACGATGTCGTCATCGTCAGCGCTGCACGCACCGCTGTCGGAAGCTTCAACGGCGCCTTCGCCAATACGCCGGCGCATGATCTCGGCGCCGTTGCCATCAAGGCTGCGCTCGAACGCGCCGGCATCGAGCCCGGCCGCGTCTCCGAAGTCATCATGGGGCAGATCCTCACCGCCGCGCAGGGCCAAAACCCCGCCCGTCAGGCGTCGATCGCGGCCGGCATTCCGGTTGAAAGCCCCGCCTGGGGCGTGAATCAGTTGTGCGGCTCCGGCCTGCGTACCGTCGCGCTCGGCTATCAGGCGCTGATGAACGGCGACTCCGACGTCGTCGTCGCCGGCGGACAGGAATCGATGAGCATGGCCCCGCATGCCCAGTATCTGCGCGGTGGCGTGAAGATGGGCGGCGTCGAGTTCATCGACACCATGATCAAGGACGGTCTGTGGGACGCCTTCAACGGCTATCACATGGGTAACACCGCCGAGAACGTCGCTCGGCAGTATCAGATCACCCGTCAGCAGCAGGACGAGTTTGCAGTCTCGTCGCAGCAGAAGGCCGAAGCGGCGCAGAAGGCCGGCAAGTTCAAGGACGAGATCGCGCCGGTGACGATCAAGACCCGCAAGGGCGACATCGTCGTCGACACCGATGAATATCCCCGTCACGGCGCCACCATCGAGGCGATGACCAAGCTGAAGCCGGCGTTCGAGAAGGACGGCACCGTCACCGCGGCGAACGCCTCCGGCATCAACGACGGGGCCGCTGCCGTGGTGCTGATGAAAGCGAGCCAGGCCGCGAAGGAAGGCAAGACGCCGCTCGCCCGCATCGTGTCGTGGGCGCATGCCGGCGTCGATCCGAAGATCATGGGCACCGGCCCGATCCCGGCTTCGCGCGCGGCGCTGAAGAAGGCCGGCTGGTCGATCGGCGATCTCGATCTGATCGAAGCCAACGAAGCGTTCGCCGCGCAGGCTTGCGCGGTGAACAAGGATCTCGGCTGGGACGTGTCGAAGGTCAACGTCAATGGTGGCGCGATCGCGATCGGTCATCCGGTCGGCGCATCCGGCGCGCGCGTGCTGGTAACGCTGCTCCACGAGATGCAGAAGCGCGATTCGAAGAAGGGACTCGCGACGCTGTGCATCGGCGGCGGTATGGGAATCGCGATGTGCCTCGCGCGCGATTGAGGCATCATCGCGCCGCCGATGCGGCATGATGTTGCAACACTCGCTACAAGGTGCAGTGCATCAACGAATGTTCAAACGCCCGGCAGATTGCCGGGCGTTTTTGCTTGATGTTCGTCAGCGGGCGGATTTTAGTCAGGACGACACAATCGAATTCTAGAAAAGAAAGAGCATTGCGGGAGGGATTTTGAAATGGCGCGTGTAGCGTTGGTGACTGGGGGGACGCGCGGAATCGGTGCAGCAATCAGCAAGGCGTTGAAGGCCGCAGGCCATGCGGTCGCAGCGTCTTATGCGGGCAATGATTCGGCGGCAGAACGATTCAAAGATGAGACGGGTATTCCGGTATATAAGTGGGATGTGAGTTCGTTTGACGCGTGCGCGGCGGGCGTGAAGCAGGTCGAGGCCGATCTCGGTCCGATCGATATTCTCGTCAACAATGCCGGCATCACGCGCGACACCGCGTTCCACAAGATGACGCTCGAGCAGTGGAATGCGGTGATCAACACCAATCTCGGTTCGCTGTTCAACATGACCCGCCAGGTGATCGAAGGCATGCGCGCGCGCAAGTTCGGGCGCATCGTCAACATCTCGTCGATCAACGGCCAGAAGGGACAGTTCGGTCAGGTCAACTACTCGGCCGCAAAGGCCGGCGACATCGGTTTCACCAAGGCGCTGGCGCTGGAGAATGCGCGCGGCGGCATCACGGTGAACGCGATCTGCCCGGGCTACATCAATACCGAAATGGTCCAGGCGGTGCCGAAGGATGTGCTGGAGAAAGCGATCCTGCCGCTGATCCCGTGCAACCGGCTCGGCGAAGCCGACGAGATCGCACGCGCCGTGGTGTTCCTGGCGGGAGAAGACGCCGGATTCATCACCGGCTCGACGCTGACCATCAATGGCGGCCAGTACATGACGTGAGGCCACTCGCCTCGCCGGATCTTCGAGGGCGGACCGTCCCGCGGTCCGCCCTCTCCTTTTCAACGACAGCAGCCAACGAACCGACGATGACGCCGCGGACCGCAACACTGATCGGACTCTCCGCCATTCTGATGTGGTCGTTGCTCGCGGTGATGACGGTGGGGACCGGAACGATCCCGCCATTTCAGCTCGCTGCGATGACCTTCGCGATCGGCGCGCTGGCGGCCGGGACGGGCTGGATCGTACGCCCCGGTGCGATCCAGGCACTGCGGCAGCCGCCGCTGGTCTGGGCGGTCGGTGTCGGCGGCCTGTTTGGCTATCACGCGCTGTATTTTCTGGCGCTGCGCCTCGCGCCGCCGGCCGAGGCCGGGCTGCTAAACTATCTATGGCCGCTGTTGATCGTGCTGTTCTCCTCGGCGCTGCCGGGCGAGCGGCTCAAGCCGCATCACCTCGCCGGCGCTCTGCTCGGGCTCGCCGGCACCGCGCTGCTCCTGCTCGGAAGCGGCGCCACGCTGGACCGGGCCCATTGGCCTGGACTCGCCGCCGCGTTCGTGGCGGCGTTCGTGTGGGCAACTTATTCGGTTCTGTCGCGCCGGCTCAAGGCCGTGCCGACCGATGCGGTGGCAGGTTTCTGCCTGGCGACGGCCGTGCTTGCGGCGCTGGTGCACGGCGCGATCGAGACGACGGTCTGGCCGCAAAGCATCTCGCAATGGCTGGCGATCATCGCGCTCGGCGTCGGACCGGTCGGCGCGGCGTTCTACGCCTGGGATATCGGGATGAAGCGCGGCGATATCCGCGTCCTGGGCGCAGCGTCCTATGCGACGCCGCTGCTCTCGACCGGCTTCCTGATTCTGGCCGGCTACGCGCAGCCGACGACGGCATTGGGGCTCGCCGCCCTGCTGATCGCGGGGGGCGGGCTGCTGGCCGCCAAGGACATGCTGATACGTCGAGGGTGAGTCCTCAACGCAAAGAAGCGGAGCGGCAGATCTGAACGATCCGCCGCCCCGCCTCGAAGAATGTGTCCGAGCCGCTTAGTAGCGATGCTTCTTGATCACGACGACGCGGTCGCCGTGACGGTGATGGTGACGATCCCAGCCGCGGTGCCAGCCTCGATCGTGGTGCCGCATTTCAGCGCGCGGACCGTCGCGATACACCTTCTTGATAACGGTGGTTTCGGCGGACGCGACCGACGGCAGCGCAATCGTGGCGGCGGTAAGCGCCGCCAGGGCATAACCGAGCTTCATGGATGTCTCCTCCTTGGGTGGTGAAAAGCGGGGAGGAAACACCAGAGTAGTAATCCTGTTCCGGCGGAACTCGTCTGATTTTCAGCAAAAGGTTCCGGCAATGCTGCGAGGCAAATCGCCCTACTGCTCGAGAACCATCTGGCCATTCGCATATTCGAAGCGCTTCAGCTTCGACAGAAACGACAGGCCCAGCAGATTTTCCGACAGCGCTTCGTCGGGCAGCACCAGCGCATCGACATCGCGGACGATGAGTCCGCCGACGTCGAGCATCGCCAGCCGAGTCCGCGCCGCCTTGACGGAGCCGTTGGCAGTCGAGACCTTGGCGGTGTACTCCGACGGCCGAGGCCGCAGCCCGAACAGCGCCGCCGATCGCTCGTTGAGCGCCACGACCGACGCGCCGGTGTCGACCATGAAGCCGATACGCTGACCGTCGATCCGTCCATCGGTCTGGAAATGGCCGCGCGCATCGCGCGGGATGGCAACGCTGCGCGTCGCGGCGTTCGATGACATTCCGATCGTCGCCTTGTGGGCGACGCTGGCTTGCGCCGGCGCCGGCATCATACGATCGGCCATCTGCGCCATGGCGGTGCCGAGAAACGCCAGCACCACAGCGATCATCAGGATGTTACGCATCACGCCTACTCACACCAGCCTGAACGGCGCGATTGGATCACGCGCCCGCGCCGCCCGCGACCGACGCGGACCTCGCCGCCGTTTATTTTGACCAAAAGGGTGAGCGAAGACTTAATGGCCGCCTTGGAACTGGCGGCGCCGATGAAGCCAGCGCGACGTTTACGTCCCGCGCGGCTTGGCGCGCCGTGTCGGCGGTGCGCTCGCCGGATCCTCCGGCCAGGGATGGCGCGGATAGCGGCCGCGCAGATCGGCGCGCACGCCCGCATAGGAGCCGCGCCAGAAGCCCGGCAGATCGCGCGTGACCTGCACGGGACGATGCGCCGGCGACAGCAATTCGAGCACCAGCGGCACCTTGCCGCCGGCAACCGACGGATGCGTCGTCAGCCCGAACAGCTCCTGCAGCCGCACCGCGATCGTCGGCCCCTGTTCGGCCTCGTAATCGATTGGCAGATGGCTGCCGGTCGGCGCCTCGAAATGCGTCGGCGCCTCACGATCGAGCCGGCTGCGCAACTCCCACGGCAGCAGGTTCATCAGCGCATCGGACAGGTCCGAGGCCGATATGTCCTTGAGCCCGGTCTTGTCGAACAGCGCCGGTACCAGCCAAGCCTCGCGCTGCGCGGCAAGGCCGTCGTCCGACAGATCTGGCCACGGTTCGCCCTCGGCCTTGCGCAGAAACATCACCCGCCCGCGCCATTGCTGAAGCTGCTTCGACCACGGCAACCGGTCGAGCCCGGCAGCGATCAGCCCATCGGCCAGCACGCGCGCGGTGTGCTCGGATGGCGCCAGCGCAAGCGGCGCTTCGGAGAACGTAATCGCATGCAGCGCGCGCCGCCGCCGCGCCCGCAGCGCCATCGCGGCGCGGTCGAAGGTGACGTCGTCCGCGTCGGTGATCTGATCGCCGAAATGCCGTTCGATTTCCGCCAGCGTGATCGGCGCCGCCAACAAAATACGCCCGTGCGCCGCCGTGCCGGTGAGCTCACCGACCGCCAGATATGGCGCACGCGCCAGCGCCGACGTCTGCTCAACACTGGCACCGCGGCCATTGGCGAGCACGAACGAGCCATTGCCGCGGTTCTTGGCAACGCGATCCGGAAAGGCGAAGGCGAGCAGGACACCGGAGCTGAGCTCCTCGCCGGCTACTTCTCTTTGTGCGGCGACACCTCGCCCTGAACCCCGGCGTGACTCCCCTCCCCCTTGCGGGGAGGGAGAAGAGGCGCCCCGCAAGGGGGAAGGTGAAGACGAAGACGCCTGCCTCGCCCACCTCTCCGCCATCTGTCGCGCGCTCGTCGCGCGTTGCGAGCGGTCGCGGCGGAAGTTGTCGCGGCGGGCATCGAGGTCGGCGCTGTCGCCGCCGAGTCCGCGCTCGGTGAGGATCGCGGCGATCTCGGCGGCCGCCTCGGCATGATCGAAACGCGCCGCATCGACGATCATCCGCGCCAACCGCGGCGGCAGCGCCATCGCCCGTAGCGCACGGCCCTCGTCGGTGATGCGGCCGTCGGCATCCAGCGCGCCGAGCTCGCGCAACAACTCGCGCGCCTCCTTCAGCGCGGGCGCCGGCGGCGAATCGAGGAACGCCAGGGAGGCCGGATCGGCGACGCCCCATTGCGCCAGATCGAGCAGCAGCGACGACAGATCGGCGCTGAGGATTTCCGGCTGCGTATAGGCCGGCAGCGACGCGGTCTGCGGCTCGTCCCACAGCCGGTAGCACACGCCGGGCTCGATACGGCCGGCACGGCCGCGGCGCTGATCGACCGCCGCGCGCGAGGCCCGCACCGTTTCCAACCGCGTCAGCCCGAGATCCGGCTCGTAGCGTGGCACGCGGGCGAGCCCGCAATCGACCACGATACGCACGCCCTCGATGGTCAGCGAGGTCTCGGCGATCGAGGTCGCCAGCACCACCTTGCGATGCCCCTTCGGCGCCGGCTGAATGGCGCGGTCCTGCACGGCGGCGTCGAGCGCGCCGAACAGCGGCACGATCTCGACCGCCGGGTCCTGCACCCTTTCGCGCAGCATCGTCTCGGTGCGCCGGATCTCGGCGGCGCCGGGCAGGAATGCCAGCACCGAGCCGGCATCGCCGCGCAATGCCGACGCGATCGCCTCTGCCATCTGCCGCTCTATCGGCGCATCGCTGCGGCGGCCGAGATAGCGGGTCTCGACCGGAAACGCGCGCCCAAGGCTTTCGACCACCGGCGCATCGCCGAGCAGCCTGGCGACACGCGCCCCATCGATCGTCGCCGACATCACCAGGATGCGCAGATCTTCACGCAGGCCCTGCTGCGCGTCGCGCGCCAGCGCCAATCCCAGATCGGCATCGAGCGAGCGCTCGTGAAACTCGTCGAACAGCACGGCGCCGGCGCCGGACAGTTCCGGATCGTCGAGGATCTGCCGGGTGAAGATGCCTTCGGTGACGACCTCGATCCGCGTCGCGCGCGACACTTTCGAGCCGAACCGGACGCGGTAGCCGACGGTCTCGCCGGGCTTCTCGCCAAGTGTCTTGGCCATCCGCTCCGCGGAGGCGCGCGCGGCAATGCGGCGCGGCTCCAGCACGATGATCTTCTGCCCCTGCAGCCACGGCGCATCGAGCAATGCCAGCGGCACCCGCGTGGTCTTGCCGGCGCCCGGCGGCGCGACCAGCACGGCGGTGCTGCCGGCCGCGAGCGCGGAGGTCAGATCACCGAGGGCATCATCGATCGGAAGCGGCGTGTCGAAAGTTCGGGGCAAGGATCACTCGGGGGCTGAACGGCGCGGTTGGTTAACAGAAACCATAATCCGCGGCAAAACCGCCGCGGCGATCACAATCCACCAAACCCGGCACATTCCTTGATCCGCGCAACACTAACGCAACCGATCATGCGGAAGATGCGACCGAGCCGCATCAGACAGGAACAATGATGACCGCGAACGGCACACATGCTCCGGCGCGCATGCACGGCGACCGCGTCGACTGGGTCGATTACGCCAAGGGGATCTGCATCATCATGGTGGTGATGATGCATTCGGTGCTGGGCGTCGAAGCGGCCGCGGGCCAGACCAGTTTCATGCACTACGTGGTCGAGTTCGCCAAGCCGTTCCGGATGCCGGACTTCTTCCTGATCTCCGGCCTGTTCCTGGCGGTGGTGATCGACCGCGACTGGCGGACCTATCTGGACCGCAAGGTGGTGCACTTCGCTTACTTCTACGTGCTGTGGGTGACGATCCAGTTCGCCGTCAAGGCGCCGAGCTTCGCGGCCGAGATGGGCTGGGCGGGCGTCGCCAAGCTGTATGCGCTGTCGTTCATCGACCCGTTCGGCACGCTGTGGTTCATCTACCTGCTGCCGATCTTCTTCGTCGTCACCAAGGCGACGCGCGGCCTGCCGCCGCTGCTGATCTGGGCAATCGCGGCGGTGCTGGAATCGCTGCATGTGCAGACCGGCTGGATGGTGCCGGACGAATTCTGCGCGCGGTTCTTCTATTTCTACACCGGCTATCTGTTCGCCCGGCATGTCTTCGCGTTCTCGGATGCGGCCCGCGCCCGGCCGGCGTTGGCGCTCGCGGGACTTGCGGTCTGGGCGGTGGTGAATGCCGCGCTGGTCCATGTCGGCGTCAGCGAATGGCCGCTGATCTCGCTGGTGCTCGGCCTCGCGGGCGCTTGCGCCATCATCACGGTCGGCACGCTGCTGGCGGAGAAGCGCTGGCTCGATGGCCTGCGGTTCTGCGGCGAGCATTCGATCGTGATCTATCTGGCGTTCTTTCTGCCGATGGCGATCAGCCGGTCGCTGCTGCTGAAATTCGGCGGCTTCCTCGATCTCGGCGTGATCGCGATTTTGGTCAACATCGCCGGCGTGGTCGGCGCGCTGGTCATCTGGTGGCTGGCGCTGAAAACCGGCGCTCGCTTCCTGTTCGACCGGCCCGATGCGTTCTGGATCGCACCAAAGAAGAAGGCGGCGAGACTGCAGGCGGCGGAGTAGCGCGATCCGAGTCCCGCCTCAGGCACATCCTCATCCTGAGGAGCCGCGCAAAGCGCGGCGTCTCGAAGGATGGGCCGCGGTTTCATCAGCTCATCCTCGAGACGCGGCCAAGAGGCCGCTCCTCAGGATGAGGGTTGTGCCAGTTGTCAGGTCAGCGCTTTCACCGCCATACATCCGCCTGCACCACCGCGTCCTCGCGCCAGGCTTCTCGCGCCGCCTTGTTGGCCATCCAGTTCGGCAGGAAGGTCAGCGCCTCGTCGAGGATGTGCGGGGTGTGGAGCCCGGGCGAGTATTCCAGCGCGCGCTTGTAGTATTCCTTCAGCGCCGGCTTGAAGGTGGGGTGCGCGCAGTTTTCGATGATGACCTTGGCGCGGGCTTTCGGCGACAGACCACGCAGATCGGCGAGGCCCTGCTCGGTGACAATCACCTGCACGTCGTGCTCGGTGTGGTCGACATGCGAGGCCATCGGCACGATGCACGAGATCTTGCCGCCCTTGGCGGCCGACGGCGTCATGAAGAACGACAGGAAGCTGTTGCGGGCGAAATCGCCCGAGCCGCCGATGCCGTTCATGATGCTGGTGCCGGTGATGTGGGTCGAATTGACGTTGCCGTAGATGTCGGCCTCGATCAGTCCGTTCATCGCGATCACACCGAGCCGGCGGATCACCTCGGGATGGTTGGAGATTTCCTGCGGCCGCAGCACGATGCGCTCGCGGTAGAAGTCGAGATTGCGCAGGAATTCGTCGTAGCCTTCGGGCGACAGCGACAGCGCGGTGGCCGACGCGTGGGTCAGCTTGCCCTTGCGCAGGAGCTGCAGCATGCCGTCCTGCAGCACCTCGGTGTATGCGGTGAGGTTTTCGAACGGGCCCTCTTCGAGTCCGGCCATCACCGCGTTGGCGACATTGCCGACACCGGACTGCAGCGGCAGCAGGTTCGGCGGCAGACGGCCCTTCTTCACCTCGTGACCGAGGAATTCGAGAATATGGCCGGCGATCGCCTGCGACGCCTCGTCGGGTGCCGAGAATGCGGAGTTGCGGTCCGGCAGATTGGTCTCGACGATCGCGACGATCTTGGACGGATCGCAGCGCAGATATTGCTCGCCGATGCGGTCGCCCGAGGCGACGATCGGAATCGGCTTGCGATGCGGCGGCAGCTGCGTGCCGTAATACACGTCGTGCATGCCTTCGAGGCGGATGTCCTGCCAGGAGTTCACCTCGAGGATCACCTTGTCGGCGAGGTCGAGCCAGGTCTTGTTGTTGCCGATCGACGACGACGGGATCAGGCTGCCGTCCTCGCGAATGCCCGCGACCTCGACGATGGCGATGTCGAGCTTGCCGAGGAAACCGAACCAGACGTGCTGGGCGACATGCGACAGATGGATGTCGATGTATTCCATCCGGCCGGAATTGATGCGTTTGCGGCAGGTCGGATCGGACTGATACGGCAACCGCATCTCGATGCCGTCGACCTTGGCGAGTGCGCCGTCCAGCTCCGGCGCCGTGGAGGCGCCGGTCCAGACGCTGACCTTGAATTTCTGACCCCGCGCGTGATGTGCGTTGATGCGTTCGGCGAGCGCCAGCGGCAGCAGCTTGGGATAGCCGGCGCCGGTGAAGCCGCTCATCCCGACATGAGCGCCGGACGGAATCTGGGCCGCCGCATCGGCCGCCGTCATGATCTTCGCACGGAGGTGGGGAGCAAGGACGCGAGAGCTGTCGAGGACCATCACGGCGCTTTCTGATCGCGGGCGGACCGCCCGCTGAAGTGGTTGATCCGATTCGTCTAATCGGTTCGCCGAAAAGAGCCATGCAACCATCGGCGAAGACGCCAAAGCGTTCTTGAGAAGCGTGTCGAATCGTTTGCCGAGGCCATCGGGCGGCTGCCGCTCGCGGACCGCTAGGACATTGATTTGTCACGCTCTCTTGGCCACGTCGGAGGCTCATGGATGCGTGCACCACGAGGGGCCGGTTCGGCAGACGCAGACATTCCGCCGTCGCAAGGCTGCTCAGCTTGAGCGCCGGCTCGAGGCGAAATCTCTTCAAGGACGCCAAGCGAGGCGATCTTGGACCCTCAGAAACTCGAAAACCTCCGGCAGGGCATTGCCGGAGGTTTCTTGGAGGTATTACAGAAGGAAAGAAGTCGTAGCGATCTCCTTCGCTCAGGCTCGGCGAGAGCACGCCGCGCATGAACAAGTATATGATCATTTCCGTTGAGTTCAATAGGTGATTTACTCATCTATTGTTCACGAGGCGTTCGGATCTGACATTTCCTCGCAGCGATGCACGCCGTACACACGCGTGGTTTCGAGGTCGTGGCACGTCGTCTGCACATCGTTACCAATCAGCCCGCCACCCGATCATCACCTCGCGGCGCGACTTCCGTCGGACAACTCGCATCGATCGCGCGAATGCAAACGAAAACCCCGGCGGTTGCCCGCCGGGGTTCGATGGCTGTCTGACTGATTTCGTCTCGGGGACGAGGATCAGAACGTGCGCTGAACGCGGAGGTTGCCGCTCCAGACGCCCTGGTCCTTGTACTCGTAGGTCGCGCCCGCCGGCTTGGTGGCGCCCGGCGCCGTCAGGACGACGAGGCCGCTGTTGGCCTGATCGAGGTAGGTGTACATGACTTCGCCCGACAGCGTCAGGTTCTTGACGGGAGTCCAGCGGGTGACGGTGCCGATCTGCGCAATCCGGAAGTTCGGATTGTACGGCGTGCCGTAAGCCGTCGAGATCAGAGCCGTAGCGTTCGAGTTGAAGTCCACCGCGCTGTACGATCCGAACAGCGAGCTCGACCAGTAGGGGTTCCAGTTGTGGTTGAACGCACCACGCACGCCCCAGGCGGTCGTCTTCTCGATGTTGGTCCCGACGACGTTGTTCAGGCCGCCGAACACACCGTCCGGCGCGCTGGCGAAAGCAATGCTCTGATACACGCCGGCGAGGCCGGAGTTGCCGTAGATCGCGAACGAGTTCGGGCCGACGCCGCCGATGACGTAACGGGTCGCGCCGTTCGAGTAGGTGGCGGTGATGTTGAAGCTGTCGCCGGGGCCGGTCGGCAGGTTCTTAATCGACAGGGCGGCCTGGACGGCGTAGCCCCACGTGTCGCTCGGGTGACCCGAGGTCTCGAGCGACGGCGTGTAGTAGCTGGCGCGCAGCTGATGCGCCGCGGCCGACACCTGGAACAGGCCCCAGGCCTGGTCGACGCGCACCTGACCGACGATATCCGGAACAGCGACGCCGGCGTAGGAGTTGGTGCCGAACACGCCAGCCGGATAGGCGGCGTTGATCTGAGCAGCCGTCAGGCCCGGATTGCTGGTGTTGTACAGGCCAGACTGCAGGTAGGACGACGGATCTTCCAGCGAGATCGCGGCCGACACGCCGTTGCCGAACTGCGCGGTGTACGAGATCTGGTTGATGCCGGTGACGTCATCATAACCGCCGATCAGGAAGGACGTGTTGTTGCCCGGGTAGCCGGTCCAGGGCGTATCGAACTGCGACACCGCCTTACCGAAGGTGAAGCCGGCGAACTGCACGAAGGCATAGTAAACGCCGAGCGTACCACCGGCGACGCCGTCACCCGAGGTCCAGTTGAAGGTCGCATCGAAGTACGTGCGGACCACGCCGTATTCGGTCGCGGTGCGGGTGTCGATGTTGAGATCCTGGCGCGACCGGAAGATGAAGTTGTTGGCGAGGCGGTTCTTCTGGCCCGCGTTGCCGTTCCAGGCGGGGGCGTTGTAGGCGCCGGAGCCGTAGAGCGTCGCGTCGGCGCGGGTATAGCCGCCGAGCTTGATGCAGGTGTCGGTACCCGGGATGTAGTAGAAGCCCGCCCCGTAGATCGAGCAGACCTTGACGTACTCAACGGCCTTGGCCTTCAGCGGCAGATCGGCGGCCTGAGCGCTCCCAACGGCGATCACCGCCGCGGCCGAACTCAGGGCCAGAAACTTGATGGTTTTCATACGACCCTCCAGGTCTACAAAGTGGAAGGGCCTGCAGGTCGATGCCTGAGGTCGGCCCTGGTACTTCGATGTCCGCCGGCCTCGATGCGCGGCGCACGTGACGGGACGATTCGTGTTTTGCCCCACCCGTCACGGAAAGATCATGATTGATTTTATCACCTGAGCAAATTCGTTTATGAACTCACTGATCTGATTTGTAGTTAGCGTGGTATTTGCGCAACACGCGCAACACACGCCCGCCCGTCAGCGCTTGCGCGCGCCGCAAGGAATTTATCCTTCGCAATACAGATGCCGCAACGCAGCGAAGGCGGGGCTCGACAGTCCCGCCGATGGCCTCGCGATACAGAACGAGTGGTTGTCTGGAACGGGCTGAAGTGAGCGTCCCGGCAAGCGGCAAATGACGCACTGCAAGGCAACAAGCGCCGCAGTTTTGCCCATTACCTAATCCACTCAACCGTGTAGAATACATTACCTCTCATTCGCACATGGAGCGCCGGAATCGGGATGCGAGAGAAGACCAAGCTCAGCCCTGTACCTTCGCGGTCGTCGGTACAGCCGGAAACAGCACGGCGCTTCACCGCGACGATTGCCAGCATCCACATCTTCCTCGACGAAATCCGGACCTTCTTCGCCAAAGACCTCGGTATCACCGGACCGCAGGTCTCGATCATGATGACCATCAAGGGCCTCGACGAAGCGGACGGCGTTTCGGTCCGCCATGTCGCGCGGGCCCTTCACGTCGACCCGTCGTTCATCACCACTCAGACCAAGCTGCTCGAGAAGAAGGGGCTGGTGCGGCGGCTGACCGATCCGACCGACGCGCGGGTCGTGAAGCTGTCGCTGTCCGACAAGGCCACCAAGCAGATTGCTGCGATGACGGTGGACGAATGCTCGGTCAACGATGTGGTGTTTGCCGATCTGACCGACGACGAGCTCGATCAGCTCAACGATCAGATGAACGAGTTCAAGGAGCGCCTGGAAAAGACCTGCCGGAGACTGGCGGGGGGCTTCTGAGCCGATTGGGACAGAAAGCTCGATAAAGCCAGAGGCCGGCAAGACGAACAGAGCCGAATGGTGCCCCTGGCCGGGATCGAACCAGCACTCCTTGCGGAACTCGATTTTGAGTCGAGCGCGTCTACCAGTTCCGCCACAGGGGCCCGCGCCGCCGGACGAGCCGGCAGCGAAGCGGCCGGGACTATAGCGGCCGGGGAGTCCGGGTCAACCCGGCGGGCCGAGCGCGGCGCCTACACCGCGGTTTGATCGGCGGCCGTCTCGACAGCGCCGCGGCTGCGCGATACGACGCGGCAGATCCGGAGATCACCGTGACGGCCAATCTCGTCGAACAATCCCGCATCGGCGCCCGGCTGGCGCGCGGCGCGCGCATCGCCCAGAACGTCGCGCTCACTTACGCGGTGATCGCCGCCGCGGCGCTCGGTGCCGCCTGGTATTTCCAGCTCGCGCTGGACCTGCAGCCCTGCCCGCTCTGCCTGGAGCAGCGCTACGCGTATTATGTGGGGATCCCGCTCGCAGCGCTGCTGGCCTTCGCGGCGTGGCGCGAGGCACCGGGTTCGCTGCTGCTGTCAGGCCTCGCCGTCGTGGCGCTGCTGGCGCTCGGCAATGCCGGTCTCGGCGCCTATCATGCAGGCGTCGAGTGGAAATTCTGGGCCGGCCCGACCGACTGCAGCGGGCCGGTGCTCGATCTCGGCAAGGCCGGCAGTCTACTCGACCAGCTCGACAAGGTGAAAGTCGTGCGCTGCGACGAGGTGCAGTGGCGCTTCCTCGGCCTCTCGCTCGCCGGCTACAACGTGCTGGTATCGCTGGCGCTGGCGGCACTTGCCGGCTGGGGCATCGTCCGGATGCGGCGCTGACGGCGCAATCTCAATCGTCGAGATCGTCCGGGCTGCGTCCGAACCAATGCACGATCCCTGGCGTCACGATCGACACGTAGATGAAGCGTGACAGATGATGCGCGCCGACGAACACCGGATCGATGTGCAGCGTCAGGGCAAGCGCCATCATGGCGTCCATCGCGCCCGGTGAAAACGCCACTACGAGGTCGGCCAGCCGCACCGGCGTGGTCAGGATGATGGCCACCACGAACACCGTCGAAATCGCGATCGCCACCGCGAACGAGCCGAGCGCGGCGCCCAGATAGCTGAGGATGGTGCGCAGCTTGATCGCCCCGAAGCGCGAGCCGATCAGGGTGCCGATCCCGACCAGCGCCGGCAGATAGGCCCATTGCGGCAGCGTTCCTTCGACCAGCCCGGAGCCGTGCAGCACCGAGGAGCCGAGCATCGCGCCGAACATCCAGCTCGCCGGGAAGTTGATCAGCCGCAGCAGCAGCGACGCGCCGATCGCCACCACGCAGAGCTCGATCAGAACCAGCGGCGTCGCCTCTGGGCCGCGCGACGGCAGCGGTCCGTGCGCCATCATGCCTGTCGCCGCCAGCAACAGCGGCACTGCGCTGGTCAGAATGATCACTCGCATGATCTGCACCACGGCGATGCCCGGCACGTTGGCCTTGCGCTCGGTCGCCAGCATGATGATCTGCGACAGCGCCCCGGGGCTGCCGGCGAGTAGCGCCGAGGTGCGATCCCAGCCGTGGACCCGCTGCAGATAAATGCTGCTGCCGAAGGTGGCGCAGAAGGTCGCGACCGCCAGCAATCCGATCGTCAGCGGATAGGACGACAGATTGTGGATCATCGCCGGCGACACCATCGAACCGAGCGAGACGCCGAGCGCCATCAACACGATGTGCGAGAGCGGCGGAGGCAGCCCCATCTTGCGGCCCGCGAGCCCCGCGGCCGCGACTGCCACCATCGCGCCGGTGATCAGCCCGCCCGGAAGCTGGGTCCAATAGAACAACCCGCCACCGGCCGTGCCGATCGCGATGGTTTCGATCACGTTGATGGTTTTGGACCGCCAGCCCGGGGCGGTGAGGGCAGGATTTTCTGACACGCGACCTTATCGCAAATCCAATTACCGCCGGCAAATGCGAACCACGCGCGCCGCCATGCCGACGACGCACGCGAGCGGTAATCGCCACGAGCTAATCAGTTCGCAATTGTAAGCTCACAGTCCATCGCTAGGATGCTGCCCGCTCATCATCCCCAGGAGACTGGACCATGACGGAACGACGATTTGCAGCGCCCGCCGGCCTTGCCGCAACGGCTCTGCTGTTGCTGGTCAGCGCGACGCCCGGCCATGCGCTCACCGCGCAGGAGTGCAGTGCCAAGTATCAGGCGGCGAAAAGCGGCGGAACGCTGAACGGACAGAGCTGGAACGATTTCCGCAAGGCGCAATGCGGCAGCGACGCCGCAGCTGCTCCGGCCGCGAGCGACGCCAAGACCGCCGAGACCAAAGCGTCCGAGACGAAATCGACGGAGGGCAAGGCCGACGACGCCAAACCTCCCGCGAAGCCGAAGGCTGCCGCAGCTCCGGCCGCGGCCCCGGCCGGGCCGGCCACCTTCCCCACCGCCGTCGATGCGAAATTCGCCAAGGAGCCCGCGGCGCGCGCCCGGCTGCACACCTGCGCCGAACAGTGGAAGGCCAATAAGGCCGCCAACACCACCGGCGGCCTGAAGTGGATCCAGAAGGGCGGCGGCTATTGGAGCGAGTGCAACAAGCGGTTGAAGGGCTGAGGCGGGCGCCCACCCAGCTGCGGCGCGCGGGGCGGTGATTTGACAGCCCCGCGCAAACCGGCTCATCCGTTCGCCTCACGGAAATTCGGGGTGTCGGATGATAGCTAGTCTCGGGCTGATTCTGCTGTGCCAGCTCGCCGCCGAGGTGGTGGTGCGTGCGCTCGCGCTACCGCTGCCCGGCCCGGTGGTCGGGCTATTGTTTCTGCTGCTGCTTTTGCTGGCGCGGGATCGCTTTGGCTGGCTGGCAATCGGGCCGCTGCGCGACAACGGCGTGGAAAACGCATCGAAGGGCATGCTGGCGCATCTGTCGCTGCTGTTCGTGCCGGCGGGGGTCGGCGTCATCCAGCAACTCGACATGATCGCCAGCCATGGCATCGCCATCGCGCTGGTGCTGGCCGGCTCGGTGCTGATCACGCTCCTGGCGACCGTGCTGACGTTTTTGATCACCGCGCGGCTGCTGTCGATGTGGGGCTCGCGATGAGCAGCAATCCGTTCTCGCTGTGGGTGTATCTGTCTCAGACGCCGCTGCTGTGGCTGACCGTGACGTTGCTGGTGTATGCGGCGACTGACGCGGTGTCTCAGGCGTCCGGCCGCAACCCATTGGTCAATCCGGTGCTGCACGCGATGTGGATCATCGGTGCGTTTCTTTGGGTCACCGGCACCTCCTACACGACGTATTTCGGCGGCGCGCAGTTCGTCCACTTCCTGCTCGGCCCGGCAACGGTCGCGCTGGCAGTGCCGCTTTATGAAAACCGCCACCAAGTGGTCGCCGCAGTTGTGCCGATGGCCGTGGCGCTGGTGGTCGGCTGCATCGCCGCCATCGTCTCGGTGGTGGTGCTCGCCCAGCTTGCCGGCCTGCCCGACGTCGTCGTGCTGTCACTGGCACCGAAATCGGTGACGGCCGGCGTCGCGATGGGGATCAGCGAGTCGCTGCACGCCGATCCGTCACTGACGGCGGTCGCGGTGATCATCACTGGCATCATGGGGGCCATCGTGGTCACGCCGCTGATGAACGCGATGGGCATCCGCGATTTCCGCGCGCGCGGCTTTGCGGTCGGCCTCGCCTCCCACGGCATCGGTACCGCCCGCGCCTTTCAGGTCGACGCCATCGCCGGCGTCTTCGCCGGCATCGCCATGAGCCTCAACGCGCTGATCACCGCCCTGCTGGTGCCGGTCTTGGTGACGCTCCTGATGAAGTAAGTGGCTTGCGCCTCGCGGCGCTCGGCTGGAATCGGCGCTGTCTTGGCAGCGCGCCGCCACGCATTGCAGCGCGATAGGAAGTAGCACGACCACTCTGAACAACTGGGTCGCCCGGTCGAGCCGCGCGATGACCTTGGTGCGTGGTTGTCGCCTTGTGATTTGACGCGCCCCTGCAACCCGCTAGGCTGTTGCCAGCCTCTTAGCCTCGAGGGCGCCGACCATGAGCAATGCGACGGCACGATCAGTGGCATCTGTTACTCCGCAGCAGATGCAGGCTCCGACCTATCGCCGAGCCATCGCACTGATCGCCGTGGCTGCCGCGATCGCAGTCGCGCTGCTGGCGTCACCGCCAGACGCCACCGCGGTCGCCATCCGGCAAACCGATCCCGAACTGATCCTGCTCCTGCGCTTCATGGCCGTGGTGAAAGCCACCCTCGCGCTGGCCGCGCTCGGCGTGTCACTGTGGCGGCTCGGTCATCCGGCCTCGCCGGTGCTGGCGTTGGGCTACTCGTTCGCCCCCGCGCTGATGTGCGCGGCGCCGATCGTGATCTGGCAGATGACCCACGTCGCCGCAGGCGCCGCGCTGTTTCAAGCCGGCTTCGCGACGCTGCTGCTGTCACTCTACGCGGATCGCGGCCAAGCGACGGAGCTGGCGAAAGCCGCGGCGCCGCGGCTTGGTCGCGCGTGAACCGGGCTCACTTCAGCCAGTCGAGCAGCGCCGTGTTGATCTCGCGCGGATAGGTGTGGCTGAGATCTTCGATCTCCCGATAGGTCACATCCGCACCGGCCACGACCAGCGCCTGCTGCGCCTGCCGGGCCATCTCGACAGGAAACATCCAGTCATGCCGGCCGTGCACGATCTGGATCGGCAGCCCGCGCAGCCGCTCGGCGTCGGCAATGCTGGCGATCATCGGATGAAAGCTCGCCGCGATCGGCGCCAGGTGCGTGAAGGGCGACGCGGCGCCGAGCCCGCTGACGTAACAGAACGTGCCGCCGTCACTCAGCCCGGTCAGTAGCAGCCGCTGCGGATCGATCGACCAGCGCGACCGCACGAAGGCGACGATTCGTTCGAGGTTTGGCGTATCCGCATCCTCGCCCATCAGTGCCCACGTCGGGCCGAGCGCGGTCGGCGCTACCACGATGGCACCGTGGCTGCGCGCCTCGCGTAGCCAGCTCCACAGGAACAATCGCCCATGGCCGCTGCCGCCGTGCAGCGCCACCACCAATGGCCAGGTCCGGTCCGGCGTGTAGGTCTCGGGCACGTAGAACGAGAAGCCGCCGCGACTGCCCGGATCGTTGTCGTGATGAAACACGCCGCTGTCCGGATGCTTCTGAGTCAGGCGGGCGCGCAGATCCTCGTCGGCGCGCGCCTGTTCGTCGAGAAACAGGTCGGAGACCGGCGGCAATGTCGCGGCCAGCGGATACAGCGCTTCCATCGCGCGGGGCAGATGCCGCAGCGCGCGAAACACGGTGACGAGATCGCCTTCGCCGGCCTCGGCGGCACGCAAAGCATCGAACGACGCCAAGACGTGATCGCCGGCGATCTGCAACGGGCCGCGCAGATGCGCGAAGGCGTCGGGCCAGTTCGCCAGCCGCGGCAGCTGCGCGCGCAGATCAGCGTCTGGCGAGCCCGCCATCCGCATCACCTCGCCGAAATCAGGCGGATGCAGATAGCGCGCAACGAAGCCGAGCGTCTCGACCGACTGCAGCAGCGGCGGCAGCAACGCCACGATGTCGTCGACCACCGCGTCGCTCATCGCTTGTCCTTCCAGATCAACCTCGCCGCGCCGCGTCGGCGCGCGCTCTCCGCGCGACACTGTCAGCCCTTCCGGCAAACCGCAAATCCGTCGGATGCGGCGCGCCGACAAAAAAGCGCCGCGCGAAACCGGTCGCGCGGCGCAGGCGGGATAAGACGATGGAACGTTCGGCAGCGCTCAGGCGGCCCGCACGGTCTCAAGGAATTTCGCGACTTCATTCTTCAGCTTGTCGCTGTCCTGCGACAGCGACCGTGCAGCGGACAGAACCTGATTGGAGGCCGAACCGGTCTCGGTGGCGCCGCGCTGTACGTCGGCGATATTGGCCGACACTTGCTGGGTGCCTTCGGCCGCCTGCTGAACGTTGCGCGAGATCTCCTGAGTGGCGGCGCCTTGTTCCTCCACCGCCGACGCGATGGTGGAGGCGATTTCGGACATCTTGGCGATGGTCTCGCCGATCTCGCGGATCGCCTTGACGGACGAGCCGGTCGCATTCTGGATTCCGCCGATCTGCGCGCTGATCTCGCCGGTGGCCTTCGCGGTCTGTTCGGCCAGCGCCTTCACCTCCGACGCCACCACGGCGAAGCCGCGACCCGCCTCGCCGGCCCTCGCCGCCTCGATCGTGGCGTTGAGCGCCAGCAGGTTGGTCTGCCCCGCGATGGTGTTGATCAGCTCGACCACATCGCCGATCCGCGCTGCCGCCGTCGACAGCTCGCCGACGCTGGCATTGGTGGCCCGCGCCTGCTCGACGGCTTCGCCGGCGATCCGGGCGGATTCCTGCACCTGCCGGCTGATCTCGGTGATCGACGACGACATTTCCTCGGTCGCCGACGCCACCGACTGCACGTTTGTGGAGGCTTCCTCCGAAGCCGCGGCAACTGCGGTGGTCAATTCCTGGGCATGTCCGGCCGTGGCGGTGAGGGTGCCGGCCGAGGCTTCCAGCTCGGTGGAAGCGGAGGTGACGGTCGCGACGATCTCGCTGATCGCGCTTTCGAACTGCCGGGTCGCCGTATCCACCCGTTGGCCGCGCGCGATCTTCGCTTCGGCTTCGCGGGCCGCCGCTTCATCGGCGGCCTTCTTGGCGATCAGCGCTTCCTTGAAGATCTGCAGCGCATCCGCCATCGAGCCGATCTCGGTGGTGATGCCGCGATACGGCACCTCCGCGGTCAAATCACCCTGTCCGAGCGACTGCATCGGCTTGATGATGCCGTCGATGCCGGCGATCACGTCGCGGATCACCAGGAAGCTGGCGACGACGCCGAACAGAATGCTGGCGGCCAGGATGGCGAGAATGATGTAGAAGGCGGACGAGTAGGTCGCGTCCGCCACCACCGTGGAGTCGTCCGCACCCTTGTCGTTCAGCGCCACATCCTTCTGCAGCAGCTCGTCCATCTTCAGACCGAGCGGATTGGCCTGCTTGAACAGGATATCGGTCCCTTCCATCGAGACCTGCCCCAGGGTCTTGCGGGACGCTTCGATGATCTTCGCCCCCACCGCCTTGTATTCGATCCATTGAGCCTTCCAGCTCTCGTAGATCTGTCGCTCCTCGGGGGAAGAGATCAGCGCCTCGTAGGTTTGCTGCGTCTTCTGGATCCGATCGTCGAGCTCGAGGATGCGCTTCTCGACGCCCGCCTTCCCTTCGGCGGTCATGTCGAGCATGTGGTTCCGGAGCGCCGTCCGATAGTTCAAGACATTGTAGCGTAGCTCGCCGAGGATACGGACGCTCGGCAGCCAGTTCTTGGCGATGTCGATCGTCGCAGTATTCATCGATTGAAGTTTGAATATCCCGAGGGCGCCCAGTCCCGACATGGCGATGAGGAGCGCAGCCACGAGCGTCGTGATCTTCGCGCGAATTGAAAATTTTGCCAGCATGGTTGTCTTCCTGCCGTCCGAGGACGTCCGGCGCCTGGTGTGTAGTTACGTGATGATGCCCGTGGTAATACGAGGTTGATACCAACGTCGTTCACCCGCAGCCCCGGAAATCGTCCGGCGTTGGTGAGCTGAATGTTGCGATCTGGAGATTTTTGCTTGGTTAATTATCCGGCTCGTATCTCTACGGAGATACTTGAGGCCAAGAGCGACAGGCCGCCGTGGCTCACGCGGCCGACGGCAAGATGACGCGCCGCGCGCCCTTTGCGCCGCCCAGCATTTCAATTCCCGATGTAATGACTTACCGTGACGCGCGAAGCGCCGGTTTTGCGGCGGCCACGCGAGGGGTTGTACCCCGGCGATCCGGCCCGCCACCCAGACCTGGCGTCGTATATTGTGCAGACCGTCACGGAGCGAATGGCGACCTGGGTCGTTAAGGTCCGCAACGGTCGAGGAGATCAAGTGGGAATGCGCGCGTCGGAGAATCCGTTCTTCATTCTGCTGCTGGTGGCGGTTTCGATCGGCTTCGGCTGGATCCTGCTGCCGCTCTACAGCGCGGTGCTGTGGGGCATGGTGATGGCGATCATCTTCGCGCCGCTCAACCGGCGCCTCGCCCAGCTGTACGATGGCCGCCGCAACCTCGCGGCGCTGACGACGCTGACGATCATCATCATGCTGGTGCTGCTACCGCTGTCGCTGATCGGCGCCGCACTGGCCCAGGAAGCCAGCCAGATGTATCGGCGGGTGGACTCTGGGGACGTCGACATCCTGCGCTATCTGAAGCAGGTCATTGCCGATCCCCCCAGCTGGATCAGCGGTTTCCTCGATCGCTTCAACATCGGCAGCCTCGCCGATCTGCAGCAGCGGCTGTCGAGCGGGCTGATGCAGGGCAGCCAGTATATCGCCAGCCAGGCGATCGGCATCGGCCAGGGCACGCTCGAGGTCGTGGTCAATCTCGGCGTGATGCTCTATCTGCTGTTTTTCCTGCTGCGCGACGGCGATCTGCTGGCTGGCCGCATCCGCCGCGCGATTCCGCTGCCGGTCGAGCAGGAGAGCCAGCTGCTGCGCAAATTCGCCGTCGTGATCCGCGCCACCGTCAAGGGCAACATGCTGATCGCGCTGATCCAGGGTGCGCTCGGCGGCGTGATCTTCTATCTGCTCGGCATCAAGGGCGCGCTGCTATGGGGCGTGGTGATGGCGTTTCTGTCGCTGCTGCCCGCGGTCGGCGCCGGGCTGGTCTGGCTGCCGGTCGCGATCTACATGATCGCCACTGGATCGATCTGGCAGGGCGTGGTGCTGATCGCCTTCGGCACGCTGGTGATCGGCATGGTGGACAACGTGCTGCGCCCGGTACTGGTCGGCAAGGATACGCGCATGCCGGACTATGTGGTGCTGATCTCCACGCTCGGCGGCCTGCAAGTTTTCGGCCTCAACGGCTTCATCATCGGACCGGTGATCGCCGCGCTGTTCATTGCCACGTGGGACATCTATTCGATCGCGCGGCAGCCGGCCGACACCCAGGCGCTGACCGCGAGCACGCCGGCGATCGCCCCTCTGGCCCCGAATGATCCGGCGCGCGCCGACAGCTAGCACGCAACCATCTTCAGGAGAGGGGCGCCGGGGCAGACAAGCTCCCGACCACGGCCTCGCAGCGTCCCTCTACATTCAAACGGAGGCGTGACCGAGCGTCTGGACCAGGCTGACGAACTGATCGACCAGCGGATTCGCTGTCGCGGTTCGCAGCGCATGTACATCAGCATGGATCGGCGCGCCGCCGAGCGGCCGGTACACCACATCCTGATGCGCCAGCTTGCTGACGAATTCCGGAATGATCGCGACGCCGAGGCCGGCGGCGACGAGGCTGGTCAGCGACGCCGACTCGACCACCTGATGGGTGATGCGCGGCGCGAATCCGGCCTCGAAGCAGCATTGCCACAGGTACTTGGCGAACAGCGAGTCATCGAGACGTAGAAACACGAAACTCTCATCGCGCAGATCCGCCAGCATCACCGCTTTGGCCGCGAGCTTGTGGCCCCTCGGCAGCACGACACGGACTTCCTCCATCCAAGCCAAGACGCTGACGATGTCGACGTCCTGCGGCGGACAGCGCAGAAAGCTCAGGTCGGTCTGCCCTGCCTTCAACGCAGCGATTTGCCGGTCGGGCGACATCTCGTGGATCCGCAGATCGACGTCCGGATAGTTCAGGGCGAATTGCTGGATGGCGCGCCCGAGCGGTCCGGTCAGGACCGATCCGGTCAATCCGAGATTCAGGATCCCGGCGGTGCCGGCTCCGATCGAGCGCGCGCGCTGCACGGCATCCTCGGCCCGCGCCAGAATAGCAAGCGCCTGCTTGAGAAAGTCCTCTCCGGCGCGCGTCAGCGCGACCCGCCGCGTCGTCCGTTCGAACAACGTCGTGCCGATCTCGGCCTCCAGATCCTTGATCTGCTGGCTGAGCGGTGGCTGCGCGACGCCGAGGCTCTCGGCGGCCGCCGTGAAGTTGAGGTGCCGCGCGACGGCGACGAAATAACGGAGGTGCCGGATTTCCATAAACGGCAATCATACTCCGAACCTCTCAATCCAGACATAGGAAATATTTGACGTCTAGAAACCCAGCAGTGATTGTTCGGCAGGCTCCAACGCTCAGAACCAGGACCATTCCGATGAGGCAGTTTTTCACGTCGCTGTTCGGGCAGGTGGTTGCTGCCCTCGTGCTGGGTATCGTCATCGGCGCGCTGTGGCCGGAGGTCGGCGTGGCGTTGAAGCCGCTCGGCGATCTGTTCATCAAACTAATCAAGTTCGCGATCGCACCGCTGGTGTTCGGCGTGGTCGTCCACGGCATCGTTGGTGCCGGCGACCTCAAGAAGGTCGGCCGCGTCGGATTGAAGTCGCTGATCTACTTCGAGGCGGTGACGACGATCGCGCTCGCTCTCGGTATCGTCCTCGCTTACGTGTTCCAGCCGGGTGCCGGCATGCACGTCAACACGGCGACGCTGGATGGATCGGCGCTGGATGGCTATACCAGCCACGTCAAGGAAGTCACCGGCTTCGTCGACTTCCTAATGCGCCTGGTCCCGACCACCTTCATTGATGCGTTCGCCAAGGGCGACGTGCTGCAGGTGCTGATCATCGCCCTGCTGTTCGGCGCCGGCCTGTCGATGCTCGGCGAGCGCGGCAAGCCGCTGGCCGACAGCATCGAGCGGATCACCGAGGTGCTGTTCAAGATCATCGGCATCATCGTCAGACTGGCGCCGCTCGGCGTGCTCGGCGCGGTGGCTTTCACGGTCGCCAAATACGGCATCGGCTCGCTCAAGCAGCTCGGCCTGCTGGTCGGCCTGTTCTACGCCGGCGTCGCGCTGTTCGTGTTCGGCGTGCTCGGCGGCATCATGCGGCTGGCCGGCTTCAGCCTGATCAAGCTGCTCGCCTATCTGCGCGAGGAATTGACCGTGGTGGCCGGCACCGCGTCGTCGGACAGCGTGTTGCCGCAGGTGATGCGCAAGCTCGAAGGCCTCGGCATCAAAGACTCGACCGTCGGCCTGGTGATTCCGACGGGCTACTCGTTCAATCTCGACGCCTTCTCGTTGTATCTGACCCTGGCGACGGTGTTCATCGCCCAGGCCACCGACACGCCGCTGTCGTTCGGCCATCTGCTGATCATCCTCGGCATCGCGCTGCTGACCTCGAAGGGCGCCCATGGCGTGCCCGGTTCGGCAATCGTCGTCCTGGCGGCAACGCTATCGGCGGTGCCCGACATTCCGCTGATCGGCCTCGTTCTCGTGCTGTCGATCGACTGGTTCGTCGGCATTGCCCGCGCGCTCGGCAATCTGGTCGGCAACTGCGTGGCCACCGTGGTGATCGCCGCGTGGGAGGGTGATATCGACCGTGCCCAGGCGAAGCGCGTCCTGAATGGCGAAGTCAGCACCGACGCCGCGGCGATCCTCGAAGCGCCCGCCGTGAAAGCACACGCCTGACGGCGGGGCCGGATCGACAGACGATAATGCAAGAAACGACTGGGAGAGGCCCGATGAACGCCCCGATCTACAATCCGGCCTGCGGCGGCCTGCCGCCGCAAAGCGCGCTGCACACCGGACGCGCGGTGTTCACCGAAGCCTATGCGGTGATCCCGCACGGCGTGATGAGCGACATCGTCACCAGCCTGCTGCCCGGCTGGACCGGCACCCGCGCCTGGATTCTGGCGCGGCCGCTGTCGGGCTTCGCCGAGACGTTCACGCAGTATCTGATGGAAGTAACGCCCGGCGGTGGCAGTGACGCGCCGGAGCCGGACCCGCAGGCCGAAGGCGTGCTGTTCGTGGTCGGCGGCGCCGCGACGCTGCATCTCGACGGCCAGCCGCACGAACTGCGCGCCGGCAGCTACGCGTATCTGCCGCCCGGCGCCGGCTGGAGGCTGCGCAACCACGGCAGGGAGCCGGTCCGCTTCCACTGGATCCGCAAGGCCTACGAATTCGCCCGTGGCTTCGACACACCCGATGCCTTCGTAACCCACGAATCCGAGATCGAGCCGACCGCCATGACCGGCACAAACGGAGCATGGGCGACGACGCGCTTCGTCTCGCCGGAGGATCTGCGCCATGACATGCACGTCAACATCGTGACGCTGCAGGCCGGCGCCTCGATCCCGTTCGAAGAGACGCATGTGATGGAACACGGGCTGTTCGTGCTCGAAGGCAAAGCGGTGTACCGGCTCAACCGCGACTGGGTCGAGGTCGAGGCCGGCGACTTCATGTGGCTGCGTGCCTTCTGCCCGCAGGCCTGCTACGCAGGCGGCCCCGGCCGCTTCCGCTATCTCTTGTACAAGGACGTCAACCGTCATCCGGCGCTTGGCCGCGGCGGCTTCCGCCGATGACGCCGCGGACCATCACCGCGCAGCCGCTGACCGCCGCGGCGTTCGCGCCGTTCGGCACGCTGATCGACACCACGCAGGTCGCGCCGCGCCCGATGAATGCCGGCATGGCCCAGCGTTTTCACGACCTCGCGGCGATTGAGGTCACCGGCGAAGGCGCGCGCGTGGTGGTCGGACTGGTTCAGGCGCAGCCTTATCCGCTGCCGCTACGACTTGGCCTGGTCGAGCGCCATCCGCTGGGATCCCAGGCATTCGTGCCGTTGAATGCCGCGCCGTTTCTGGTGGTGGTGTGCCCGGATGAGGCCCGCAGGCCCGGCGCGCCGCAGGCTTTTGTCACCGCCCCACATCAAGGCGTCTGCTACGCGCCGAATATCTGGCACGGCGTGCTGACGCCGTTCGGCGCCGCGCAGGACTTCGTGGTGATTGACCGCGGCGGCCCGGGAATCAATCTGGAAGAGTACCCGTTCGACGAGCCCTGGATCGTGCAGCTGCCGGCCAGCCGCTGAGGGTACACCGCGTCGGCTGTCGGTCACCTGCTTCGGATCCGATCTGATTTTCAGCGACCTTTGCGCTCAGCGCGCAAAAACCTTTGCGCCAGGAGACGGATCTAGCGGACGCCCCGTCGAATCCACCGGATCGGCGGGAGTCTGTTTCGCGGCCGCGACGATGCGGTCGGCCAAGCCGGCGGGAGCCCGCACCGGCGGCCCCGCCAGCGCTTCGCGCACCGCCCTGGCGCTATCCAGCAGGCTCTGCGCCGCCACGGAGGCGGCGAGCAGATGCTCGGCCGCGCGGCGCTGATCATCCGGCCAACGGGATGGATCATCCCCCAGCCGGTCGATCAGGTCCTCGAACTCCGCAATATCCATCGCACGCTCGATGAGAGGGCTGGCATGTCGTCGCACGGCGGGCCCCTCGGCCCATCGAACGGAATGATCCTGACGTGCAGCGGCTCCGATTCGATCGGCACCGCGCCACCAGGTCCGTCATAAAGCATTTGGCGCCCGCCGGAAATCGCTTTCCGGCCCGTGCCGGCCTCGGCCCATTACTCAGCGCTGCGGTGGACGGTCGGAGCTGCCGGCCCGCGCCGTGGTCTCGACGTATTCCCACGCTTCGCGCAGCTCGGCGATGCCGTCGATGATGCGCTGCAGGTTCGCGCCTGCGTGAGGCCGGCCGGACGCGCGCAGCGAGGCCAGCACCAGCGCATTGTAAGTGTGGAACAGCCGCTCGGCGAGCGCGCCACCCCGGCCGGAATCGAGATAATGGCTCAGGCCGCGCAGGATCGCGGTCGCCCGCACCACGCATTCATGCGCCTCTTCGAACCGGCGCGCCTCCTGCGCCTCGATCGCCCGGCGGAGCTGCGTGATGGCGCCGGCGTGAAGCATCACCACCGCCTTCAGCGGCGGCACGGCCACGGCGGCGCCGCGATAGGCCTGGTTGGCCCGCTGGGCCATCGAATGCTGGGTCATCAATTACTCGAACTGGCGTTGAGGAGGGCTTTCAGATAGGTCAGCGTATTGTCGGCGCTGGCGATCGCCGCCTGATAGTTGGCATATTGCGTCTGCAGCTGGCTCTTGTAGGTGGCCGCCGCCGCGGTGATGTCGTCGACCTTCTGCTGCAGATCGGAATCGCGGCTCTGCAGGCCGCTGATCATCGTTTGCAGCGAACCGCTGGTTGACGAGGTGCTGTTCGCGATCTGGTAGAGCTGCGACGCGATACCCGAGGTGGAAGTCACGGTGATCGACTGCGCTGTCGTGCCGCTGTAGGTGAAGGCCATCCCCGCATAGGCGGTGCCGGCCGCCCCGATGATGGTGGTGCCGCTCACCGTGAACAGCGACGAGTCGCCGTTGACCGACGCGCTGGCGAGATTGCCGCTGGAATCCACCGCGAGATCCAGCGTGAAAGATTGCGGCGCCGTGCCGGTGTTGACGACGGAAAGCTGGCTCGACGAGGTCGTGGTCTGCGCCGACAACAGCTTTGTGACACCGGCGAGATTAGTCGACAGGATGCTGGACAGCGTGCTGGTGTCGAGTTCGAGCTCGTTCTTCTCGTTGAAGGACAGACCGATCGCGGTCATCGATAGCCCGCCGACGGTGGTGTTCAACGCGGCTTCCAGCCGGCTGGTGATATCCCGCATCGTGCTGTCGCCGAACAGCACCGCGCTGTCGGACGCCGTCCCGTCCGAATTGGTCGCCTGCTGGGCGATCACCGCGTCGCGATAGGCGTTGTAGTTGGTGACGAAGGTCTGCAGCGCCGAGCTGATCTGACTGGTATCGGTGCCGATGCTGATGTTGATGCTGGAACCGGTCGGCGTCGCCTGCAGCAGATTGAACGTCACGCCAGTCAGCACGTCGGAGATGTCGTTGGTATCGCGCGTCATCGAGATGCCGTCGAGCGTGAACGCCGCGGACTGGGCGGTCTGCAGCACGTTCGAAAAGCTGCCGGAACTGTCGGTGAAGCCGAGCGTGTTCAGAACATCATCACCGGACACGCTGGAATACTGAATGTCGGCGGCGTCCTGCGTCGCGGTCAGCACCATCCGATACGACCCACTCGACACCTGTACGATCGAAGCCTCGACGTTGGTGGTCGAACTCTGTGCATTCACGGCATCGACGATGTCCTGCAGCGACATCGTGCTGGTGATCGAAATGTCCGCGCTGCTGCCGCCGGCGAGGCCGAGCGAGATGGTGCCGCTGCTGCCGAGCGCATCGGTGCTGCTCGATTGCGTCGCGCTCATCACCTTGTGGGCAGTCGCGATCTGGCTGATCGTCAGGGTGTGGTCGCCGGTCGCGGCGCCGTTCTTCACCGACATCGACAGCGCCGACGAGGCGCTTACGTCGCCGGTCGAACTCAGCGTCGCGGCGCGGGTGGCGAACACGTTGGTGGCCAGCGAATTCACCACGGCGGTCGCCAGCGAGGACAGCCCGGAGGACAGCGTGCTGAGGTTGGTCTGCAGCGTCTGATAGGCGGCGATCTTGGCTTCGTTGGCGGTGATCTTGGTCGAGATCGACGTCGCCGCCGCGAGCTTGGCGTTGACCGCCGAGGCGATCAGCGAATCCCAATCGACGCTGGTGGTGGTCGAGGTTCCGGACGTCGTCACCGACGTGCCGGACGACGACGAGGTCGCGCTGCTCGTGGTGGCGGCGGTGCTGGATGTCGTGCTGCTGACCGAAGTCATGGCGTCGGATCGATCTCACGGTGATGCCGGGCCGGCCGTGACCGGCCCGGCGAGGGCATCATCAGCCGAGCAGCTTCAGCAGATATTGCGGCATCTGGTTCGCCGCGGCTTCGGCCGAGACGGCTGCCTGGGTCTTGACCTCCGCGGAGGACAGTTTGGCCTGCTCGGAGGCGATATCGACATCCTTGATGGCCGAGTTCGCCGACTGCAGATTCTGGGTCTGGGTCGAGATCGAGTCGGCGCTGAAGTTGAACCGCGACTCCTGCGCGCCGATGCTGGCACGCGCCGCCGAGACCGTGTTGATCGCGGTGTCGAGCGAGCTCAGCGCCGTGGTGGCACCGGACTGCGTGCTGACGTCGAGGCTGGAGACGCCGAGCGTCGCCGACTTCAGGTCGGACAGCGTGATCGTGATGGTGTCGCTGCCCTGCGTGCCGACCAGCACCGAGACACCCGAAGCAAACACGCTGGTGCCGTCGAGCAGGCTCTGGCTCGAGTAACGCGTGCCGCTGGCGATCGAGTCGATCTGGCTGGAGAGCTGTGAGAATTCAGAGTTGATGTAGGCGCGGCTCGAATCCGTGGTGGTGCCCGAGGCGGATTCGGACGCCAGCGATTTCATGCGGGCCAGGATGTCGCTGATATTGGACGCGCCGCCGTCGGCGGTCTGCAGGATGGCGACCGCCTGCGACGCATTGGTGGCGGCCTGCTGCAGCGTCGTGACGTCGGAGGAGATCCGGGTGGAGATCGCAAGACCGGCCGCGTCGTCGGACGCCGAGGTGATGCGCGAGCCGCTCGCCAGTTTCGACAGCGAG
Source organism: Rhodopseudomonas sp. (assembly GCF_048594845.1). Classification (GTDB taxonomy): domain Bacteria; phylum Pseudomonadota; class Alphaproteobacteria; order Rhizobiales; family Xanthobacteraceae; genus Rhodopseudomonas. The sequence goes on along the minus strand of NZ_JBMDXE010000317.1, from coordinate 33,403 downwards.
CTGGTCTCCTGCGCGGAGTTGATGTTGAGATAGCGGACCGCCGAATTGGCCGCCGTGTTGGTCGAAATCGCGGGCATAGCAAGGCTCCTGTGCTGATCGGCGTGACCAGCCGCGTCGCGGCGATGACACCGGACGCGGATCGTCCCCGTCTGATGTTCGAACGGAAGGAGCCGCCTCGATCAGGCGGCAAAGACGCGCAGCGGCGAGTTTATGGTCAACAGTCGGTAAATGCGCCGCGCAGGTCGCGCTCGTGTCCGCGCAGCAGCGCGCGAAGCTGTTGGCGGCCGCGCTTCAACAGCGATTCGACCGCATAGACGGTGCTTTCCATGACTTCGGCGATTTCGCCGTTACTCATGTTCTCGTGATACGACAGGATCAATGCGAGGCGCTGCTGCTCCGGCAGCCGCTGCATCGCGGTTTCCAGCATCCCGCTGAGTTCGTTGCGCTCGATCACGCGGCTCGCATCGAGCTGGGCGTCGGCGACCTCGGGGACGGCATCGACATTCTCGGTGCGCGGCTTGCGGCGCAGATCGATGCAGCGATTGCTGATGACGCGGTACAGCCAGGTCGAGAATTTGGCGCGGCCGTGCTGCCACCGGCCGCGATGCGTCCAGACCTTCAGCATGGTGTCCTGCACCACATCCTCGGCATCGGCCGCGTTGCCGAGAATGCGCAGCGCGATCGCATAGCCCCGATCGATGTGCCGCTCCACCAGCGCGCGGAAAGCGGCTTCGTCTCCGGTCGCGAGCCGGTCGAGCAGCGGCGCGTCTTCGTCGAATACGAACTCGGAGCTCGCCGGCGGCACGTCGGGGACGAGAGTCGGCGCCATCTCGGGCGAGGTGTCGTGATCAGGCGCGAGCGCCGCGACGCTGGCCTCAGCAGGCGCCGAGATTTCGACCGCGTAAGTCATCCCACATCCTCCAACCCGCAACGCCGCTGGCGCCAAACCAGTCTGGCCTCGTCGTGTTGAACGGCCGTCCCGCCCCAAGCAGGCGCGGTATTTTGATTATTTTTCAAATAGTTAGTAGGAATGTTTTGCCGACCGGACGGCAATATTTGCCTCCTTGTCCGGCTGATCGGCGCTCCGATGCACAGCGCAGACCACATCGACACACCAAGGGGGCCCGCCGGCCGACCGAGCGGCTCTCCCCTCGCGACGCGCAGCGCGATCGGCGCGCGAGCCGGCTGACACCATCGGCACAGACGCGACGAACGATCACCATCGCGTTGGCGACGTAGCCGTTCTCGCGAATTAGCGACGAGTGGTGAGTTCCGAATCATGCACTCGACACTAACGCAATTTGTCGCGGTGTCAGTCGATGATCAGCAGCATTTCGATCACGAACTAACTTTTAGCGTCGCCCGCCGCCTGCTTATCGATTACCACGCGTTGAACCGACGACAAATAAGCGGATTACGACGCATGACGGCGCTATCGATCGGCGGCCTACGTCGAACGCAGACGCAGCGCGCGTGCTCGTTCGATGTTTTCGATACATTTCTGGTACGTGCCTGCACGACGCCAACCGGCGTATTTGAAAGGGCTTATCAGCTTTCGGGCATTTCCGATGATGATCGGAATATGTCTGATGGTTTCTGTCAGCATCGCATCCTTGCTGAATCCCGCGCGCGCGCGAAAGCAAAGCAGACACGCGGCTCGGCCGAGGTGCATATCGCCGAGATCTATTCCTGCTTCCCGTTCAAACTGTTCGGGCTCGATGCGGGCGCGATTGATCGACTGGTGGAAGCGGAATTCAGCGCCGAGCTCGACCTGTGCCGGACAAATCCGGAAATACTCGCGCAATATCTCGACAACAAGCGCGCCGGCCACCGCGTCGGATTCATCTCTGATACGTATTGGGATTCGGCGCGGCTCGGGCAACTGTTGCGGGCGTGCTGCCCCGAGCTCGCCTGGGATTTCCTCTACGCCTCCTGCGACCACCGCAGCAGCAAGAGCGAGTCGCTGTTCGCCGCCTATGTGGCGGAGCAAGGGATCGATACCGCCTTGGCCTTGCATGTCGGCGACAATCCGCAGGCCGACATCGAGGGCGCGCGGCGCTTCGGCATCCGGGCGCGGCACTATCCGCAGGCCGGCGCGAGGCTGACGTCGCGGCTGCAGCGCGAGGCCTCGCTGTTCGAACTGCTGTGCGACGATCACCCGCGGCAGCTCGATCATGGCGCACGCACGCTGCGGCGGATGGTGGCGGCGCGCAGCGCGGAGAAATCGCCGGCGCATCATCTCGGCGTCACCGTGGTCGGACCGGTGATGCGCGCGTTCGATGCTTTCGTGGCGGATCGTCTGGCAAAGCTCGAGCAGCAGGGCCGCCGCGTCGGCCTCGCCTTCCTCGGCCGCGACGGCTTCCTGTCGTACCGGGTCTGGCAACAGACGCGTGCGACACCCGCCTGCTATCTCGAAGTCAATCGCCGCGTCAGCCTGATCGCCTCGGCCGATACGCTCGAGCCGCTGTGCGAATTGTTTCGCAAGATTCCGAAGATCGACGCCGCGACGTTCCGCGACATGATGAAGCTGCTGCCGCCGGCAGTCACACGCTTCTTCGCCGACCATCCCGGCGGCATCGCCACTGGCGCCGATCTCGCCGACGCGCTGCCGACCCTGCTGCGCCCGCGCGATGTCGCCGACCTCGCGGCCGGGCTCCGGGCCCGGCTGATCGGCTATCTGCAACGGACGATAGCTGATTTCGACGCGCTGACCGACGTCGTGCTGGTCGATGTCGGCTATTCGGGCAATGTGCAGAAAGCGCTGAACCGCGCGCTACGCCTGGACGGCAGATCCGTCCGCCTGCACGGGCTGTATCTGTTCGCCCTCGACGACGCGCTCGAGGATATTCCGGAAGGCGACAGCGCCGAGGGCTTCATCTGCGATCGCACCGTAACGCCGCACGTCAATCGCATGCTGGTGCGCAATGCGCTGATTCTGGAGCAGATCTGCTGCGCACCGGAGGGATCGGTCCGCGACTATCAGCACGGCCGCGTGGTGCGCGAAGCCAATCCGCGGCCGGCCGCGCAGATCGCGCGATGCGCCGAGATCCAGGCCGGCGCGCTCGCCTTCACGGCAGCGGCCGGCGCCGTCGCCACGGATTATAGGCTGTCGCCTGACGACGACCTTGCGCGGTCGGCGGCCTGGAGCGCCGCCACGATCGGGCGATTGTTGCTGCTGCCCGACGACGAGGAGCTCGCGCTGTTCGGCGACTTCCAGCACGACGTCAATCTCGGCACCGCGACGCTGGCGCCGATGATCGACGGCGATTTCATCCGTAAGCAGATCGTGGCGCGCGGCCTCTCCGCCGCCTGCACCACCGCCCCGCCGCCGATGTGGATCGCCGGCAGCTTCGCGGCGCTATCACCGTCGCTGGCCTATTCCTATGCGCTGTTCGGCGCCAATCGACTGTCGTCCGATGTAGTCGGCGAGGCGCCTTGCGGCACGCTGCAGGTTGGTCTGTTCGGAGCCGACGGCAGCGCCACGCTGCAGACCGTCACGGTATTTCTCACCGGCCTCGGCGATCTGCGCCTCCGCGTCCCGGTCTCGCAGCAAATGGGCCTCGCGATGATCGCGCTGCCGCTCGGCAAGCTCGCGCGCGAAGGGCTACTCGACGGCGTCGTGCTGCAGCAGGGCAAGACAATCACCGAGGCTGCGCATGGGCAGGAGGTCGTGAGCGTTCCGGCCGCGCAACTGATCGATGCCGGACTGCGCCGCAGCGGCCGTCATTATCTGGCTGATCAGGACGAGGCGTGCCTGCTGGTCCAACTCGGCCCACTGCCATCACCGGTCGCGATCTACACGCTGGCGGTGACGCCGCTCGGCGCAGGCCGGCCGCTCGCCGCCAGCGCCGACGAAAACGCGCGCGCCTGATCCCGCGCGCTCGGCCGTTCAAGGGGCAGCTTTCCCTTTTGCGGTCCACCATCTTGCACGCTTCCGATCATGTCCCCGCAGACCTCGCCTCCCTGCTGCGCTCCGCCGAGCTTCGGCTCAACGCCGCGCAGCGCCGCCGGCTCGGCTGGCTGGTCATGCAGTTCGGCGCAGCCAGGCTATATCGGCGAGGCGACAAGCTTCGGCCCGAGGATGGGCTGATCATCGTCACCGATCCTCTCAACAGTGCCGGCGCCGAGCTGTTCTATCGCAGCCTGCGGCCCGGTTGCGTCGTCGTCGTGCCGTTCGGCGAGAATCCGGTGTTCGATTTTCTGAAATCGAAGCTGACCGAATACGGCACGGTGGGCACGCACGGCGCCGACGGCCCGCACGAGCTGTGGTGGGGTGGCATCGGCCCGATCGAGACGCTCGTGCCGCGCGCCGCGACGGCCGAGCGGCTACGGGTGGTGAGCTGTTATCCGCGCCGGGGCGACGATCAGGGTGCGATCCGGCTGCGGCAAGCCGTCGAGCGCCACCAGCTCGCCGCGCATATCGAACCGATCGACAGCGCATTCGACGATCGCCTGCAGTGCGCCGAGAAGGCCGACTTCATCGCGCGAATGTGGGACCGCTTCGCCGAACCGCTGCTGTTCGTCGAGGCGGGGGCCGATCTGCACGAGGCGCCGCTGATACCGACACGGCTGGCCTGCGATCTCGCGGTCCATAAATGGAATCGCTGGGAGATGTCGGCCCGAACGATCTACCTCGGCCGGACCGCCGCTGCCGAAGCCTTCCTCGCCGTCTGGCAGCAGCTCGCCGAGCTGTGCCCGACTGTGTGGGAAGGCGCGCTGCTCGATCAGGCCTGGTGCCTGGCGACCTCGCAGCGGTCGCTCGACACGGTCTGGCTGCCACGCTCATACCACGCGCTGGTCGGGGATCTGTCGGAGAGCAAGGCAACGATCGTCCACGATCTGCGCAGCACCACGGCCGATCTCGGACCCGACCCGAGCTTCGCGGCAATCGCCCGCGCGCCGCGACGGGCCGGCCGGACCGGACCTCGCGACGCCCTCGTGGTGATGCAGTCCCCCTCGCCTTCGACCGACAGCGTTGCGGTGATTCTGCACGATGTCGGCACGGCGGACGCCCGCGCTGTCGCCGCCACCATCGATGCCGCGACCAGCGCATTCGCCGCCGAATGCGGCGGCTTCGGCCGGCTCGAACTGACGCTGTGTGCCTGGCGCGACGAGGTCGATGCCGCGCGACGGGCAGCGCGCTCGGGCCGCGCCAGCGTGCTCGAAATCCTGCCCGGCCAGCCGATCCCGCCCGATCTCTTTGCCTCGCTCGCGAGCGGACGCGGCAGCGCCGTCGTCCCGGTGCCGCGCATCTGAAGGATACGCCCGATGCTCAAGACCATCATCCTGTTTGCCGGCCGCCCCGACTATCAGCACGCGCTGACGCTGCTGCTCCGCGAGCACAATCCGGGCCTGTCGATCTGGACCGACGTGTCGCCTTCCGATCTCGATCTGCTCGAGCCGGAGGTGCTGAAGGATTCGCGGCTGGTCTGCTTCGGCGACACGCCGCCGCTCGCCGATGATGTCGTGAAGCAACTCGGCCACGGCGCCTACCAGTTCTATGCGGCGCCGTTGCAGCACCCTGGCCTGCCGCCTCAAACCGACGCCGAAGCAGCCGATGACGCCCCCTGCGTATCGGTGATCGCGCAGGCGATCGGCCAGCATCCCACCTGCGACAACATCATCGGTATCGAGACGTTCACGTTGCCGCCGAGCGTCGAGGATTCGGCCCGCGAGCGGATCGCTTTCACACGCCTCGCCCACATGTTCTGGCGGATGTCGCACGCGCTCGCCTGCGACACGACGCTGTCGGATGTCCAGCGCACACGGCTGAACTAAGCGCCACGACCACGTCCCGCGCTAGGCAAATTCTGCCGACTAATCAATTCATTAGCTCCTCAGAATCCGCGCCTGGATTCGGCCGCCGCCCCGTTTGATCAGCAGGCGGCCCCACGGACTCCGCCCAAGACCATCCGTTTTCACCACGCCCTCGCTGCGCACCGTGCGGCGAAGCCTGGAGGCTTGCGACATGACCAGCGTTGCCGCGACCACCGCGTCGGCCGCCACCACCTCGACGAGCACGACGAGTTCGTCGTCGTCTTCCACCTCTCTCAGCTCCAGCGACTTTCTCAGCCTTCTGGTCAGCGAACTGCAGAATCAGGATCCGCTGAACGCCACCAGCACAACCGATTTCATCAATCAACTGACGTCCTACGCCAATTTCACCGAACAGCAGAACACCAATGCCAGCATGAGCTCGCTGGCGAGCTCGTTCTCGAGCCTGGTGACGCTGAATTCGGTCAACTACATCGGCCACACCGTCGAAGCCAAGACCGACACAGCCACGTTGTCCGGCGGTTCGGCGACATTCGGCTACACCCTGTCGTCGGCCGCGTCGGACGTGGCGATCAGCATCAAGGATTCGTCCGGCAACACGGTGTGGAGCGGCACCGGGAGCGGCACCGCCGGCTCCAACAGCTTCACCTGGGACGGCAAGAATTCAAGCGGCACGCAACTCTCCGACGGCGGGCAGTACAGCATCTCGGTGACAGCGACCGACGCCGCCGGAAACTCCGTCTACCAGTACTCGACCGTCAGCGGCACCGTCACCGGCATCGACACCTCGACCAGCACGCCGTCGCTGCTGGTCAACGGCGTGGCGGTCAGCGCCAGCAACGTCATCGGCGTCACGTCGTGATCGCAGCCGGAGCAGTGTCATGAGTCTCAGCGGCGCACTCTCTTCGGCGATCTCGGCGCTCAACGCGCAGAGCCAGTCCTTGTCGATGATCTCCGACAACATCGCCAATTCGGATACCACCGGCTACAAGACCACCTCGGCGATGTTCGAGAATCTGGTGACGGCGTCGAGTAGTTCGTCGTCCTACGCGTCGGGCGGCGTCACCGTCTCGGGCCGCGCCAATATCAGCCAGCAGGGCCTGCTGGCCGCGACCAGCAACGCCACCGACGTCGCCATCCAGGGCAGCGGGTTCTTCGTCACCTCGGATGCGGCCTCCGGCGGCACCACCTACTACACGCGCAACGGCGCGTTCTCGATCGACAATTCCGGCTACCTGGTCAACAACGGCTACTATCTCGAAGGCTGGCGCACCGACGCCGACGGCAACGTGGTCGGCGATGCGTCCTCGTCGAGCCTCACCCCGATCAACACCCAGGTCGCCTCGACCAGCGGCAGCGCTACCACCAAGACGACGTTCGCGGCGAATCTGCCGGCCGACGCCGAAACGGGCGCCACCTATTCGAGTTCGATGACGGTGTACGATTCACTCGGCACCGCGAATTCGGTCGCGGTGACCTGGACCAAGACCGCCGCCAACGCCTGGACAGCGAGCTTCGGCAACCCGACGCTGTCGTCAGACACCAGCAAGACCACGGGCACAACCTCCGGCTCGGTGGCGATCACCTTCAACAGCGACGGCTCGCTCGCTTCGACCAGCCCGAGCCCGGCGACGATTGCGGTAAGCGGCTGGACCGACGGTGCGTCGGACTCGACCGTCTCGCTCGACCTCGGCACCGTCGGCAGCACCAACGGGCTGACCCAATACGCCTCCGGCCTGACGACGCCGGCCATCAACGTCACCAGCATTTCGTCGGACGGCCTCGCCTACGGCAAGCTCTCCAGCATCAAGGTCGGCAGCAACGGCGTCGTCAACGCCACCTACTCGAACGGCCAGACCATCGCGATCTACAAGATCGCGGTCGCGACCTTCAAGGATCCGAGCGGCCTCTCCGGCAACAGCTACGGCATGTACTCGGCGACGGCGGACTCCGGCAGCGCGTCGGTGCAGACCTCGGGTGCGAACGGCGCCGGCACCATCTACGGCTCCGAACTGGAATCCAGCACGACCGACACGTCGAGCCAGTTCAGCAGCATGATCTCGGCGCAGCAGGCCTATTCGGCGGCCTCGCAGGTGATCACCACGGTGAACAAGATGTTCGATACCTTGATCTCGGCGATGCGATGACGCGCCGCCCGGACCACGACGAGCACCTCGATACGCTGCTGCCCAGCCTCGCGCGGCTGAAGTTGCGCGCCGCGCGGGCCGGCGGCGGCGCCGAGGCCGATCTCGTCGCCTTGATCGACGCGATCGAGCGGATCCGCCGCGAGCTGGCGCGCGGCCGCGAACGCGTCGCCGCCGAACTGGCGCGGGCGACCGAGCGGACGACAGCGATTACCGCCTATGCGCGTGGAGCCAACGCGGCCGGGCGATCCGGCCGGCACTGAACTCTGATGAAGACGGGAACGGCGACGATGAAACAGGCAGGCCATGGCAATCCCGCCCGGACGGGCATCAGCGACGAGCGCGCGCTGGCGATGATCCAACTGATCGACGAGCTGATTCTGGTGATCGACGACGAGAACACCGAACTCGCTAAAGGGCTGCCCGCCTCGCGGCTCAAGCAGGTCGACGAGAAGGCACGGCTGGCCGAGCTGTTCGAACGCTGGGTCGCGGACTGCACAGGCGGATCGAACGTCATCCACGTCCAGAACCCGCAGCTCCGAGACCGGCTGGTCGATCGCGTTCTGCAACTGCGCGGCGCGATGGACGAAAACCTGGTGCGGCTGCGCGCCGCGATGGAAGCGAGCCACCGCCGCATCGACGCGGTGATGCAGGCGATCCGCGAACAGCTCGCCAGCGCCTCGCCCTACGGCGCCGGCGGCGCGCGCGCGGTGCGTGCCACGTCGGTCGGGACCAGCATTCGCGCCTGACGTCGCAGCGGAGGAGGCCGCCATGTCGCTCAACATCGCCCGAAGCATCGCCTTCAGCGGCTTGTCGGCGACGCAGGTGCAGATCTCGGTGGCATCGGCGAACATCGCCAATGCCGACACCACCGGCTACACCAAGAAGACCGCCAACCAGGCCAGCAGCGTCACCGCCGGGGTCGGCACCGGCGTCACCGTCACCGGCATCACCAGCACGGTCGACCGCCTGCTGCTGAAGTCGCTGATCGCCTCAAACTCTGACCTCGGATCGGCCGATACGCTCAACAGCTATCTCGGCTCGCTGCAGCAGCTCTACGGCTCGACCAGCAGCTCCGGCAGCACGTCGACCGGCACTTCGCTGGCCAATACGCTCGCCTCGCTGGAGTCGGCGTTGTCGTCGCTGGCGGCGACGCCGTCGAGCAGTTCGCTGCAGTCGAACGCGGTGAGCGCACTGGAAGCGGTGGCGTCGCAGCTGCGCGAGACGTCGAGCGGCATCCAGAAGCTGCGCGGCAACGCCGACCAGGACATCGCCTCCGCGGTCAGCGGCATCAACGACGATCTGTCGCGCATCGCGGATCTCAACACCGCGATCCGGCAGGCCGCGGCGGCCGGTCAGTCCACCGCCGATCTGGAGGACGAGCGCAACACCGCGCTGCAGGACGTCTCCTCGCAGATGAACATCTCCTACTACACGGCGGCGAACGGCGACCTGCAGATCTCCACCACCTCCGGCCAGGCGCTGGTCGACAGTTCGGCACACACGCTGAGCTACACGCCGGCGTCGAGCGTCAGCGCCTCGACCTCCTACGGCAGCGGCGGCTTCAGCGGCATCATGGTCAACGGCGTCGACATCACGTCGCAGATCAGCTCAGGCAAGGTCAGTGCGCTGGTGACGCTGCGTGACAGCACGCTACCGGCGGTCCAGTCGCAGCTCGATACGCTGGCCACACAGCTCGCCACCACCCTCAACGCCGTCTCGAACGCGCAGACGTCTCTTCCCCCGCCAGCCAGCCTCACCGGCTCGGCCTCGGTGTCGAGCAGCGATGCGCTGTCGGCGACCGGCACGGTACGGCTCGCGGTCACCGATTCCAGCGGCAAGCTGGTGTCGTCGGCCGATCTCGACCTGTCGTCTTACGCGACGGTCGGCGACCTCGTCAGCGCCGTCAACGGCATCTCCGGATTGTCGGCCTCGATCAATGCCGACGGCCATCTGGTGATCAAGGCGACCGGCAGCGGCAACGGCGTCGCCATCAACCAGATGACCAGCGCGGCCGGCAGCAGCGGCGCAGGGTTCTCCAGCTATTTCGGCCTCAACGATCTGGTCACCGCGACCGGCGCCTCGGATTTCGCGGTGCGCAGCGATCTTCTGTCGGGGGCGACTTCGCTGCCGCTGGCGACGCTCGATTCGTCAGCGACGCTCACGACCGGCTCCGTCGTGGTGACGTCCAACGCCGCCAGCGTGGTCGATACGCTGTATCAGAAGCTGACCGGCGCCACGAGCTTTGCGGCGGTCGGCGGCCTGTCCGCCACGACGGGTTCGTTCGCCGATTACGCCGCCGCGATCGTATCGAACGTCGCCAGCCGGGCCTCGCAGGCGTCCAGCACCTACACCGCCAAGGAGGCGGCGCAGTCGACCTATGCCAGCTCGCTGTCGTCGCAATCCGGCGTCAATCTCGACGAAGAGACGGCGAACATGAGCGAGCTGCAGAACAAGTACTCCGCGGCCTCGGAGCTGATCCAGATCATCAACACGATGTTCTCGGCGCTGCTCACCGCCGTTCAGTCGGCAGGCTGAGCGGAGCGGCGCCATGACCATGCGGGTCGCGACCTTCGCGCTGTCGGGCCAGATGATCTCGGACGCACTGCGAATTCAGGCCAAGACCGCCGACCTTCAGCTGCAGGAATCCTCCGGCGTGAAGTCCGAGACGCTGGCCGGCTACGGCGCCGACGCGCAGCACGTCGTCAATCTCCAGGTCGGTCTCACCCGCGCGCAGTCTTACATCGACGCCGCGACGCTCGCGAGCGGCAAAGTCCAGGCGATGTACTCGGCCGTGGGGTCTATGACCGACGTGATGACGCAGCTGCGTTCGCAGCTCAGCGCCGCCTCGACCGGCAGCGCCACCGAGACCACCTCCGTGATCAGCTCGGCGCAGGACATGCTGAAGTCGATGGCCTCGCTGCTCAACACGCAATATGACGGCCAGTACCTGTTCGCAGGCGGCAAGACCGACACCGCGCCGGTCGATCTGTCGAGCTACGTGTCGGGCTCCGGCTCGACCACCGTCGCGGACACCGGTTACTACAAGGGCGACGATCAGGCTGCCGCGGTCCGCGTCAGCACCGATCGCTCGGTGTCGTACGGGGTCACCGCCGACAATTCGGCGTTCGAGCAGGCGATGCGGGCCCTGCGCTCCGTAGCGAACAGCAGTTCACTCTCGGCAAGCGACATCTCCAGCGCGCTCGATCTCGCCGGAACGGCGCTCGATTCGATCGCCGCCGTACAGGAGAAGCTGTCCAACAATGCTTCGGCGATCCAGGACGCCAGCACTCGCCAGAGCGACTACAAGAGCTTTACCGAGACGCTGGCGAGCGACCTGACCTCGGTCGATGTTGCCGCGGTCACGGCACAGCTTTCGACCTATCAGTCGCAGCTCACCGCATCCTATTCGGCGATCGGCAAGATCCTGAACCTCAATCTGGCCAGCTATCTGAAGTGACCGCTGCCCGCTTGGGTGCAACGACCCTCGCCGCGCCGGCGCAATGCGACTCCTGCTACGGATCGAGCTCGGTGTCCCAGTACAAGTAGTCGAGCCAGCTCTCGTGCAGATAGTTCGGCGGGAACAGCCGGCCGTTGCGGTGGAGCTGGTGGACCGTGGGGGCGAAGGCGGTCTGGCGGGGAAACATCTTGGCCTGGGCCGGCGTCAGATTGCCCTTGCGCAGATTGCACGGCGAGCACGCCGCCACGACGTTCTCCCAGGTGGTCTGGCCGCCCTTGGAGCGCGGGATGATGTGGTCGAAGGTCAGATCGTCCGGTGCGCCGCAATACTGACAGGAGAACTTGTCGCGCAGGAACACGTTGAACCGCGTGAAGGCCGGATGGGTCGACGGCTTCACGAAGGATTTCAGCGAGACGACGCTGGGCAGTCGGATGTCGAGATTGGGGCTGTGAACCGCGCGGTCGTAGTGCTCGACGATGTTGACGCGATCGAGAAACACCGCCTTGATCGCGTCCTGCCACGACCAAAGCGATAGCGGATAGTAGCTGAGCGGCCGGAAGTCCGCGTTCAACACCAGCACCGGCCAACCGCCTTGCGAGACATGCGCGTTCAAGAAACGCTCCTGACTCCCGTCCGATCGACGCTGCGAAGCAGCATGCACAAGGGATACTACAGCCAGCGTGACGCCGTTGTGAAGGGCGCGGGACGAATTGGCAGCCATTCCGCTACGGGATTTCCGTCCAAATCGGAAGTTTTCAGGAGAATGGTCGTTCCGGAACACGGATCTACGGAGGCGATTGTTCCATATTTACCGGCCGCGTTGACGACCGCGTGATCCGCATATCAGATGAGTAGCAAACAGCTCTCCCTTCGACCCTGAATCCAGCCAGGAGACGTCCATGTCCACTGCAGCCGCCGCTTCCATCAAACCGACCGCCCCCGCGCATCAGCCCGGCCGTGGCCGAGTCTACGACTCGATCGCCGACGCCTATGGCGATACGCCGCTGGTCCGGCTGAACCGGCTGCCCGGGCTGAACGGCGTCAAGGCGACGATTCTGGCCAAGCTGGAGTATTTCAACCCGGCCTCCAGCGTGAAGGACCGCATCGGCGCCGCGATGATCGCCGCCATGGAGCGCGAAGGCATCATCAAGCCCGACACCATCCTGATCGAGCCGACCTCCGGCAACACCGGCATCGCGCTGGCCTTCGTGGCCGCCGCGAAGGGCTATCGGCTGAAGCTGGTGATGCCGGAATCGATGTCGATCGAGCGCCGCAAGATGCTGGCCTTCCTCGGCGCCGAGCTGGTGCTGACCGAGGCTGCCAAGGGCATGAAGGGTGCTATCGCCAAGGCCGAGGAGCTGATCGCCTCGACCCCGAACGCGGTGATGCCGCAGCAATTCAAGAACCTCGCCAACCCGGAGGTGCACCGGCGCACCACCGCCGAGGAGATCTGGAACGACACCAACGGCGCCATCGACATCTTCGTCGCCGGCGTCGGCACCGGCGGCACCATCACCGGCGTCGGCCAGGTGCTGAAGCCGCGCAAGCCGTCGCTCAAGGTCGTGGCCGTCGAGCCGGTGGAAAGCCCGGTGTTGTCGGGCGGTGCACCCGGCCCGCACAAGATTCAGGGTATCGGCGCCGGCTTCGTGCCGGACATCCTCGACCGTTCGGTGATCGACGAAGTGGTGCAGATCGCCGGCCCGACCGCGATCGAGACCTCCCGCGCGCTGGCACGGCACGAAGGCATCCCGGGCGGCATCTCGTCCGGTGCCGCGATCGCGGCGGCGATCGAACTCGGCAAGCGCCCGGAAAACGCCGGCAAGACCATCGTGGCGATCGTGCCGTCGTTCTCGGAACGTTATTTGTCGACGGCGCTGTTCGAAGGCGTGTGAGGCGGCCTCACCCCACCGACGCGTCGCAGGTACCCGGGGCGCTGGCCCCACAGAAGCTGGTCATCGCCCGGCTCGTCCGGGCGACCCAGTATGGCAAAGCGCCCGCGTGGTGAGCACGCGGCGTAACAACGATCTCACTGGAATACTGGATCCCCGCATTCGCGGGGATGACGGCCGAGGATGCGATGGGCGCTGCCGCAAATGAGCGCCGCCGCATATGAGCCATGGCCCCAAGCGCGTCATTCCGGGACCGTGCAGCGGCGAACCCGGAATCTCGAATGTTGTTTGATACGACTGAGCCTGAGATTCCGGGTTCGCTCCGCTTCGCGGAGCGCCCCGGAATGACTCGGGGAGAGTCAGCGGACCGTAGTAAGCGTCAGCTCTCCGCCACCAGCTCGCGATACAGCTTCGCGTAGTGCTGCGCCGGATTCTTCCACGACACGTCTGTGGTCATGCCGTTGATCTGCAGATTGCGCCACGTCGTGTGGTCGGCGTAGAGCGCGCTGGTCTTGGTCAGGGCCTTGGCCAGCATCTCGGCCGTCACCGGCGAGAACTGCACGCCGGTCGCGACGCCGGTGGCGATCGCCATCTCGTTGGCGTCCACGACCGTATCGGCGAGGCCGCCGACCCGTGCCACCACCGGCACCGCGCCATAGCGCAGCGCGCAGAGCTGGGTCAGGCCGCAGGGCTCGAACCGCGACGGCACCAGCAGCACGTCGGCGCCGGCCTGGATCTGATGCGCCAGCGCTTCGTCATAGCCGATCACCGCGCCGACCTGCCCCGGATGTGCCAGCGCAGCAGCGCGGAAACCTTCCTCGAGCGGCGCGTCGCCGGAGCCGAGCAGCGCCAGCTGGGTCCCGTCCGCCAGCAGGCCGGGCAGCACCTCGAGCAGCATGTCGAGGCCCTTCTGCCAGGACAGCCGGCTGACCACGCCGAGCAGCAACGCGTCCGCATCGGTCTTCAGCCCGAACCGCGTCTGCAGCGCCTGCTTGTTGCGGGCGCGGGCGCCGATCGTCTCCAGATCGTAGGTCGCGGCGATCAGCGCGTCGGTGGCCGGGTCCCACACTTGGGTGTCGACGCCGTTGAGGATGCCGCTCAGCCGGTCGGCGCGCAGCCGCAGCAAGCCCTCCAGCCCCATGCCGGCTTCGCTGGCCTGGATCTCCTGCGCGTAGGTCGGCGACACCGTGGTGATGCGATCGGCGAGCTGCAGGCCCGCCTTGAGATAGCCGATGCCACCCCAATATTCGACGCCGTCGAGGCTGAAGGCGCGCGCCGGCAGGCCGAGCCGCTCCAGCAGCTCGCGTTCGAACCGGCCCTGATAGGCGAGATTGTGAATGGTGAAGACCGTCTTCGGTCCTTGCCGCTCCGAATAGCGCAAATAGGCAGGGACTAAGCCCGCCTGCCAGTCGTGCGCGTGCAGCACGTCCGGCACGAAGGCGGGCAGCAGCCCCTGGCCGATCTCGGCCGCGACCTTGGCGAGCGCGGCGAAACGGAAGGCGTTGTCGGGCCAGTCCTTGGCATCCGGACCAACATAGGGATTACCGGGGCGGACATAGAGATGCGGCGCATCGAGCACCAGCAGCTCGAGCTCCTCGCAACGCGCGGTCAGCAGCCGCGCGCTGCCGCCGAACAGATCGGCGAAGCTGTGCACCGGCTGCGGATTCTCGATGCCGCCGAGCACCGCCGGATAGCCGGGCACCAGCGTGCGCATCGCGATGCCGTGCGGCTTCAGCGCGGTCGGCAGCGCGCCGGTGACGTCGGCAAGACCGCCGGTCTTGATCAGCGGGAAGATTTCCGACGCGATCGACAGCGCCGTCAGCGTCGTCATTGGTCGAGCTTCTCGATCATGGCGCGGGTAATCAGACAGATGCCGTTCTCGGTGCGCCTGAACCGCTTGGCATCGAGTTCAGGATCCTCGCCGACCACGAGGCCGGGCGGCAACTTGACCTCGGCGTCGACCACCACGTTCTTCAGCCGGCACGAGCGGGCGATGTCGGCATAGGGCAGGATCACCGCGCCTTCGACATGCGAGTAGGAGTGCACGCGCACGCCGGTGAACAGCAGCGTGTGCCGCAGCGACGCGCCCGACACGATGCAGCCGCCCGACACCAGCGACGACACCGCCTCACCGCGGCGGCCATCCTTGTCGTGGACGAATTTGGCCGGCGGCGTGATCTCGCCATACGTCCAGATCGGCCATTCGCGATCGTACAGGTCGAGCTGCGGCACGATGTCGGTCAGGTCGATATTGGCGGCCCAATAAGCGTCGACGGTGCCGACGTCGCGCCAGTAGCTGGTCGCCTCGGAATTCGAGCGCCGGCAGGATTTGTCGAACAGATGCGCGACGGCTTTGCCGTTCTTGACGATGTAGGGGATGATGTCCTTGCCGAAATCGTGCGACGAATTCGGATCGGCCGCATCGCGGCGCAGTTCGTCGAGCAGGAATTTGGTGTCGAACACGTAGATGCCCATGCTGGCGAGCGACTTGTCGGGCTTGCCGGGCATGGCCGGAGGATCGGCGGGCTTCTCCAGAAACGACTTGATGACGTCCTTGGCGTCGACATGCATCACGCCGAACGCGCGCGCCTCGCTGCGATCGACCTCGAGACATCCGACCGTCACGTCGGCGCCCTGCTCGACGTGCTGCTGCAGCATCTTCTCGTAGTCCATCTTGTAGACGTGATCACCGGCCAGCAGCACGATGAATTTCGGATCGTAGCTCTCGATGATGTCGATGTTCTGATAGACCGCGTCCGCAGTGCCTCGATACCACATGTCGTCTGAGACACGCTGGCTCGCCGGCAGGATGTCGAAGCTCTCGTTGCGTTCCGGGCGGAAGAAGTTCCAGCCGCGCTGCAGATGCCGGATCAGGCTGTGCGCTTTGTACTGCGTCGCGACCGCGATGCGGCGGATCCCGGAGTTGAGCGCATTCGACAGCGCGAAATCGATGATGCGCGACTTGCCGCCGAAATACACCGCCGGCTTGGCGCGCCAGTCGGTCAATTCCATCAGCCGGCTTCCGCGCCCTCCTGCCAGCACATAGGCCATGGCGTGGCGGGCGAACGGAGCGGTGACACCTTGACTCATGAAGCCTCTCAATATGCCGTCCATGGCGGACGTTGCGGTTCAGGCGATCTGCCGCATCCGGCTTGGGCCGAGGCCTGCGCCAGGCAAGCCTCAGTTTGGCGGACGCGGTGAAGCGTTGCAATGCCGCGGCGCGGGCGGCGACGCGGCGAAATGACATTTCGGTTGGCGGCTCGAAGGAGTTCGAGACGTCCGGCATGGCATGATTCGACGTCCACGGGTTTGCGCCGAATCATCCCAGACAAACGATCGATGCAAGTGAACTTCCGATGACGTCCGCGGACCACGCGGCTCAGGCGCGAATCCGGACCGGCACGGATTTGTTGGCGGGGGTTTTCGATTCCTTGTCGTGGTGGGTCAGCGGGATCAGCGGATTGAGCTCGGGGTAATAGCCGGCGAGGCAGCCATCGGGCAGCCGGAACGGCGTTACCTTCAAGGGCCCGACCTCACGATGCAGGCCGTCGGCCGCGTCGCTCTCCAGCCACACCATCTGGCCATCCGCGAGGCCGGCCTTGGCCATCTCGTCCGGATTGATCAGCAGCACGTCGCGCCGGCCTTCGATGCCGCGCAAGCGGTCGCTCATGCCGTAGATCGTCGTGTTGAACTGATCGTTGGAGCGCAGCGTCATCAGCCGGTAGCGGCCGGGCGCGTCGTCGAAGCCGAGCGAACTCAACCGGTCCGGCGTGGTGAATTCCGCCTTGCCGCTTTCGGTTTTCCAGATCCGCTCGCGCGCCGCGTTGCCCTTGTAGAAGCCGCCGGGCGTGAACATCCGGCCGTTGAAGTCGTGGAACATGTCCGGGTAGCTCTCGGCGATCAGGTCGCGCACCTTGCCGTAATCGCCGACCCACTCGTCCCAGCGCACCTTGGGATTGGATGGCAGCGTCGCCTTGGCGATGCCGGCGACGATCGCGAGCTCGGATTTCAGATTGGCGCTGGCCGGCTGACGCAGGCCGATTGACCCCTGGATGCAGCTGAAGGTGTCCTCCATGGTCACGGTCTGCGGGCCGCTGGCCTGGACGTCCTGCTCGGTGCGGCCAAGGCACGGCAGCAGATAGGCGACTTGGCCGTTCATCAGATGGCTGCGGTTGAGCTTTGTGGCGATCTGCACGGTGAGCTGCATCCGCGTCCAGGCTTTCTCCAGCACCTCCTGATCGGGAATCGCACGAACGAAATTCCCGCCGAGACCGATGAATGCCTTGACCTTGCCTTCGAGCAGGCCGTGGCAAGCTTCGACCGTGTTCATCCCCTTGTCGCGCGGCGGGGCGAAGCCGAACTGCTCGGCCATCTTGTCGAGCGGCACCAGCTCCGGCTTTTCGGAGATGCCGACGGTGCGCTGGCCCTGCACATTGGAATGGCCGCGCCCCGGCGAGATGCCGGTGCCGTCGCGGCCGATATTGCCCGTGAGCAGCAGGAGATTGAGCAGCATCGCGACGTTGTCGAAGCCGTGCACATGCTGGGTGAGGCCCATGCCGTAAACGCCGATGACGCGGTCGGCTTCGACATAGACCTGCGCGGCGGCTTCGATCGCGGCGCGCGTGAGGCCCGACTCCGCCTCGATCTGCTGCCACGGCGTCGCCCGCACCTTGGCCTCGAATTCATCGAGCCCGTGGGTGTGCGCCTCGATGAACGCAACGTCGAGCACGCGCTTGCCTTGCAGCTTCGCCTCGTCGTCCCTGGCGAAGACGTGCTTGCACATGCCGATCAGCACGGCGATGTCGCCGCCGGCCTTGACCTGGTGATACTGGCTCGAGATCGGCGTCTCGCGCCCGGTCAGCATCTCGGTCGGGCTCTGCGGATTGACGAAGCTTTCGAGGCCTTTCTCGCGCACCGGGTTGAAGGTGACGATCGGCACGCCCCGCTTGGCGGCCTCCTGCAGCGGATGCAGGAAGCGCGGGCTGTTGGTGCCGGTGTTCTGGCCGAAGAAGAACATCGCGTCGCACTTGGCCAGATCGTCGAACACCACCGTGCCGACGCCGACACCGATCAGCTTCTTCAGCGCCACCGAGGTCGTCTCGTGGCACATGTTGGAGCTGTCCGGCAGGTTGTTGTTGCCATACAGCCGCGCGAGCAGCGCGTAGAGGTACGACGTCTCGAGGCTGGCGCGTCCGGACGCGTAGAAGATCACCGATTTCGGATCGAGTGCGCGCAGGTGCTCGCCGATCGCCTGAAACGCCTCGTCCCAGCCGCAGGGCACGTAGCGATCGGTCGCGGGATCGTAGCGCAGCGGATCGGTCAAGCGGCCCTGCATTTCAAGATCGTGATCGCTCCAGCCGCACAGCTCGGTCACCGTGTGGTCGGCGAAGAATTCGGGCGTGCAGCGCGCGGTCGTCAGCTCCCATAGCGTCGCCTTGGCACCGTTCTCGCAGAACTCAAAAGTGTGATAGTCGGCCGGCTTGGCCCATGAGCACGACACGCACATGAAGCCTTTCGGCTTGTTCTGGCGCATCAACGTCTCGATCACGGTCGGCGTATTCCATTCCTTGCCGAAAATCCGCGCGATGCCCTGCAGCGAGCCCCAGCCGCCGGCCGGGCCGTCATACTCGACCATGCGCTCGCCGGATTCGGGAAGGTCGGCTTCGTGCAGTCGGGTATCGTCCTGGGCCATGTTCCGCTCCTCGCTCGCGCGCCCGCGCAGCGGTCGGACAACAGGCGGTTCCGGCAACAGTTCCGAAATGAACGATGGCGCTCGGCATTGTGAGCCGAGGCCCCTGAGCAACGCCTCAGAGCCGCTCGATCACCACCTCGCGGCAAAGCCGCTCGACATCCGCAGGCCGGCACAGTTCGGTGCCGTGCATCGTGAGCGAGGCCGAGCCCGACGCCAGCGCGCGGCGGAAGGCGTCCTCGATCGACAGGCCTTGCGCCAGGCTGTAGGCGATCGCGCCGAGAAAGCTGTCGCCGGCCCCCACCGTCGAAACCTGAGCGACCGGCAGCGCCGGCGAACGCAGCGCCTCGTCCTTGGTGACCAGCAGCGCGCCGAGATGGCCGAGCGACAGCGCCACGATCTCGACCTTGCCGGCCTCGATCTGCTGCCGCGCCGCCGCGACGTAGTCCTGGTCGTTGGCGAGCGGCCGGCCGGCCAGCTCCTGCATCTCGCGCAGATTCGGCTTGATCAGCGTGACGCCCTGCGCCAGCGCGGCCACCAGCGGCGCCCCGGAGGTGTCGAGAAAGAACTTGGCGCCGATCCGCTTCGCCACCGCGGCGGCCTGGGCGTAGAAATCGGCAGGCACGCCGGGCGGCAGGCTGCCGCTGCCGACCACGATCTTCGGGGCCGGCGAGGTGCCGCCGAGAATTTCCAAGAGCCCGCGCCATTCGCCTTCTGCCAGCGGCAGTCCGGGCAGCACGAAGCGGAATTGCTGGCCAGTTGCGGCCTCGGTGACGGAGAAATCCTCGCGGGTTTCGGCTTCGGATTCGACGACGCGGCTCGGGATCTGCTCGCGGTCGAGCAGCGAACGCAGCAGCCGGCCGGTGAAGCCGCCGGCCGGGAAGATCGCCTCGACATCGCCGCCGAACCGCTTCACCACCCGCGCCACATTGATGCCGCCGCCGCCCGGATCGCGCTGCTGCGCGGCGCAGCGCAGCTTGCGGCTGGGCACCATGCGCTCGATCGAGGTCGACAGATCGATCGCAGGATTGGGCGTAAGGGTGACGATATCGACCATCGCGAATGGTCTCCGGGTCTGGCGTGCGTGGGGAAACGCGAGGGATGAAAGACATGGGCGCGCGCCAACTGCCGGCGCCCGTTGGAATCTGGCGTGCGGCTGCCGTTCTGCCGTTGACGCGGGTCAACCGGCGACGTGCCGCAATGTCGCAGCGACGCGATGCGGCACGCAGAGGCGTGATTCTAGTGCGACATCAGCACCGGCACGGTCATCGACGCCAGCATCTCGCGGGTGACGCCGCCCAGCACGAATTCCCGCAGACGCGAATGACCGTAGCCGCCCATCACCAGCAGATCGGCGGCGGTGTCGGCGACATGCGACAGGATGGTGCCGGAGACACTGACATCGGGTGCGGTGATCACCTTGATGTCCAGCTTGATGCCGTGGCGCGCGAGGTGATTGGCCATCTCGATGCCGCGTAGTTCTTTCTCGTCCCGCACCTTGTGGTCGCGCACGATCAGCAGTTCGACGACGGCGGCGCGGCGCAGGAACGGCCGCGCGTCGTTGATGGCGCGGGTCGCGGCGCGGCTGCCGTCCCAGCCACACACCACGCGGTCGAGCTTGACCGGGTTCTTCTGGATGTAGGGCACGATCAGTACCGGCCGGCCGGAATCGAACAGCACCTGCTCGATCAGTACCTCGTTGTCGCCGTTGTCCGGATCGGACTGCATGATCACCGACAGATCGAACCGCCGCGCCATCTTGGGGAAACGGCCGGACGTGCCGTAGGGTGTCTCCAGCAGATGATGCTCGGCCGAGACGCCTTCGCGCTTGCAGGCGGCTTCGAACCGCTCGACCGCACCGCGCGCCGCCGCCTCGTTGGCGGCCAGCATCTTGGTCAGCACGTCGGACGGAAAGTCCGGCATCGTGAAGCTCGGCAGCGAATCATAGGCGAAGCAGACGCCGGAGACATGCGCATCGAACGTCCGCGCGATCGCCAGCGCAACGTCGACGACCCGATCCCGCGACGCGTTCTGTTCGAGATTGACGATGAGATCCTTGATCATGGTACGTCCCCTTGCAGGTCATCGGTAGGCGGCGCGGCCGCCGGCATGTGAAACGAAGCCGGCCGGCGCGGCGCGCCGCGGCTGTATAGCAGTGGCGATCCGGCTTCGGCCGCTGCGCGATGTCGCGCCGATGCAGCGCTCATGTCGGCTCCGCGCGTGCCGGAGCGGCCTCGTGCGGCACGGCCGCGCTCCAGCCCTCGGCGCCGATCAGCGGCACGAAGCGTACATCGGTCAGCGTTTCGGTCGCGTACGTCGTTTGTGACGTGCGGGTGATGCGGACGAGTTTCTGGCCAAGCTGATCGGCGCCGACCGGCATCACCAGCCGGCCGCCGATCGCGAGCTGCGCCTTCAGCGAGTCCGGTACCTGCGGTCCACCGGCCGCAACAACGATGGCGGCGAATGGCGCGCGCTGCGGACAGCCGCGGCTGCCGTCACCGTGCAGCACCTCGACATTGTGGATGCCGAGCGCCGAGAGCGTCCGGCGCGCACGGTCGGCGAGCGAGGCCAGCCGTTCGATGCTGATCACTTCGCCGGCGACGCCAGCCAGCACAGCGGCCGCATAGCCGGAGCCGGTACCGACCTCGAGCACACGCTCGGCGCCCTTGAGCTGCAACGCGGCGATCATCACGGCGACGATGTAAGGCTGCGAGATGGTCTGGTCGTTGCCGATCGGCAAGGGCTGGTCGTCATAGGCGTGCGCTCGCGTCAGCTCTGGCACGAAGGCCTCGCGCGGCACGCCCGCCATCGCGGCCAGGACGCGCGGATCGGATAGGCCACGCGCGCGGATCTGCTCTTCGACCATGCGGGCCCGCTGCGCCGCAAAATCTTTGCCCGGTTCGCAGCCCGGTGAATGCCGAGTCTCCGGAGATGCCATCGCACCCTCCCTGATCGCCGGCCACCACTGTCCCCACCCCGCTTTGAACGACTCGATCCTAGAGCCACTGCCCGCGCGGGATTTGATCCGTATCAAGGACAGCGTCGCTCCAGTCGCTCCGACGACGCGACGCCGCCGCATTCGGGCGCGAACTTCGGCGGCGTTGGTTTGCCAACGCGCCGTCCGCCGCGGGGTTCATCGCGGCGGGACGTGCGTTCGACGCAACAAGGGGAGCGACATGCCGTACAGTTCGACCGACGATCTGCCGCCGCCGCTGCAGGTACGCCTGCCGCTGCACGCGCAGGAGATCTACGTGGCGGCCTTCAACAATGCCTTCACGGAGTACCAGGATCGCGGCGCCGAAGAACAGGAGAGCAGCGCCCACCGCGTCGCCTGGGCGGCGGTGAAGAAGCAGTATCGCAAGCAGGGCGAAAACTGGGTCGCGCGCGAACGGAAGTAACGCTTCGGTTTTGATCGGCGCGCGACGCCGCGATATACTGCCGGCTGACCGATTTCAGCATCGGGGCTCGCCATGGAGGCGATGGTACTCACCGCGCCGCGGATGCCGCTGCAATGGCAGCAGCGCGACACGCCGTGCCCCGACGACCACCAGGTGCTGGTCAGCGTCAGCGCCTGCGGCGTCTGCCGCACCGATCTGCACGTCGTCGACGGCGATCTGCCGAACATCCGCTATCCGATCATTCCGGGCCACGAGATCGTCGGCCGTATCAAAGCGGTCGGCGCCGGCGTCACCACGCACCGGATCGGCGATCGTGTCGGCATTCCGTGGCTCGGCCATACCTGCGGAACGTGCCCCTACTGCCGAAGCGGCCGGGAGAATTTGTGCGACGCGCCGCTGTTCACGGGCTACACACGCGACGGCGGCTTCGCCACCCATGCGATCGCCGACGCCCGCTACGCGTTTCCGCTCGGAGAAGCCGGCGACGACGTTGCGATCGCGCCGCTGCTGTGCGCCGGCCTGATCGGCTGGCGCTCCCTGGTGATCGCCGGCGAGGCGGAGCGGCTGGGCATCTACGGCTTCGGCGCGGCGGGCCACATCGTGGCGCAGGTTGCGCGCTGGCAGGGCCGGCAGGTCTATGCCTTCACCCGCGGCGGCGATGCCGCGGCGCAGGACTTCGCCCGCCGCCTCGGCGCGGTGTGGGCCGGCGCCTCCGAGGAGGCGCCGCCGCAGCCGCTCGACGCCGCTATCATCTACGCACCGGTCGGCGGCCTGGTGCCGGCCGCGCTGCGGGCGGTGCGCAAGGGCGGCCGCGTGGTCTGCGCCGGCATCCATATGAGCGACATCCCGAGCTTCCCCTACGACCTGTTGTGGGAAGAACGCCAGCTCGTGTCGGTCGCCAATTTGACCCGGCAGGACGGCGTCGATTTTCTCGAGGTGGCGCAGCAGGCAGGCATCCGCACCGAGACGCACGCCTTCCCGCTGCGCGAGGCCAGCGCGGTGTTGACCAAGCTCCGCGCCGGCGAACTGCTCGGCGCCGCCGTGCTGGTGCCGTGACTCTGCCTCACGTCGTTTGTGAGCGAAGCAGTCCGGTCTCGAACCGGAGGGCTCGTAGGCTTCGCCGTCTCGCAATGGCGCGGAACGCGACTACATCTGTCCGCGAGGAGATCCGATCATGCCCGATCATCTGGTGGTGTGTACGCATTGCGGCGGCGTCAACCGGCTGCCGGAGCAGCGCTCGGCGCTGGACGGAAAGTGCGGCAAGTGCGGTGCCAAGCTGTTCGAAGGCCATCCGGCCGATGTCGGCGGCGAGCTGTTCGACAAGCAGCTTGCGCGCAGCAGCGTGCCGGTGCTGGTCGACGTCTGGGCGCCGTGGTGCGGACCGTGCCGGGCGATGGCGCCGGCTTATGAGCAGGCGGCGCGCGCGCTCGAGCCGGACGTGCGGCTGATCAAGCTGAATTCCGACAACGAGCAGCAGATCGCCGCCCGGCTCGGCATTCAGGGCATTCCGACCATGATCCTGTTCGAGAACGGACGCGAGCGGGCGCGGACCTCCGGCGCGATGCCGGCGCAGCAGATCGTGCGTTGGGTGCGGCAGCATCTGCCTGCGTGATCATGCCGGCAGCGGCAACGGCCCGTTGAGTTTGTAGCTGCGCATCGCGAACGAGGTGCGGATATCCCGCACCGTCGGCAGCGCCAACAGGCCGCGCAGCACGGTCGCCTCGTAGCTGGCGATGTCCGGCACCACCACTTCGAGCAGGAAGTCGCTGTCGCCGGACACCAGATGGCAGGCGATCACTTCCGGCATGGTCTGCACCGCGGCGATGAAGCTTTCGGCGTTGTCGCGCGAATGCCGTTCGACCCGGATGAAGGCGAACGCCGTCACCGCCAGCCCGACCGCGGCCCGGTCGACCAGCGCCCGGTAGCTCGCCAGCGCCCCGGCCTGCTCCAGCAGCTTCACCCGGCGCGAACATGGCGACGGTGACAGCCCCACCCTCTCGGCCAGCACGATGTTGGGAATCCGGGCGTCGGCCTGTAGCTCGGCGAGAATTTTCAGGTCGATCGCATCGAGGGCGAGTTTGGCAGGATTGGTCATTTGCTGCGCAGCATGGTGATGAACATTGCCAATCGAGACACTCAGAATGGCATGATTGGCGAGTTTCGTCACCGGTTTCGCGTCATACTGGCCGCAAAGGAGCCCGCCGATGACCGATCCAATCCGCTCGCCCGGCTTCGCCACCACGGCGATCCACCACGGCTATGACCCGCTGGCCCATCACGGCGCGCTGAACCCGCCGCTGTTTCTGACCTCGACCTACGCGTTCGCCAGCGCCGCCGAGGGCGCTGCCCGGTTCGCCGGCGAGGCCGAGGGCTTCGTCTATTCGCGGGTCGGCAATCCGACCGTGGCGGTGCTGGAAAGCCGGCTGGCGGCGCTGGAAGGCGGCGAGGCCGCGCTCGCCACCGCCTCGGGTGTCGGCGCGCTGACGGCGCTGATCTGGACGCTGCTGAAAGCCGGCGACGGCATCGTCGCCGACCAGATGCTCTATGGCTGCACCTTCGGGCTGTTCGAGCACCATCTGCCGCGCTTCGGCATCGAGGTGGTGTTCGCCGATCTCACCGATCCGCCCAACCTGCAGGCCGCGCTGCGGCCGAATACCAGGCTGGTGTTCACCGAGACGCCGACCAATCCGAACATGCGGCTGGTCGATATCGCCGCCTGCGCCGAGATCTGCCGCCGCGCCGGCATCCGCCTCGTCGTCGACAACACCTATTGCACGCCCTATCTGCAGCAGCCCCTCGCGCTCGGAGCCGATCTCGTCACCCATTCGGCCACCAAATATCTCGGCGGACACGGCGACCTCTTGGCCGGCGCGGTGGTGGGACCGAAGGAACTCATCGACCAGCTTCGCTTCGTGGGCATCAAGGAACTGAACGGCGCCTGCATCTCGGCGTTCGATGCCTTCCTGATCCTGCGCGGCCTGAAGACGCTGACCCTGCGGATGGATCGCCACAGCGCCACGGCGTCGAGGCTCGCACACGACCTGCAAGCCCATCCCGCCGTCGCCGCCGTGTACTACCCCGGCCTCGACAGCCACCCGCAGCACGCCTTGGCACAACGACAGATGCGTCAGCCCGGCGGCATGATCGCGCTCGAACTGAAAGGCGGCCTCGCCGCCGGCCGCAGTTTCATGGACAAGGTGAAGTTGGCCACACGCGCCGTCAGCCTCGGTGACGCCGAGACGCTGATCCAGCATCCGGCCAGCATGACCCACGCCACCTACGACCCCGCGGAACGCGCGCGTCATGGTTTCACCGACGGGCTGATCCGGATCTCGGTGGGGCTGGAGGACTACGAGGATCTGCGGGAGGATCTGCAGGGAGCGCTGTGAGGGAAGCGAGTCCATCAGCAGAGGCGCGCATCAACGTCGGCCGGAACTGATTGCAGCGCTGGAAGCTCCACGCCCGATTATTTCAGGGATCATCGGTTGCCTGCATGGTCGCTCGCCTACCAAGGGTCGCGGCGCCGCGCGGTTCCATTTTCTGGGTTCACGCAAATTATACCACGATGCAGAACGCTCTGATCTCATTGAAACTTGCTGCTCCGACGCGCAGCCGCTTCATGCTACGCCATGTATCATGGTGCGCGTTCGTCTTGGGTGGGGAGAGATGGCCGTTCGTGAAGCGTCCTTGCGACAGCCCTACCCACGCGAGGCGTGGGGGTGGCATCAGGAGTGGTCGCTGCGCCGGGCGATGAAGATGGCGCGCATCGCGTATTGGGAGTCGTTCAGCCCCGCTGCAACCGACTTCTGGATGTCGCCCGAATTCGTCTCCCTCTACGACGTCCAAGCGCTGCATGACTCCGCACCGTTCGCCGCAATGCGCGAGCGCGACCTTATCGAGCGCCGCGACGTTCTGCAGGCCCACTACGCGGCGTGCTGGGCCGAGGGGCGGCCGTTCGCGGTCGAGACCAGGCTGCTGAGACCCGATGGCAGCCAGCTCGATTGCGTCGTGCAGGGCGAGCCGGAGTTCGATCCGAACGGTCAGGTGCAGCGGGTGTTCGGCGTCGTCCGGGACGTGACGCTGGAGACGTTCGCGCTGCGGCGCCTGGCCGAGAGCGAGCAACGCTTCGCCGATTTCGTCAGCACCGCGTCCGACTGGTGCTGGGAGAGCGGCCCCGACCATCGGCTGCTGCCCTATCCCGAATCGGTCGACGGCAACGCCGCGTTGCAGATCGTCGCGTCCGGCGGCAAGGCGCGGTGGGAACTCTCCTACGCGCCCGAAGAGCGTGACGCGATGGCGCTGCATCGCGCCGACATGGAGGCGCATCGCCCGTTCCGCGACTTCATCTACACCTCGGTCGGCAGCGACGGCTCGCGCATCAGTATCCGGACCAGCGGCAAGCCGATCTTCAGCGATGACGGTGCGTTTCTCGGCTATCGCGGCACAGCAAGCGATATCACCCAGCTCGAGGCCGCGCGCGCGTTGCTCGACCAACGCACGCGCGCGCTGGAGGAAGCGCATCAGCTCGGCCGCATCGGCACCTGGCATCACCGGCTCGACACCGGCCGCACGGTGTGGTCGCCCGAGCTGTATCACCTGCTCGGTCTGGAGCCGGATGCGTTCGAGCCGACCTACGAGAACACCAAGGCTTACTTCCTGGACGACGACGCCCACCGTCTTCTCAAGATCCAGGCGCGGGTTCTTCGCAGCAGCAAGACCGAAGCCACCGACATCCGGATTCGCCACAGCGACGGAGCGCCGCGCGACCTCGCCATCATCTGCAAGGCCGAGATGTTCAACGGCCAGATCGTCGGCCTGATCGGCACCGCGCAGGACGTCACCGACCGCAAGGAAGCCGAGCGCCGGCTCGAGCAGCTTGCCTATACGGACCCTCTGACCGGCCTCGCCAATCGCGCGCTGTTCAAGCGCAAGCTCGCGAGCCTGTTCGAGACCTCCGTCGCCGCCGACGCACACACCGCGCTTCTGCTGATCGACCTCGATCGCTTCAAGGAGGTCAACGACTCGCTCGGCCATTCCACCGGCGACAGCCTGCTGATTCATGTCGCGGGCGTGCTGAGGCAGGAGCTCGATCCGCAGGCCTTCATCGCCCGGATCGGCGGCGATGAATTCGCGGTGCTGACGAAGAGTCCGTCCGGTTCGGCAGGCGCGCTGATCGCGCTTGCTGATCGCCTGATCGCCCAATTGTCGCGCCCGGTCGAGCTCGCCGAGGGCGAAGCCTGCATCGGCGCGACGATCGGCATCGCGGTGTTGCCCGAGCACGGCGCCACCGCCGAGAAGGCCTCGCGCAACGCCGACCTCGCGCTGTACATGGCCAAGGAGGCCGGACGCGGCCGGGCGCAGATGTTCGAGCCGGTCTATGCCGAGACGGTCGATCAGAAGCTCGACCTCGGCCGGCGACTGCGCCACGCCGTCGAGAGCGGCGACCTGCAGACGCACTATCAGCCGCAGATCGATCTGAAGACCGGCCGCGTCATCGGCTTCGAGGCGCTGCTGCGCTGGAGCCATCCGCAGCGCGGCCCGATCGCGCCGTCGGAGTTCATTCCGATCGCGGAAAGCACCGGCCTGATCGTCGATCTCGGCCATTGGGTGCTACGCGATGCCTGCCGGCAGATGCGGGCCTGGCTCGATGCCGGACTGCCGCCGCGCACCATGTCGGTGAACGTCTCGCCGGCGCAGATCTGGAACGGCGATTTCGAGAAGGTCGTCTCGACGGTGCTGGCCGAAACCGGCCTGCCGCCGAAGCTGCTCTGCCTGGAGCTGACTGAAAGCCTGTTCGTCGATCACACCAAGCAGAAGGTCAACACGACGCTGGCGGCGCTGTCGAAGCTCGGCATCCAGCTCGCACTCGACGATTTCGGCTCGGGCTATTCGTCGCTCGGTTACCTGACACGCCTACCGTTCAATTGCCTGAAGATCGACCGCACCTTCGTGAGCGGCATCGCCACCGTGCCGGAGAAACGCAAACTGCTCGGCGGCATCATCGCCCTCTCGCACGGCCTCGGCATGAGCGTCGTCGCGGAAGGCGCCGAACTGCCCGAAGAGGTCGAATTACTTCGCGCGTTCGATTGCGATTGCGTGCAGGGGTATGTGTTCGCGAAGCCGGTCGCGGCGGATGAGGCGCCGAAGGTTGCGGCGGAAATCGAGCAGGGGCGTGGGATGACGACGGCGAGAAACCGCGCCGACTGGCGGCGTTAACGCCGGAAATCTGAACGGCGGCGAAGGCCGCCTCGCAAGCCGCGCCGGCCACGAACCTTGCTACCGACGAGACGATGCATCGCGCGAGATCACTTAGTCTCGAAGTGAACTTGCGCTCCATTCAGGACAAATCGGCGAACTCATTCCTCAATAAATGACGTGGACCCGGACGTCTCTGAGCGATGGGCTTCGTCGCCAAATACCAGTTTAGCCGGCTGATTAACCCATGATTAGGCGTCCTTTCTCGATACGCCGCGATATTGCACGCACTGCAAAATCTTAAGTAGACCTTCAGGCCGCAGGCATCTAACTGCGCCGAAATGGTGTCGAATACACGATGCTTAGGAGCCATCATGAGCGCCCGACATAGTGAAGCTGAACGGCTGGACGCTCTGATGCGGCTCAGATTGCTCGATACGCCGCCGAGCGAAACATTCGATCGAATTACACGTACCGCGCGTAAGTTGTTCGACCTCCCGATCGCCGCGGTGTCTCTGACAGATAGCGAGAGACAATGGTTCAAATCGCGGATTGGCGTCGACCACGACACGATCCCGCGCGATAAGGCACCATGCGCGCAGGTTGCCGAGACATGTCACGTCGTCGTCATTCCCGACCTGCTGGCGGACCCTTGCTATTCGACGAGTCTGCTGGCGACACAAGGAGTTCGATTCTATGCCGGCGCGCCGCTCGTTACCCGTGACGGACATGGGCTCGGCGCTCTATGCGTGCTCGGTGTGGAACCGCGAACAGCCTCGGAATCCGAACTGACTGCATTGACGGACATGGCCGCGATGGTCATGGCGCAGATCGAGCTGCAGCACGCATTCGGCCGAGTCGACCCGGTCAGCGGCCTGCCGAACCGCCTGCAGTTTTTTGACGATCTGACGGATCTTGGACGCGCCCCCAACGACACCCAGCGGATTGCCGTTCTGGTCGATCTTGCGAGGATCGAGCAGATCAGCAACGGCACGCGGGTGATGGGCGCCGGCTATGTGGACGATATGGTTCGGGTCGCTGCTCGGACGATCCGCGAGGCCCTTGGACCGGATCGAACGGCTTACCACGTCGGTGCGACACAATTCGCCTTCCTTGCGCCTCCTGATGTCGATCCATCCGACTATCAGGAAATCGTGCAGGGCGTTCTGGACGGAATTCCGAAAGGAGCGACCGATGGCTTCATGGTGACGGCCGCTATCGGGTTGGCACCGTTCAATCCCGGCGAGACCGAGCCGTCGGTTATCCTGAGAATGGCCCACAGCGCCGCGCTGGAAGCGCGGGGATCGCGAGATTCCGTTCGGATCTACTCATCTGAGGAAGATCAGGTCCACGCACGGCGCTTCCAACTCTTGAGAGAATTCGGGGCTGCGCTGCACGAAGGTGGCAATCAGTTTAGCCTGGTGTTTCAGCCTCGCGTCGATATGAGCACCGGTGACTGTACCGGCGCCGAGGCCCTGATGCGGTGGCGTCATCCGCTGCTGGGTGCGGTACCGCCGAGTGAGTTCATCCCGATCATCGAGCAGACGACGCTGGCTCGTGAAACGACGCATTGGGTCCTCGAAAACGCGATCGGACAACTCGGACACTGGCACGCCGAGGGCCGCCGCCTGACGCTTTCGGTCAACATCT
Source organism: Rhodopseudomonas sp. (assembly GCF_048594845.1). Taxonomy (GTDB): domain Bacteria; phylum Pseudomonadota; class Alphaproteobacteria; order Rhizobiales; family Xanthobacteraceae; genus Rhodopseudomonas. The sequence continues at coordinate 3,203 of NZ_JBMDXE010000317.1, read as the reverse complement.
CTGCGGCAAATCTCGAAGAGCCAGATCTCGTTCAGCGCATTCAGTTGCTATTGCTGAAGCATCGCGTCCGCCCGAATTTCTTGGAGTTGGAACTGACCGAGAGCGCGGTCATGCGCGACAGTGAACGGTCGATGTGGCAGCTGAACGCGCTCCGTTCTGCGGGCGTGCGGCTGGCCATCGACGACTTCGGGACGGGGCAAAGCAGCTTGTCTTATCTGCAGAAGCTGCCCATGGACGTCGTGAAGATTGATCGGTCGTTTATCAAGGAGCTCGGTACAGGCGCTAAGCCGGAATTGTTGGTCAACTCCATGATCATTCTGTCGCACGAGCTGGATTATCGCGTCGTCGGCGAAGGCGTCGAGACCGCGGACATTGCAGAGATCCTGCGTCAACTCGGATGTGACGAGGCGCAAGGCTATCTCTACGCGAAACCGATGGGGGCGGCTGAATTCGAGTCGTGGTTGTCCGCCTCTTCCGAGCGGATTTCACATCGAATCGCATCCTAGAGTAGGTGCGACTGAACTCGAATTGTCGGTGCTGAGCTGCTGCCGATGTGATCGACGCCGATCGGGCAGTGTGGCGCTCCCTAGGGGAAACACGTCGCGAGCGACCAAGCCGCTGAAACTAAAAGGCTTTTACAGCCGCCAATTTACTCCTGTGTAGCAGACGCAACCAGGGTTGTCGAGCTGCATGGTTCGTGCACGTCCCCTTAAGCCGCCTTACCAACCCGTCGATCCGCATTACGGAGAGCATCTACGAAACCGGGAGGAGTATATAAACCACCAGCGATCACCCTATCAGTGAAGCCGTTCAATGCTCGATCCGAAAGTCGCGTCCAGTCGCCGTTGCGAAAGCTGGATATTGAGGGTCTGGCCATCACGATGGGCTGATCACTGGCCGACACGCCAATACGCTTACCACTCACGTTCCATGCAGCTTCGGGCCACTTCTTTCCTTCGACTATTTCTTTCTGTTCGTACTCAAGTACGGCTCCTGGGGTCTTGATACGGCTGGCGACCCAGTGAGCGACCGGTACCGACACCGCGTTTCCAACTAACCGCCATTCCGGCCGCTTCGGCAAGACCTCGCCGGTATTCGTCCAGCCGCGCGGAAACCCCTGAAGCTCTTCGCAAGAAGAAAGACTCGGCATAAGCACTTCGCCGTCCGGAAAAAGTACTGCCGGGGCGGAGGGGATTCCCAGGGCGGAGCCTACTTTCAGAGGGGGGATTCCATCGATAGTTAAGCCAATCCCTGACCGACCTTCGGTCCAATAGAAGCCGAGAGGCTTTTCTAGTGTAGGCTTGCCCGGCGGGTTTAATTGAGACTCGTCCGCAAACAGAACCGAACGCGGATCAAGCGCTTTGCTTGCGATCAGGTACACTCTTCGCCGTCGCTGGGGGAGCCCGAATCCAGATGTATCAAGCACTCTATATGCCCAGTGATACCCCAGCCGCTCGAAGCGTTCGACCAGCCAGCGCATTCCGTTGCCGCGGTCCAGCTGAAGCATGAAATAGACATTCTCGATAAGCACCGTAGGAACGCGAGATGCCTCAATCAAATCGAACATCTTTTCGACGACACCGGACTTTGCGCCGGATATGCCAGACTTATCCCCGGCCATGCTCAAATTCTGGCACGGGAACCCTGCGGTCATCACATCCGGCCTCGCCGGGAGATGCCTCACGTCAGCTACATCCGCTTTGAGGACTACGTCCGGAAATCTCTTCCTCAGTACGGCCGCCGCCGCCGGGTCAATCTCGGCCAACATTGTCGTTTCGAAGCCAGCCCGAGAAAAAGCCAACTCGAAACCGCCGATTCCCGAGAATAAGCCGACAACCTGCATCGAGTTAAGCAGATAAGAGGAAAAAAGAAGTCATTATGCTGAAGCCCTTGCCATCAGTAACTTCGCGTTAAGATTTTCATTTGGGTTATCATGCTCAAGATCGACTTTCGACAAGAATCTATGCCTATTCCACCGTCTTCTAGGGCGAGGCCTCGGCGCGTAGAAATCGAGGCTCTTCACGAAAGATGCGGCGTCTACACCAAACCAAGCGTAGTCGCCCATATTTTGGATGCAGTCGGCTGGCAATCAACGTCCAAGCTGTTCCAGCATAGGCTCCTCGAGCCGGCAGCCGGTAACGGCGAGTTTGTCGTCGAAGCGGCACGTCGCCTAATCCTCGCTTGCCATGCCCATGGCCAGAAGCCAACCGCAAAACTGCTTCACCGCGTCATTTGCGCCTTTGAGATTCATCCGCGCGAAGCGCAACGAGCCCGGGACAGGCTCATATATACACTTGAAGAGCTGAACGTTCATCCTCGGACGGCAATCGCTCTAACGCGTTCGTGGATCACTACCGGCGACTTCCTACTTGCTCAAAATTTGGCTTCAGACTTCACACACGCCGTCGGGAATCCTCCCTACATTCGATGGTCGAAGATACCGGCTGGACTCGAATCCAAGTACCGGCAAGCCCTTCCTCGCGAGCTTATCGGTGGCGATATCTTCATACCTTTTTTGGATCGCTCCTTTGGTTTATTGGTCGCGGGAGGCCGCTGCGGATTTCTCTGCTCAGACCGATGGCGATATACGGCGTTTGCTGAAAGCTTTCGTTTGAAGTGGCTGCCACAAATCGACATCGCGAGCGAAGACGAACTGTTAGCGCAAGACGCCTTCAAAAAGAACGTCGATGCCTACCCCTCCATCTTGATCGCTCAAGTTCGGAAACCTGGCGAAACGCGCATCCAAGCTCCGGCTGTGCACCTAAAGAAAACTTTGGTCGAACGTGGCTACACCATCAAAGTCGGCCCTGCTCTAGGCTGCACTCCGGCGTTTGTCTTGGATCCAAACGTGGATGACGTTGAAAGCGAACTCCTGTTTCCTTGGATTGACGGCTCAGAAATCGCGGATGGTGCCATTCAATGGCGCGGTCGCCGGATTGCCGCTCTGCACGCAAGCGACGGCTCATTGCTTCAACTTCGGCGTTTTCCACTTCTGAAGAAGCGCTTACAGAAATTCAAAACACAGCTGGAACAACGAGCCATCGTCCGAAATGGGGCGCACTGGTTTCAGCCGATCGACAGAGTACGCGCCGTTGATTGGGCGTCACCGAAATTGCTGATTCCGGAGATCGCGAAGGTGCCCCGCCTAGCCCTTGATCGTTCGGGCGCAATTCCTTCTCATGGCGTCTACGCTATATTTGCGC
>NZ_JBMDXE010000316.1:0-11769 GCF_048594845.1 Rhodopseudomonas sp. | reverse complement strand
AACAACGAACCGAGGAAACCCCATGAGACGATCGATCGTCGGCCTCGCCGCAGCGGCGGCCGTGCTGCTCGCCGCGCCCGCCGCGCAGGCCCAGAAGAAATACGATCCCGGCGCCAGCGACACCGCGATCAAGGTCGGCCAGACCGTGCCGCTGTCCGGCCCGGCCTCGGCGTATTCGTCGATCGCCAAGACCCAGGCCGCCTATATGCGGATGGTCAACGAGCAGGGTGGCGTGGGCGGCCGCAAGGTCAACCTGATCCAGTACGACGACGCCTACTCGCCGCCCAAGACCGTCGAGCAGGTGCGCAAGCTGGTCGAAGGCGACGAGGTGCTGCTGACGTTCCAGATCATCGGCACCGCGCCGAACGCCGCGGTGCTGAAGTATCTCAACGCCAAGAAGGTGCCGCAGCTGTTCGCCGCCACCGGCGCGGCGCGCTTCACCGACCCGAAGACCTATCCGTGGACGATGGGCTTCAATCCCAGCTACTTCGTCGAAGGCCGCATCTACGGCCAGTTCATCCTGAAAGAGCATCCGAACGCCAGGATCGGCGTGCTGTGGCAGAACGACGATCTCGGCAAGGATTATCTGGCCGGCATCAAGGCCGGGCTCGGCGACAAGGCCGCCAAGATGATCGTGGCGGAAGCGTCCTACGAACTGTCCGAGCCGACCATCGATTCGCAGATCCTCAAGATCCGCGATTCCGGCGCCGACCTGCTGTTCAGCGCCGCGACGCCCAAGCAGGCCGCGCAGGCGATCAAGAAGCTGTACGAGATCGGCTGGCATCCGGTCCACATCATCGACATCAACGCCGGCTCGATCGGCGCGGTGCTGAAGCCGGCCGGGCTCGAAGCCTCGAAGGGCGTGATCAGCGTCGGCTACGTCAAGGAGCCGGACGATCCGCAATGGGCCAATGACGAGGGCAACAAGCGCTATCTCGCCTTCATGTCGAAGTACTACCCGGACGGCGACCGCAATTCGAGCTTCAACGTCTACGGCTACATCACCGCGCAGCTGTTGGTGCAGGTGCTGAAGCAGTGCGGCGACGACCTGACGCGCGAGAACGTGATGCGCCAGGCCAGCAACCTCACCAACGTCCCGCTCGACATGCTGCTCCCCGGCATCACCGTCACCACCACGCCGACCGACTACCGCGTCAACAAGCAATTCCAGATGGCTAAATTCGACGGCGAAAAATGGGAACGCTACGGCGACATCATCACCGACCAGGCGAAGGAGTAGTAGCCCCTCCCCACGTACAGCGCGCCCCCTCTCCCGCTTGCGGGAGAGGGCTGGGGTGAGGGCGCCCCAGCCGCTGACTCAGCTACACGGGGAGAGGAGTGCCCACACCCGCCGCGCTTCGCGCGTCGACCTCTCCCGCAAGCGGGAGAGGTGCGCCGTACCGCGTCGCTCAGTCAGCAAACTACACGCCGCCCAGCCACGCGCACACCGCCTCCGGCATCGCGTGCACCGCACCCGGAAACGGTCCCGTCGCGAAGCCGACGTGGCCGCCGTCATTCGGCTGCAGCAGCGTCACGTAGTCGCCGACCTGATGCGGCGCCGGCAGTGAGGCGCCGGGGACGAAGGGATCGTTGCGGGCGTTCAGCACCAGCGCCGGCACGCGGATCCTGTGCAGATGCGGTTTCGCCGACGCGCGTGTCCAGTAATCGTCGACATCGGCGAAGCCGTGCAGCGGCGCCGTGAAGGCATCGTCGAACGCGCGCAGCGTGGTCGCCGCGAGCATTCGGTCGCGATCGAACAGGCCGGGATGCTGCGCCAACTTGGCCAGCGCGCGCGGCTTCATGGTGCGCAGGAAATTGCGGACGTAGATCTGCCGGTTGAGGCCCGCGTCGATCGCGGCTCCGGCGGCGAGCAGATCGAGCGGCGCCGAGATCGACGCCACCGCGCGCACCGTCTGCGCCGCGCCCGCACCGGCCTCCTCGGTCCAGCGCAGCAGCGCGTTGCCGCCGAGAGAAACGCCGGCGGCGATCACCGGCGCGCCGGCGCGCTCGCGGATGCGATCGAGCATCCAGCCGATCTCCTCGAAGTCGCCGGAGTGATAGGAGCGCGGCGCCAGATTGGGTTCGCCGGAGCAGCCGCGGAAATGCGGAATGCTGAAGCGCCAGCCACGCGCCTGTGCAGCCCTAGCGAAGGCGATCGCGTAGCGGCTCGACGACGATCCTTCCAGACCGTGGAACAGCACGAGCCACGGCGCACCGTCCGCACCGGCGAGGTGATCGATGTCGATGAAATCGCCGTCCGGCGCACGCCAGCGCTCGCGTGCGAGCCGCAGCGCCTCGTTCGGCCGCGGCTTCGCGAACAAAGCCGGCCAGATCGTTTGCAAATGGCCGCCGGGCAGCCACCACGGCGCCTGGTAATCGCGCAAAGCTTCGCACATGAGATGGATCGTCGTCGGAAAACGAAAGGGCGGAACCGCAACCTGCCGCCGTCGCAGCGCTGCCGTCAACACCACACCAGCCAACGCCTCGCCAGGCTGCATCCGTGATGCCGCGAAACCGCGATGCGGCTCGCGCCATCGGAGATGATGTTACCCGCCCTCGCCTTTCGCGAGGTCCTCGCGCAAGAAATCACGGCGGCGAAGCGGTGATCGCCATTGCGCGCGCTCCGCTTCGCGCTAAGCTCATCTTCGAACATAACAGTTCCGGCGCCAGCGCAGCTTCGGACGGGATGGGACGAGGGGACGATGAAGGCCCAGGACACCGCACAGTTTCGCGATCTGTCGGCCGACGACTTGGAATGCCTCGCAGCGGCCGAATGGGCGCAGGCGAAGGCGTTGTCCGATGCGCCGAAGGATCTGGTAATGAAGTCCGCCACCGAGATGCAGGCGCGCGCCAAACTGAAGCGCATGCTGCTCAGCCAGGTGCCGACCAAGCACTAAGCCGTTCCTGCGCTTGACCGCGCGCCGCGCCATGCAACACTGCGGCGATGCAGCTTCCGTCGCTCGACCTCTGTCCCGCCATCGGCGGCGCTTATGTGGTGGCGCTACGCGTCGGCGCGCCGCTGAGCGTGCGACTCGGCAGAGCCGAACCGGTCCGGCTCGCTGCCGGCCGTTATCTGTATTGCGGCTCGGCATACGGCCCCGGCGGACTACGCGCGCGGATCGGTCGACACTTTCGCCGCGACAAGTCGATCCGCTGGCACATCGATCAGCTCACTACCACTAGCGATGTGCTCGGCGCCTGGACGATCCCGCAGGGCGATGAATGCGAGCTGGTACGCCGGCTCGGCTTCCTGGGCAGCCCGATCGCCGGCTTCGGCGCCAGCGATTGCCCGGCCTGCCGCAGCCATCTCTTGCACTGGCCGCAGCGCATCGCGCGATCCGCCCTCACTGCCGCACTCGCGGCGAATGCGGCACACCCACTCTGGCTGAACGGCCCGGCTACTTCGCCGCCACCTCGCGCCGCAACCAGCCGAGATATTTCTCGGCTCCGGCCGTCACCGGGACCTGAATGATCTCCGGTGTGTCGTAGGAATGCAGCTTGCCGATCAGATCCCGCAGCGCCGCGAACTTCTCTGGCAAGGTCTTGAACAGCAGCAATTGCTCGGCGTCGCTGGTGATCTTGCCGTCCCACCAATAGTGACTGGTGATCGCCTGGATTTGGACGCAGGCGGCAAGCCGGGCCTCGAGTGTTGCGATTGCTAATCGTTCCGCCTCCTCCTTGTTAGGAGCCGTTACCATCACCACGCAGGCAGCAGCTTCATCCATCGGCTATCCTCCCTTCTACGCATGGCCGGCGCGTTGCGCGCGGCCACGGTTGTTTGCTATCGCTGGGCGTCCGCAGTTCCGTTCAGGAGATCGTCATGCCGATCTACGGCTATGTCTGCAACAAGTGCGGGCACCGCTTCGAAACGCTGCTGTATGCGAATGAGACCGCGGCCTGCCCGACCTGCGAAAGCACCGACCTCGACCAGCAATTGTCGCTCATCGCCAAGCCAGGCAAGGCCGGCCCGGACGTGCCTATGTGTGACGGCGCCGGCGGATGCGGCCGCTGCATGCCGGATCTTTGCGCCTGACACTCGGGTCGCTGCGGCCTGCGTCGCTTTGCGATCTCCCGCGCGAGGAACGAAGTCGCCGCCATCGCCGTTCTGCCCGCTGACCTCTTTCCGTAAAAGGCAGCGAAGCAAATGGCGCAAGTGAGCCGCGTATTCGACAGTCCTGGCCGCGCGCAGGCCGCCCTCGACGAATTGAAGAGCCTCGGCTTCGACAACGCCGAGCTGCTGCCTGGTGAAAACGGCCGTGGCGGCACGACGGTCCGCGTCGAGCCGCCGTTCGGCAGCGCCCTGCGGGTCGAGCAGGTGCTCGACCGCCACGCCCGCGCCGGCGCCACCTCGTCTCCGGCCAGGCCGGCGGCGCCCGCGAAGCCGGCGGCCCTCGAGACGGCGCCGACCGCATCGCCGGCTCCGGCTACGACGCGGAATGCGCCCTCCGAGACAGCCGCGAAGCCGGCCGCATCGTCCCGCAACGGGTCGCATGCGGGGGTCAGAACCGGCCCGCGCACGCTGTCGCAGTGGCTGGGGATTCCGGAGCTGATCGATTCCGATACGTTCTTCTCAGGCTTCCCGCTGCTGATCCGGCCGACTCCAAAGACGATCGCCGAGCCGGCGCCCAAACGCGATTGAGGCCGCCGCCCCGAAGGCGGCGACCCGCGAGGTCACTCTTCCAAGAAGTTTCAGTCGGCCTTTTCGGACGTGCGCGTATTCGCGCGCCGCGCCGCGGAGGCGGTCGCGCCAGCCTCGGTGCAGGGAATCGGCGTCCAGCTTCCGTCCGGTGCCTTCATGTACGAGGTGCAGCCGTTCGACGTGGCTTCAGCGGCATTGCGCTGCTGGCCTTGATTGTTGGCCATCGCCGGCGCGGACAAAAGCGTCGTCGCGGCCAGAGTGGCAATGCCGATCAGGGGTAGGCGTGAAGTCGTCATGTCCGGTCCTCCATTGTCGGAACGGGCCGGACTATTCAGACAAATTGTGACAACTTCTTGCAAAAGCGGCGGCGCGGCGCCGCTTTGCTTAACGGTCGTTAAATACGCGCCACGATCAGTACGATCGCGCACCGAAGACGTCAGCGATACAGCACGCCGCGGCCGACCGACGTGCGGTCCTGCCAGTTGAAGCGGACCAGTTCGGGGTCGACGTGCTCCTCGACCGGCCAGCCGACGCACAGATAGGCGATGAACTTCCAGTCCCCCGGCACATCGAGATCGGTCGTCGCCGTCTCCGGATCGAGGATCGAGACCCAACCGACGCCGAGGCCGAGCGCGCGGGCGGCAAGCCAGAACGTCTCGATCATCGTCACGACCGAATAGTCCAGCGCTTCCGGCATGGTCTGGCGCCCGACGCCGAGTCCCTGCGGCGTTGCGCGGTCGCAGAACAGCGCGAACTGCCGCGGCGCGACGTCGATGCCCTCGAGCTTAAGCTGCGCGTAAAGCTCGGCGCGCTTGCCGTGATACGCGCTCGCGGCGGCGTCGTTGCAGCGGACGAAATTGTCGCGGATTTTGCTGCGCATCGCCGGGCTGTCGACGCTGACCCAGCGCCACGGTTGGCTGTTGCCGACCGAAGGCGACAGCTGGGCGAGGTCGAGCAGATGTTCGATCAGCGCCGGATCGACCGCATCGGGCTTGAAGCGGCGCACATCGCGCCGCCACGCGATCAGCTCGGCCAGCTTCTGCTGGAACGCCGCGTCGAACTCCGGCGGCTTGGCGTTGAGGCTCGCTGGATGATCCCCGGTCATGCTGCTACCCTGATGTCCTACAGTTTGCCCGCCAACACGTCGGACAGGTCCGCCACGTCGGTCATCAGCCGCGCCGCGGCGCGGACCAGCGGCACCGCGAGGATCGCGCCGGTGCCTTCGCCGAGCCGCAGGTCGAGATCGAGCAGCGGCTCGGCGTCGAGCGCCTGCAGCGCGAGGTCGTGGCCGCGCTCGGCGGAGCGATGCGCGAACACGCAGTAATCGCGTGCCGCCGGGGCGAGCCGCACCGCCAGCAGCGCCGCTGCGGTGGCGATGAAGCCGTCGACGATCACCGGCCTTTGCTGCGACGCCGCGCCGAGCACGGCGCCGGCCATCATGGCGATCTCCAGCCCGCCGAATTCGCACAGCACTTCGAATGGCGCGGTCGCGGCGCTGCGCGCGGCCGCCATCTCAATCGCGGCGCGTTTCTTCGCCATGCCGGGCGCGTCCTGTCCGGCGCCGACGCCGATGCAGGCGTCGAGCGGCGCCGGCCCTAGCCGGTGCAGCAACAGCGACGACGACGCGGTGTTGCCGATCCCCATTTCGCCGAGCGCAATGATCTCCGCACCGGCCTTGATCTCGGCGACCGCCAGCTCGGTGCCGCGGGTCAGCGCCAGCGCGGCTTCACCCGGCGTCATCGCCGGTTCGCGCGCCGCGTTGCCGGTGCCGCGCCGCACCTTGGCGTCGATCAGGTCGGGATGATTCGGCAGGTCGGCGGCGACGCCGGCGTCGATCACCCGGACGTCGACATGGCTGGCGGCCGCGAACGCATTGGCGCAAGCCTTGCCGGCCAGATAGGTCATCACCATCGCCACCGTGACGGCGGACGGATATTGCGACACGCCTTCTTCGGTGAGGCCGTGATCGCCGGCGAACACCATCAGCACCGCATTGTCGCAGCGCGGCTCCGCCGGATGGCGCATCGCGCCGAGCGCGACTGCCAGAGTCTCGATGCGGCCGAGCGAACCCGGCGGCTTGGCCTTGCCGTCGATGCGGGCGCGCAGCGCGGTTTCGAGCGCGCGGTCCACCGGCACGATGTGCGGCGGCTGCCAGGCAACGAGAGTGTCGGTCGGCATCGGCGGTCCTTTGATTGCTGAACCCGCGCAAGTGGCGGAAGTCGGCGCCGCCGTCAACTCCACCTTCCGCGCGGTTGACCCAGCCGGTAGCCGCAGATACCGTGACCAATGATGGTCCTTCCGCGAGGAAGGTGAAAAGGGAATCCGGTGCGAGCGACGTTGGTCGGCTCAATCCCGGTGCTGCCCCCGCAACTGTAAGCGACGAGCCCGCGCCTCTGCCACTGGGACGATCCTGACATCGGGATCCTGGGAAGGCGGCGACAGGGCCGCGACTCGCGAGCCAGGAGACCTGCCATCAGCAACAGTGCTTTGGAGGCGTCGGGGCGGGGTGCACCGGACGGAAAGCAGCCCGGTGACGCAGCGCGCCACCTCGCGCGATCCGACAAAGCTCGAAGCTGTCAGGCGCCAATGGCGCAGCCGCGAGCAAGGGCATGGATCGCAGCCCCACCGATCAATCGACCACCACGACCGACACTGCCGACGTTGAAGCTTCGCCGCGGCCGACCGGGCCGGTGGTGATCAGCGTCTGCGTGTCCTGCAAATCCGCCGACGGCCTCAATGCCGGCGCGCCGATGCTGGAAGCGATGCGCGCCGCGCTCGGCGATGCCGCCGATGTTCGGGTGCGGCCCGTGCAATGCCTCAGCGTCTGCAAGCGCCCCACCACCGTCGCGGTGTCGAGCGCCGACGGCTACAGCTTCGTGTTCGGCGATCTCCTTCCGAATACGGCCGCCGAGGCGATCGCCTCGTTCGCCGCCGCCTATCGCGACAGCCCCTACGGCCTGGTGCCGTGGCGGCAGCGTGCCGAGGTGCTGCGCAAGGGCATGGTGACCCGGCTGCCGCCGCTCGGCTGGTCGCCCGACGACGGACGCGCACCGACATGACCGCGCTCGTTTCAACGCTGGTGCTCGGCGGCGCGCGTTCCGGCAAATCGGTGTTCGGCGAGAAGCTGGTCGCCGGCAGCGGCCTGACCAAGATCTATCTCGCCACCGCGACGCGTAGCGACGACGAGATGGCCGAGCGCATCGCGCATCACCGCAATCGCCGTGGCTTCTCCGGCTGGACCACCGTCGAGGAGCCGCTGGCGCTGGTCGATGCGCTGACCCGCGAGGCCGGCCGCGGCCGCGCCGTGCTGGTCGATTGCCTGACGCTGTGGCTGTTCAACCTGATGGAGGCCGGCCGCGATCCCGAAGTCGAGGCCAAGCGGCTCACCCGCTATCTCGGCGTCGCTTCCGTACCGATCGTGCTTGTGTCCAACGAAGTCGGTCTCGGCCTGGTGCCGGAGACGCCGCTCGGCCGCGCCTTCCGCGACGCGCAGGGCCGCCTCAACCAGATCGTCGCCGCCACCGTCCCCCAAGTCGTGTTCGTCGCCGCGGGCCTGCCGCTGTGGCTGAAGCGTCCGCAGCCGGAGTAACTAACATGTCGACCCGCATTCCCGTCACCGTGCTGACCGGCTTTTTGGGCGCCGGCAAGACCACGCTGCTGCGCTCACTGCTGACGCAATCGAACGGCCGCCGCATCGCGGTGATCGTCAACGAATTCGGCGACGCCGGCTTCGACGGTGGACTGATCGAGGATTGCGGCGACGCCGCCTGCACGCCGGACGATATCGTCGAGCTCACCAATGGCTGCATCTGCTGCACCGTGGCGGACGATTTCATCCCGACCATGGAAAAGCTGTTGAACCGCGACCGCCCGCTCGACGCGATCGTGATCGAAACCTCGGGCCTCGCGCTGCCGCAGCCGTTGCTGAAGGCGTTCGCCTGGCCAGCGGTGAAGACCCGCGCCACCGCCGACGGCGTGGTTACCGTGGTCGACGCGCTGGCGCTCAGGGAAGGCCGCATCCCGCTCGACGACGACGCCACCAAGGCGAAGCGCGACGCCACGCATGACGATCCGGTCGAGGAAGTGTTCGAGGATCAGCTCGCCTGCGCCGATTTGGTCGTGTTGTCGAAGAGCGACCTCGTCGCCGCCGATCAGCTTGATGCGCTGGAAGCAAAGCTCGCGTCGCGGCTGCGGCCGAACGTCCGCATCATCCGCTCGCACGGCGAATTGGCGCCGTCGGTGCTGATCGGCCTCGACTCCGCCGCCGAAGACGACCTTGCGTCCCGCACGGGTCATCATCCCGAAGGCGAAGAGCACGATCACGATGATTTCGACTCGATCGTGGTGACACCGCAGCCGGCCGACACGCTGGATGCGATGCGCAGCCGCATCGACGCCGCACTCGGCCTCGACGGCGTGCTCCGCGTCAAAGGCCACGGCCGCATCGCCGGCAAGCCCGCGCCCGTCGTGGTGCAGGCCGTCGGCACCCGCGTCGACCTCGCCTTCGCCCGCCCCGACGCCGCCCGCGCCGACCATCTGGTGGTGATCGGCCTGAAAGGCTTCGACACCGACGCCGCGCGCCGCGCGCTGGCTGGCGCCTGACGCGATGACGTGCCCCCTCGTTCGTCATCCTGAGGTGCACGCCGACTTCGGCGTGCCTCGAAGGATGGCGGGGGCACGGACTTGCGACCATCCTTCGAGGCGCGCACATGCGTGCGCGCACCTCAGGATGACGGCGGCACGCGTTGAAGCGCGAAGGTGCACCTCATGCACCTGAAGCTCGATGCCAGCGCCAGTATCGACGACGGCGATGTCGCGCGGGATCTCGGGCAGGAGCCGGCTGAGATCGTGGTGTTGTCCGCTGCCGACACCGACCTCGCGGCGTTCGCCGCCGCACGCGCCGAGCTCCCCGATGACTTCCCGAGCCTGCGACTGACCAATCTGCTGGCGCTCGGCCATCCCGCCTCGGTCGATCTCTATGTCGAGCGCACGCTCGCCAGGGCCAAGATCGTGATCCTGCGCATGCTCGGCGGCGAAGCGTATTGGCCGCACGGCGTCGAGAGCCTGCGGCGTGATGCCTTCGCGCGCGGCGCGCTGTTCGTCTGCATTCCGGGCGAACTACACTGGGACGCTGGCCTCGCCGCGCGCGGCAACGCCGACCTCGACGACGCGCACGCGCTGTGGCGCTATTGCACCGAAGGCGGCGTCGACAATCTGCGGTTGGCGCTGCGCTACGCCGCCTGGATGATCCTGCGCGACGACCCGCCACCGCCGCCGCGACCGATGCCGGCCGCCGGCTTCTGGCCCGAAGAGCCGCGCACCGCGAAGCGCAGCCGGGCGCTGATCATCTTCTACCGCGCGCTGGTGGCGAGCGGCGACACCGCAGCGATCGCGGCGCTGCGCGCGGCGCTGGAAGCGCGCGGCCTGGACGCGGCGTGCCTCTACGTCACCAGCCTCAAGGACGCGCGTTCCATCGCATTCCTGAAGAGCGCGCTCGCCGCCGAACCGCCCGACGTGATCCTCAACGCTACTGCCTTCGCCACCGCGACGGCCGCGGACGACTCCGGCATCCTCGCCACGGCGGATTGCCCGATCCTACAGATCGCGCAAGCCTGCGTCAGCAAAGAGAGCTGGGAGCAGTCGAGCCGCGGCCTCAACCCGCGCGACCTCGCGATGCATGTGGTGCTGCCGGAGGTCGACGGTCGCATCTTCGCCGGCGCAGTCGCCTTCAAGCAACGCCGCGGCGACGACGGCGACTATGCGCCGACCGTGTATCAGCCGCTCGATGACCGCATCGACGCCGCGGCCGATCTCGCAAAAGCGTGGGTGCGGCTGCGCCGGCTGCCGTTGCGCAAACGGCGCATCGGCATCGTGCTCGCCAATTATCCGAACCGCGACGGCCGACTCGGCAACGGCGTCGGCCTCGACACCCCGCAATCCCTGCATGATCTGCTCTACGCGCTGCGCGAAGACGGCTACGACACCGGCGCGCTGCCGGCCGACACCGCCGAGCTGATGCAGACGCTGCAGAGCGGACCGACCAACGAACTCACCGCGCGCGAACAGCGCAGCGGCGGCGTCAGCTGGCCGGTCGCCGACTACAAGGCCGCATTCGCGACGCTGCCGCAGGCCGTGCGCCACGCGGTCGACAACCGCTGGGGCCGGCCCGAGGCCGATCCGCATGTGGTGGACGGCAACTTTCGACTGGCGCTGCATCGCTTCGGCGCCATCCTCGTCGGCGTGCAGCCGGCGCGCGGCTACAACATCGATCCGAAGTCGAGCTTCCACGATCCCGACCTGGCGCCGCCGCATCACTACCTCGCGTTCTATCTGTGGCTGCGCCGCGCCTTCGATGCCCACGCGGTGATCCATCTCGGCAAGCACGGCAATCTCGAATGGCTGCCGGGCAAGAGCGCCGGCCTGTCGCAGGATTGCTTCCCGGCGGCGCTGCTCGGCGCGCTGCCGCATCTCTATCCGTTCATCGTCAACGACCCCGGCGAAGGCATCCAGGCCAAGCGCCGCACCGCCGCGGTGATCGTCGATCACCTCACGCCGCCGCTGACCCGCGCCGAACTGCACGACGAGATGGCACGGCTGGAAGGCCTGGTCGACGAATACGCGCTCGCCGCCGACCTCGATCCGAAACGCGCCGACGCGATCGCCGACGACATCCTGTCGCTGGCCCGCGCCACCCGGCTCGACGCCGACGTCGCGATCGACCGCGACACGCCGACGCTGGACGCGCTGCGCGCCCTCGATGCGCATCTGTGCGACCTCAAGGAAATGCAGATCCGCGACGGCCTGCACGTCTTCGGCCGCACGCCCAAGCCGGCGCAACGCGACGAATTGTTAGTGTCGATCGCGCGGCTGCCGCGCTCCGACCTCAAGCCGCAGGACGCCTCCCTGCACCGCGCGCTGGCGCTGGATCTTGGATTGACCGATGCGCAGGGCGGGCCGTTCGATCCGCTGACGCGGGATCTGGCCGATGATTATCAAGGCCCACGCCCGGCGCTTCTCGCCGCACTGAGCGACCGGCCGTGGCGGACCAACGGCGATACGGTGGAGCGTATCGAGCTCCTCGCATCTCAATTAGTCTCGGCCCTTCCCCGCCCACAGCCCAACCCTCTCCC
>NZ_JBMDXE010000315.1:0-4388 GCF_048594845.1 Rhodopseudomonas sp. | reverse complement strand
GGACGCCGGGCACCCACCGGTGACCCGCCATAGGATTAGCGAAAACCGTGCCAGTCGCTGGCGGAACGCGATTAGTGAGAGCTTCCAATCGCTTGGCGGCTTACGCCGCTAATTTGATCAGCCGCCAACGCTGCGCATTCGCGCAGCAACGCTGAGCAGGGTGATGACGAATTGTGCAGCGCGGCAGGGTGGGGATACAGCTGAGGACAGCTGATTTACCCTGCGCACAGTGACAAAGGGGGCATCAGGCGTCGCGCTTAACCCACCCCGGGGGGGGGGGGGTGTAGCGGGCAGCGCCTAATTTCCAGCGCCGACAAATAACCCGCGATGTCGTCCGGATCGAACGTTGTGCCAGTGCATTCGCCGATGCCGTCGGCAGGAGCTATCGGCAGGATCGGCGTGCCGCCGACCGCGGCGTCATAGAGGTCGGGGCGAAACACCGCCTTGGCGGCGGCGAGCAGTTCGGCCGATAGCGGGGCTTGGCCCCAGCGCACCATCTGGGCGTAATTCCATGCGCCCTGCACCGGGTCCGGCCGCGCTGCGGCCTCGCGACCGACCAGCAGATAGCGGCCGGTCTCGCGGTAGAGACCCTCCGGCGAAACCTTGAGCCGGCCGTCGAGCGTGCGGCGGATCAGCTCCGGCGTCACTTCGATGCGGCCCGGCGCGGTGAGGATCGCGCAGACCTCGTCGCGGTTGGCGTCATACTCGATGAACTGCGCGGCGCGGTCATGCGCTCGGATCAGCCGCAGCAGCGTGTCGGGATGGCCCTCGGCCCAGGAGGCGCGCACCGCCAGCATCTTCTCGGCGGCGCGCTGAAACAGCTCGCAGGTGAAGTGCAGGATGTGGCCGATGCCGAGATCGATCGCCACCGAATTCCACGGCGCGCCGACGCAGAAGCCGTCGAGATGCTTGTTGGCGAGGCTCTCGACCATGTAGGGCGGCGGCAGCACGACCAGCCGGACGTCCTCGTCGGGATCGACGCCGCCGGCGCCCATCCAGAACCGCAGATCGTAATTGTGGCTGGAGAACGGGAACGTCATGCCGAAGATCAGCGGCTCCAGCCCGAGCTGCTTGCGCTCGGCGACGACGCGCGCCAGCGCCCGCGCCGATACGACAGGATCGGCGATGTCGCCGTCGACATTGGCGGCGATCGCGGCGTGCAGATCCGGCGACACCGTGATGGCATTGCCGTTGACGCCGAGGCCGAAGCCGGAAATCACCGGCACCTTGATGTGGCCGATGCCGAGGCTGGACGCGACCGCCATCGGCGCCAGCAGATGCGCGGCGTCGAACAGGCCGATGTTGAACTTGTCGCGCACATTGGCCCAGGAGATCTCGCGCACCAGCTCGACGTCGAGGTCCTCCTGCGCGCAGAAGCCCTTGTCGACCGCGACGATCAGCGCGGCGGCGTCGACCAGCGGGATGAATCCGATGCGCAGGCGCTCGCTCATTTCAGCATCTCCGACGCGGTGACCACCGATTGGGCGATCTCGGCGATTTTCTTCTTCTCGTTCATGGCGGCGGTGCGCAGCAGCACATAGGCCTGCTCTTCGCTGAGGCTCTTGGCCTTCATCAGGATGCCCTTGGCGCGGTCGATCACCTTGCGGTCTTCCAGCGCAGTGCGGGCGCGGTTGAGTTCGCTCTCGAGATTGGCGAAGGCGTTGAAGCGGGAGATGCACAGATCGAGGATGTGCTTCATCCGCTCCTTCTTGAGCCCGTCGACGATATAGGCCGAGACGCCGGCATCCACCGAGGCCTGGATCGAGGCGGTGTCGCTCTGGTCGACGAACATCGCAATCGGCCGCTTCACGATGCGGCTGACCTGGAACATCTGCTCGAGCATGTCGCGGCTCGGGTTCTCGAGGTCGATCAGGATGACGTCGGGGTCGATCTCATAGATCCGTGCCAGCAGATTGGTGGTCGCGGCCAGATAGGTGATCTGCGACATGCCGGCTTCGCGCAGGCCTTCGGTGAGAATGCCGGCGCGCACCGGGTTCTCGTCGACGATCACGATCTTCAGCAGCGGGTCCATCGGCACGTCCCGTTTCGTCAGCACGGGGCGCGCCGACGAAACCACAGGGGTCCCTTTATCCAAGGCTCTGGTTGCAGTCACGACAAACCACAGTCCGGCCGCCGATTGAAGAGGCTTCGCTGCCCTGCACACATCGGAACCGCCGATATTGACGCCGCAGGCGCGATCGGGTGGTGTGCGGGCCAACATCTCATCTCCTTCAGATTCCGGGACGAACGCTCATGTCTTTCGTGATGGCCATCGATCAGGGCACCACCTCGTCGCGCGCGATCCTGTTCCGCGACGACATCTCGATCGCGGCCTCGGCGCAGCAGGAATTCCCCCAGCATTTTCCGGCCTCGGGCTGGGTCGAGCACGAGCCCGACGACATCTGGGCCTCGACGCTGGCAACCTGCCGCGCCGCGATGGAGAAGGCCGGCGCCTCCGCCGCCGACATTGCCGCAATCGGCATCACCAATCAGCGCGAGACCGTGGTGGTGTGGGACCGCATCTCCGGCAAGGCGATCCACCGCGCCATCGTCTGGCAGGACCGCCGCACCGCCGAATTCTGCACCAAGCTGAAAACCGACGGCCACGAGCCGATGATCACCGAGAAGACCGGCCTGATCGTCGATCCGTATTTCTCCGGCACCAAGGTCGCCTGGCTGCTCGATAACGTCCCCGGCGCGCGTGCCCGCGCCGAGCGCGGCGAACTGCGCTTCGGCACCATCGACTGCTATCTGCTGTGGCGGCTGACCGGTGGCCGCGTCCATGCCACCGACGCCACCAACGCCTCGCGCACGCTGCTGTTCAACATCCACACCGGCGAGTGGGACGACGATCTGTTGAAGCTGCTCGGCGTGCCGCGCTCGATGCTGCCGCAGGTGAGGGATTCTTCGGCGCATTTCGGTGACACCGACTACGAATTGTTCGGTGCGCCGATCGCGATCCGCGGCATCGCGGGCGATCAGCAGGCGGCGACCATCGGCCAGGCCTGCTTTACCCCGGGCATGATCAAGTCGACCTACGGCACCGGCTGCTTCGCGCTGCTCAACACCGGCGCGACGCCGGTGCGCTCGCACAACAAGCTGCTGACCACGATCGCCTATCAGCTCGGCGGCAAGCGTACCTACGCGCTGGAAGGTTCGATCTTCGTCGCCGGCAGCGCCGTGCAATGGCTGCGCGACGGCCTCGGCATCATCAAGCACGCCAGCGAAACCGGCCCGCTCGCCGACAAATCCGATCCGATGCAGAGCGTGTATCTGGTGCCGGCCTTCGTCGGCATGGGCGCGCCATATTGGAATCCGCGGGTTCGCGGCGCGCTGTTCGGCATGACGCGCAACACCGGCCCTGCCGAACTGGCGCACGCCGCGCTGGAGAGTGTCTGCTACCAGACCTACGACCTGTGGGCCGCGATGCGCGACGACTGGTCCGGCGCCGACGCCGCCCCGCCGGTGCTCCGCGTCGACGGCGGCATGGCCGCTTCCGACTGGACCATGCAGCGCCTCGCCGATCTGCTCAACGCCCCGGTCGATCGCCCCGTGATCCAGGAAACCACCGCCCTCGGCGCCGCCTACTTGGCCGGCCTCAGCGCCGGCGTCTTCCCCGAACCCGCCAAATTCGCCGACAACTGGCGATTGGATCATCGCTTCCGCCCGGCGATGAGCGCCGCCACGCGCGAGCGCAAGCTGGCCGGATGGGGCAGGGCCGTAAAGGGCCTGCTGGCGAGCGACGAGGGCGAGTGAGCAGACGTGTAGCTCGACGAGCCTGCCCAGTCCGCAGCGCGCCCCCTCTCCCGCCTGCGGGAGAGGGCTGGGGTGAGGGCGCCCCAGGCAGTGAGTCAGCAATTCGCGGAGCCGAGTGCCCTCATCCGGCATCCTCTGTGGGAGCAAAACCTCTCCCCGTCATTCCGGGGCGCACAGCGAAGCTGTGCGAACCCGGAATCCATATCCCCTGGAGTCCGAGCAAGCGCACGGCGTAGCCACTGCCAAGCGCGACACTAACCACCGGGGTTAGGGATTCCGGGCTCACGCGCTGAGCGCGTGCCCCGGAATGACGAACGCGAGGTTTGCGCGCAGGGTAAACGGGGCATCCGAGCGAAACCCGGTTGTTGACAAAATTCCTAGAAGGACTATAGTCCGTCTCAACCCGCCTCGGGGAGAGGGGCGAAACGCGATCGTCACGGTTCGCGGGGCGGGGGGCGATGGACGCGGCAGCGTCAGGCGGGGACGTGAAGGCAGGGCGGGCTCCCTTTCATCGAAAGGTCCCGTGAGCCGACACCGAAGCGCTGACGACCACGCTGCCGCGGACGGCCAAGGCGTGTGGTCCTGATGTCCCGCGTGGCATCAAGCCCCGACCAGGCGTTCCGCTTCCACCG
>NZ_JBMDXE010000314.1:0-4460 GCF_048594845.1 Rhodopseudomonas sp. | reverse complement strand
GCGGCCGGGCTTCCTACCGGCGGGGCCGAAGAGTTCGTGGGGCGACCGCCTCGCGGCGTTTCGCGACGTGTGGTCGCCGCTGCTGCTGTTTTTGTTCGTGATCGGCGGGCTGTATGGCGGCTTCTTCATTCCGACCGAGGCCGGAGCGGTCGGCGCGGTCGGCGCCTTCCTGATCGGCATCCTGCGCGGCAAGCTCACCCGCGACGGCATCCTGCAGTCGCTGCTGCAGGCGACCCGCACAGCCGCGGCGGTGTTCACCGTGCTGATCGGCGCGCTGTGCTTCGGCTACTTCCTCACCATCACCCAGACGCCGCAGCTCATCACCGAATTCCTCACCGGCCTCGGCATCGGCCCCTACGGCGTGCTGGCGCTGATCCTGCTGATGTATCTGGTGCTCGGCTGCCTGATGGACGCGATGGCGATGGTGATCCTCACCGTGCCGATCGTGTTCCCGGTGATCATGGCGCTCGGCTTCGATCCGATCTGGTTCGGCATCATCATCGTCATGACGGTCGAACTCGGCCTGATCCATCCGCCGGTCGGCATGAACGTGTTCGTGATCAAGAGCGTGATCAAGGACGTCAGCATGGCGACGATCTTCAAGGGCGTGCTGCCCTTCGTCGCCACCGACCTGATCCGCCTCGCTATCCTGGTCGCGTTCCCGGTGATCGCGACGTGGCTGCCGATGCGGATGATCGGGTGACTAGCTAACAAAGCCCGTCATGCCCGGGCTCGTCCCGGGCATCCACGCCTTGCTGACCCATACGCACAAAAGGCGTGGATGGCCGGGACAAGCCCGGCCATGACGGAGGACGGAGGATTTGACGATGACCCCGACGCTCGAAACCAAATACGTCTTCACCATCACGGCGCATATCGGCGAGGTGATCTCGGCCGGCGACACCGGAGCGGGCGTGCGGCGGGTGATTCCGGTGATCGGTGGCACCGTGAAGGGCGAGGGAGTCAGCGGTCGCATCTTGCCGTCCGGCGCCGACTTCCAGATCATCCGGCCGAACGAGCTGATCGAGCTCGAGGCCAAATACGCGTTCGAGACCGACGACGGCGCCGTGGTCTATGTCGAGAATTTCGGGCTTCGGTTTGGGCCGATTGAGCTGCTGCAGAAGCTGAAGCGCGGCGAGCCGGTCGATCCCAAGCTGATCTACTTCCGCACCCGCCCGCGCTTCGAGACCGGCCATCCGAACTATCAGTGGCTGACCCAGTATCTGTTCATCGGCTCCGCCGCCCGGCACAACGACCGCGTCGTCGTCGACGTGCACCAGGTGCTGTGATCTCAACCCTCCCCGGTTGGGGTTGGTCGCGCGCGAAGCGAGCGGGGTGGGGTGACAGCCTATCCGTCCAGCACAGCCTACTTGAGGGGGACACTCCGCGCGGCCGAGATTCAGTGCTCGGGGCTCCCTCACCCCAGCCCTCTCCCGCAAGCGGGAGAGGGAGCGCGCGGTGCTCGCTGGGAGTCTTGCGGCACAAAGTGCCTTTCCAAGGGTACAACCCAACCCTCTTCCACGAGGGGAGAGGAAGAAGTTGGCGGACGGCGTAAACAGCCGCATTGACTCCGGCGTCATTCGTTATATTCTATAACTATTCTGCACAGGACGTAATAAGTGCTCACAGGAAACGCCTCTGCCGCGACGCTCGCGGATCACTCGACGCTGGTCGTCGAAACGGTCGGCTCGGTGCTGACCATCGGCCTCAATCGCCCGGCCAAGCGCAACGCGCTGAACGACGGGCTGATGGCTGCTCTCAAAGATTGCTTCATCGACATCCCGGACGACGTCCGCGCGGTCGTGATCCACGGCATCGGCGATCACTTCTCCGCCGGCCTCGATCTCTCCGAATTGCGCGAGCGCGACGCCACCGAGGGGCTGGTTCATTCGCAGACCTGGCATCGGGTGTTCGACAAGATCCAGTATTGCCGGGTGCCGGTGATCGCGGCGCTGAAGGGCGCGGTGATCGGCGGCGGGCTCGAGCTTGCCTGCGCGGCGCATATCCGCGTCGCCGAAGCCTCCGCTTACTACGCGCTGCCGGAAGGCAGCCGCGGCATCTTCGTCGGCGGCGGCGGCTCGGTGCGGCTGCCGCGGCTGATCGGCGTCGCGCGGATGGCCGACATGATGCTGACCGGCCGGGTGTACTCCGCTGCGGACGGCGTGGTGCACGGCTTTTCGCAATATCTGGTCGACGGTGGCTCGGCCTACGACAAGGCGCTCGAACTCGGCAACCGCGTCGCGCAGAATGCGCCGCTGACGAACTTCGCCGTGCTGCAGGCGCTGCCGATGATCGCCGAGGCGAATCCGCAGACTGGCCTCTTGATGGAATCGCTGATGGCTACCGTCGCGCAGAGCGATCAGGAAGCCAAGAACCGGATCCGCGCCTTCCTCGATCACAAGACCGCAAAGGTCAAACCCACCTGAGGTGGATGCCATGATGAACGCGACTGCACGCGCCGACGCGGCCGGGGATGCTCCCGCAGTTCATCCGCTGCGGGACATTTCGTTCGGCCAGATCGGGATTTCGACGGATCGCAAGCCGGACGGCACGATCTACGTACGTTCGACCACGACGCTCGCCGATTTCCCGGTGCGGATCACCGACCGGCTGCATCACTTCGCCGAGAAGACACCCGATCGCGTGTTCATGGCCGAGCGCGACAAGACCGGCGGCTGGCGCACGATCAGCTACGCGCAGATGCTGAGCGCGGCGCAGCGCATCGCCTCGGCGCTGCTGGCGCGCGGGCTTTCGGCCGAGCGGCCGGTGATGATCCTGTCCGGCAACTCCATCGACCACGCCCAGGTAATGTTCGGCGCGCTCTATGCCGGCGTCGCGATGTGCCCGGTGTCACCGCCGTATTCGCTGGTGTCGAAGGACTTCGGCAAGCTGCGCTACATCGTCGGCCTGCTGACGCCGGGACTGATCTTCGCCGACGACGTCACGCCGTTCGCACCGGCGATCCTCGCCACGGTGCCGGCCGATGTCGAAATCGCCGCGACGCGCGGTACGGTCGATGGCCGCCAGGTGACGTCGCTCGCCGATCTGCTGGCGACGCCGGAGCATCCGGACCTGGCCGCGAAGCACGACGCGATCAACCACGACACCATCGCGAAATTCCTGCTGACGTCGGGCTCGACCGGCAATCCCAAGGCGGTGATCAACACCCAGCGGATGATCTGCGCCAATCAGGTGATGATCCGCGAGGCGATGGCGTTCCTGAAGGACGAGCCGCCGGTGATCGTCGACTGGCTGCCGTGGAATCACACCTTCGGCGGCAACCACAATATCGGCCTGACGCTGTTCAACGGCGGCTCGATGTATATCGACGACGGCAAGCCGACGCCCACCGGCATCGCGGCGACGATCCGCAATCTGCGCGAGATCGCTCCAACCGTGTATTTCAACGTGCCGAAGGGCTACGAGTCGCTGCTGCCGGTGCTGCGTGAGGATGCGGCGTTGCGGAAGCTGTTCTTCAGCCGTCTGCACGCGATGTTCTTCTCCGGCGCCAGCCTCGCGCGGCACGTCTGGGACGGGCTCGACGAGGTCGCCGTGCAGGAGACCGGCGCACGCGTGCCGATGCTCACCGGCCTCGGAGCCACCGAGACTGCGCCGTTCTTCATGTCGGTGACACCGCAGACCTCGCGCTCGGGTCACGTCGGCCTGCCGGTGCCCGGCAATGAGGCCAAGCTGGTGCCGAATAACGGCAAGCTCGAAGTCCGCGCCAAGGGCCCGAACATCACGCCCGGTTATTGGCGCGCGCCCGAGCTGACCGCGAAGGCGTTCGACGAAGAGGGCTACTACAAGCTCAACGACGCGCTGAAGCCGGTCAATCCGAGCGACCTCACCGCGGGCTTCGATTTCGACGGCCGCATCTCCGAGGACTTCAAGCTAGCCTCAGGCACGTGGGTCAGTGTCGGCCCGTTGCGCGCCAAGTTCATCGCCGCCTGCGCGCCGCTGGTGCGCGACGTGGTGATCGCCGGGCTCGATCGCGATACCGTGTCGGCGGTGGTGATCCTCGATCCGGACGGCTGCAAGCTGGTGAATCCCGCCTTGGCGCTCGACGATCTCGCCGGCATGGCGCAGGACGCCGGCATCCGGGAGGCTTTCGCCGAGCGTTTCCGCAAGCTGCTGGGGCAGGCGACCGGTTCGTCCAACCGGATCACCCGCGCGGCGCTGCTCGGCGAGCCGCTGTCGATCGACGCCGGCGAAGTCACCGACAAGGGCTCGGTCAACCAGCGCGCGGTGCTCGCCCGCCGCGCCGCGTTGGTCGATGCCCTGTATGACGAATCCCATCCTGCCCTGCTGTTGCCGGCGCGTCCGAGCGCCTGAGGAACCGACATGAGCCAATCCCGTTTTTCCGCCACCTTCGACGACGTCTGGATCGTCGAGGGGGCCCGCACGCCGTTCGTCGATTACTGCGGCGCCTTCGGTGATCTCTCGCCCATCGACATGGGCAT
>NZ_JBMDXE010000313.1:0-2805 GCF_048594845.1 Rhodopseudomonas sp. | reverse complement strand
GATGCGGACGGCGATCTCGTTCTGCTGGGTGTTGAGCAGGCCGGGGACAGCGGCGAACCAGTCGCCGGCGCCCTTCACCGACAGCTCGGAGACTTCGCCGATATGCTTGCCGCCGATCTTGACGCTGAGCGCCTCGGGCTTGAGGCGATGGCCGTGGCACGCTTCGCAGGGCACGTCGGAGAAGTACTTGCCGAGCTCCTCGCGGGCCCATTCGCTCTCGGTCTCGCGGAAGCGGCGCTCGATATTGGTGACGACGCCCTCGAACGGCTTCTTGGTGTCGTAGGAACGGACGCCATCCTCGTAGGAGAACTTGATGTCGTCGTCGCCGGAGCCGTACAGCAGCGCGTTCTGGACCTTCTTGGTGAGGTCCTTCCACTTGGTGTCGAGCGTGAATTTGTAGTGCTTGCCGAGCGCGGTCAGCGTCTGCAGGTAGTAGGGCGAGGACGACTTGGCCCACGGCGCGATCGCGCCCTTGCGCAGCGTCAGCTCCTTGTCGGGCACGACGAGATCGGGATCGATGTGCTGCTCGATGCCGAGGCCGCCGCATTCCGGGCAGGCGCCGTACGGGTTGTTGAACGAGAACAGCCGCGGTTCGATCTCCGGAATGGTGAAGCCGGACACTGGGCAGGCGAACTTCTCCGAGAACAGGATACGCTCGGCGCCGCTCTTGTCGTGGATCTTGGCGACCTTCTTGTCGGCCTTTTTCTTCTTGCCCTCGGCTTCCTCGGCCGGGGCCGGCGCCGCAGCCGCGGCGGGCGCGTCAGCGACTTCGATCACCGCCAGCCCTTCGGCCAGCTTCAGCGCGGTTTCGAAACTTTCGGCGAGGCGCTGGCCGATATCGGGGCGGACCACGATGCGGTCGACCACGACGTCGATGTCGTGCGGGAATTTCTTGTCGAGCACCGGCGCTTCGGCAAGCTCGTGGAAGGCGCCGTCGATCTTGACGCGCTGGAAGCCCTTCTTGAGCCACTCGGCGAGTTCCTTGCGGTACTCGCCCTTGCGACCGCGCACCACCGGCGCCAGCAGATAGAGCCGCGTGCCTTCGGGCAGCGCCAGCACGCGGTCGACCATCTGCGACACGGTCTGGCTTTCGATCGGCAGGCCGGTGGCCGGCGAGTAGGGCACGCCGACGCGCGCCCACAGCAGGCGCATGTAGTCGTAGATCTCGGTGACGGTGCCGACCGTCGAGCGCGGGTTCTTCGAGGTGGTCTTCTGCTCGATCGAGATGGCCGGCGACAGGCCGTCGATCTGGTCGACGTCCGGCTTCTGCATCATCTCGAGGAACTGCCGCGCATAGGCCGACAGCGATTCGACGTAGCGGCGCTGGCCCTCGGCGTAGATGGTGTCGAACGCCAGAGAGGATTTGCCGGAGCCGGACAGGCCGGTGAACACCGCGAGCTTGTCGCGCGGGATGGTGACGTCGACGTTCTTGAGATTGTGCTCGCGGGCGCCGCGAATGGTGATGGCGGTGCGGCTCGAGGGGGCGGCCGGCTGACGCTTCGCCTTGATCACTTCGTCCATAGGGATGTCCAGACGCGAAGACGCGCAGGTTAGGGCGCCTTCGCAAGCGGACGACGCCGAGGTGAGCTAGGCTGGAACATAGGAAGAACGGCCATGGATTTCCAGTGCTGGCGCACCGCCATCAACCGATTGTTCGCTCCAGCATCGGCAATGCCGCAGCGACAGCGGTTGTTCCGACCCGTCGATGCCGCGACGCGGCGCGCATCATAAAAAAAGGCCGGCGCGAGGCCGGCCTTCGAGGACTCCTGGAGGTGTTGCACTCAGTACCTGGCGATGACCGGACCGCCCCAGCGATAGTTGATGCCGGCGCGGACGAGATCGCCGCTGGTCTTCCAGCCATAGGAGACCTGGAACGGCGGATTGACCGGCACCGGATTGGCGACCGTGCTTTCGTTGCCGAGGTCGTAGTGCAGATATTCGAACTTCGCCGACCAGCTCGGCGCGAACGCCCACTCGGCGCCGGCGCCGGCCACCCAGCCGACCTTGGTCTTCGAGAACGAGACCGGGTACTGCACGGTGCCCACCGGCAGGAAGTTGGCATTGGCCGAGTACTCGACATCGCCATAGGCGAGACCGCCGGTCCCGTAGAGCAGCAGCGTGTCGGTCGCGGTGAAGCCGACGCGGCCGCGCACCGTCCCGAACCATTTGATCTTCTCGGAGGTCGCCAGATACGAGCCGGCGCCGTAGGGCGTCAGGTTGTTCTGGATGATCGGCGAGACCAGCGCGTCGGAGCGGATATCGGCCCACTGAATATCGGCCTCGAGGCCGCCGACGAAGGCGCCGACCTGCCAGTTGTAGCCGATCTGGCCACCGGCGAGCCCGCCCTTCGGCTTCAGGCTGACGTCGGTCGGCGCCAGGTTGATGAAGGCGGCCGGGGTCGGCAGCGGATCGTAGCTGGTATCTCCCTTGCCCCAGCCATAACCGCCGTTCACGCCGACATAGAAGCCGGACCAGTTGTAGGCGGCCACGATGGCGGGAGGCGGGGCCTTGTAGGTGCGGGCAGGAAGGTCCGCCGCGACGGCGGGAACGGCGAACGCGAGTGCTGCGACGCCGGTGAGCAACAGCCTTTTCATAGCATTCTCCAGTTGAAAGACTCGAACTTCCAACCGCGATGATAGTGCGGCCGCGCACACACGGCTGTAGCGGGGCCGCTACACTCGGTTCCAAAACACAACCAGTAGTTTTACTTGTTCCAAATTACACAACATACGCGAGTACCGCGCACGATGGTCTATCGAGAACGGCGATCGAGGTTGGCTCGCACACGACGGTGTTATTGTACTG
>NZ_JBMDXE010000312.1:0-35967 GCF_048594845.1 Rhodopseudomonas sp. | reverse complement strand
CGGCACCGCCGCCATCATCCGCTTCTTCATCCGCTGATAGCGCAGTTGCCGGATCTTGCCCTTGATGTGCGGATCGCCTTCGGACTGCTTGTACTCTTCCTTCACCTCCTGCAGCGACATCTTCTGCCGCTCGTGCCAGGTACGATATTGGAAGAAGTAGTCGCCTGCCGCCACGAAGGCGAGCGCCCCGGCGACGGCGCCCATCAGCTTGAGCGTCAGCGACACGGTGACGCCGAGCAGCGCTGCGACATCCATCTGCAGCAGCGCGTCGAGCCGGTCACGTTCCGGATACAGCACGGCGACCATGATCACGCCGAGCACGATGACCTTGAACAGGCCCTTGAGAAAATTGGCCAGCGCCTGCTTGCCGAACAGGCGCTTGGCGCCTTCCATCGGCGACAGCTTGCTGAACTTCGGCGTCAGCCCCTCGGTCGAGAACACCAGCCGGTGCTGGATCAGATTGCTGCCGATCGCCACCAGCGCCAGCAGCAGCAGCGGTACGCCGAGCACCGAGATCAGCGTCAACATCAGGCTCTTGGTCAGCGCCAGCAGGCCGGCGCCGTCGACCTTGAGCATCCACGACTTCTCGATCAGGGTCTTCATCGGGCCGGTGACGCCGGTGCCGATCGAACCCGAAAAGCTCGACAGCAGCAGCGTGCCGCCCGCGATCACGAACCAGGTGTTGACCTCCTGGCTCTTGGCGACGTCGCCGCGTTTCAGAGCGTCGTCGAGACGCTTCTGTGTTGGCTCTTGTTGTTTCTCTTCGTCGTTATCGTCGGCCATCGCTCAGCGCTCCCCGAAGGTGAGGCTCAGCGCAGCGTCATGTCCTGCATGACGCCACCGAAATAGCCGATGAACGCGCCCATCATGGTGGTGAGCACCGCCGCGAGAATGATGAAGCCGATCATGATCGAGAGCGGCACACCGACGAAATACACCTGCATCTGCGGCATCAGCCGGGCGAGAATGCCGAGCCCGATGTTGAACACCAGACCGAACACCAGGAACGGCGCCGCGAGCTGCATGCCGATCTTGAAGGACGCGGCGAATGCGCGGGTCGCCAGCGCCGCGACGTCGCCGCTGTTGAGCAATTCGCCCGGCGCGAAGATCCGGTAGCTGTCGCTGAGCGCCTCGATCACCAGATGGTGCGAGTCGGTGGCGAACAGCATCGTCACGCCCAGAATTGTCAGAAAGTTGCCGATCAGCAGCCCCTGCTGACCCTGCGTCGGATCGACCGCGGTGACGAAGCCGAGCCCGAGCTGCTGCGCGATCACCGAGCCGGCCACCTGCAGCGCCGCCAGCGTGACGCGCGCCGTGGCGCCGAGCACGATGCCGATGATGATCTCCTGGATCATCAGCACCAGCAGCGGCGTCATCGACGACATGTCGACCTGATACGCGTTGCGATGCAGCGGCAGAATAATCAGCGTCAGACCGAGCGCGATCGACAGCTTGACGCGGGTAGGAATGTTGGTCTCGCCCAGCGTCGGAAACAGCATCACCATCGCGCCCACGCGGGCAAACACCAGCATGAAGGCGGCGCCGAGCGCGGGCAGAAACGAAACGTCGATGCGCATGGCCGGGTTCTGCGTCGGGACAGTTCGCCTCCACGGCGACGCCAGCGTCAGGCGCGGCAAACCTCGCCGCCAACGCTGCGCACCGGCCGGAGGCGCGGGTCCCGATCATGCGTCAACCGCCGGTGATTCGCGACGAGATCCGCAGCATCTCGACGTGGAGCTGGTCCGCCATGAACGGCAAGGTCAGCACCAGAGTGATGAAGATCGCGATGATCTTAGGCACGAAAACCAGCGTCTGCTCCTGGATCTGCGTCAGCGCCTGCACCAGCGACACAGCGACGCCGACCACGAGGCCGACCACCATCAGCGGCGCCGAGACGATGACGATCGTCCAGATCGCATCGCGCGCGACGTCGAGAGTTTCAGGACCGGTCATGGATGATCTTTCATGTGATGCTGCGTCAGCGCGAGGAGCGAAGCGGCGCAGCAGTTCAATTCCGTGCGCGTCGGACCGACCTTGGTTCGCCCTCAATGATGGGGGTTTCCGTCGGTCGACGAAGACTCAGATCGGCATCTTCAGGATGTCTTCGTAGGACTGGATCACGCGATCGCGCACCGACACCAGCGTCGACACCGCAACGTCCGTTTCGGCGACCGCGGTCACCACGTCCATGATGTTCGACTTGCCATTGGCCATCGCCACGGTCTGCGCGTCCGACTTGCGGCCGGCATCGAGCACGCTGTTCATCGCGTCCTTGACCAGCGCGCCGAACGACGGGCCGTTGTCGGTCGGCTTGCCGGCGCCGGCCGGATTGGCGAGACGGGCGAGGCTCGCATAGGCGTTGGCGGCGGAAATCGGGGATGCCATCGGTGGTCTCCTGGAGAGGCTGGCTCAGGTCCGGTCAGGCCTTGAGGATGTCGAGGGTGCGTTGGATCATCCGGCGCGTCGCGCTGATGACGTTGAGATTGGCTTCGTAGGACCGCTGCGCGGCGCGCATGTCGGTCATTTCGATCACCGAATTGACGTTGGGATACTTGACGTTGCCGTTGGCATCGGCCGCCGGATTTGTCGGTTCGTATTTGAGCTGGAAGGCCGACGTGTCCGGCTTGACGCGGCCGAGCGCGACGGTGCGCGCGTCGAGCGCGCGGTCGAGCGTCGAGGTGAAGGTCGGCACCTTGCGGCGATAGGGATCGCCACCCGGCGTCTGTCCGGTGGAATCGGCATTGGCGATGTTTTCCGAAATCACCCGCATCCGTCCGGCCTGCGCACGCAGCCCGGAGGTCGCGATACCCATCGACCTTGCGAAATCGCCTGCATCGTCTGCCATGGTTCAGGCTCCCTGCTCGCGGTGGTCAGCGCTTGCCGATCGCGGTCTTCAGCAGACCGAGACTGCGGCTGTAGAGCGAGGTCGCGGCCGCATAGTCCATCTGGTTGGCCGAGACCTTCATCATCTGGTCTTCGAGATTCACGGCATTGCCGGCGGGCCGCGTCTGGAAGCCGACCCGGCGATCTTCCGAGAAGGTGGTGGTGCCGCCCGGCGGCTTGAGATGCGATGTGCTGGTCATCATCATCGGTAGCGAACCGCCTGCGGTGGGGCCGGTCAGCTGGCCGGCCGAATCGAACTTCGGCTCGACCAGGTCCTTCGGCCTGAAATTCGGCGTGTCCGAATTCGAGACGTTCTCGGCGAGCACCTTCTGCCGCTCCTGATGCCATTGCATCTTGGTGCGCAGCGCCGCCAGCATCGGAAGATCGTTGATCGCCATCGCCGCCTCCATCCCGGTCTCGGACGCGCGTTGCGCCTCCGCCGGGAGTAGGCAGAATTTGCCGGGTGGATGGTTAACGACCGGTTAAGATTGGTTACGAAAGGCTTGCCACTTCATTACGAAAGCGTTGCCGCTGGGCGCGCGCGGCTCGGGATGCGGCCGATCGCACCGTTTGGTCCCCATGATTCGTGGCGTAAGAGAAAAATCGGATGGCAGTTCCGGCCGGCGGTTATTAAGAAGGGGTTAAGGAGCGCGCCGCCCGTCGCCGGGCTCGACCCGTTTTGGGCCGCTACCGACGGCAAAAACCGATGCGCTTCTCCGGGGATCGAGCATGCAACAGCCATTGATGTTCTTTTTTGCGTTTCTGGCCGTTCTGGCAATGATCGGCGCCGCCGCGTGGCTGGTCCGCCGCTTCGCCGGCAATCGTCTCGGCACGCATACCAAGAGCGGCCGGATGCCCCGCCTCGCCGTCATCGACGCCGCCGCGGTCGACGGCCGGCGCCGGCTGGTGCTGGTCCGCCGCGACAATGTCGAACACCTGCTGATGATCGGCGGCCCCAGCGACGTCGTCATCGAGACCGCCATCGTGCGCGCCAATCCGGCCCGCGAAGCCTCCCGCTCCGGACCGAGCATCGAGCCCCGGCTCGGTCCGGCGGATTGGGAAGCCGAAGGCGCCGCCGAGGCGCCCGAACCGCTGCTGCCCGAACTGCCGCCGCGCCCGGCGCGGCCGTCCTTCACCGAGGAACCCCGGCGGCCGGGTCCGGCCCCCATGCCGCCGCGCCGGACCAGCGAATTCCCGCCCAGCGATCCGTTCGCCGGACTCGTTCCCGAGCCGATGGTCCGCCCCGAGCTGCCGCCGGTCAGCCGGCCGGAGACGCGTCCCGAGCCCCGCGCGGAAGCTCGGCCCGAGCCGCGTATTGAGCCTGGCCCGCGCCCGCGTCCGGATCCGGTGATGCCGCGCCCGCCGCGGCCCGAACTTCCCAAGGCGCCGGTCCGCACCGAGCGCCCGATTCCGCCGATTGCCTCGCCGGCGCCGCTCGCGCCGCCAGTGTCCAGCGCGCCGGCTCCGGCCGCTGCTGCGGCTACACCTTCGTCCGCTGCCGCCCTGTCGGCCGCCGACCAGAATCTCGCCGAGATGGCCAACAGGCTCGAAGCGGCGCTGCGCCGCCCGCCGGACGCCAAGCCCGAAGCCGCCACTCCGGCCGCTCCCGAACCGGCTCGTCCGGCCCCGCGCGCACCCGAGCCACGTCCGGAGCCGCCGGCGGCTACCGCGCCTGCGACCAAGTCCGGCTTCGAAAGCCTCGAAGACGAGATGGCGTCGCTGTTGGGCCGGCCGAAGACACCTTCGTGAGCCCGCCGAGCCATCCGCGTAGAGTTTTCCAGTTTCTCGCCGTCCTGATCACCAGCGCCATTGCGCTGGCAACGTCGGCGCATGCGCAAGACGTCAGCATCAGTCTTGGTGCAGGCGGCGGCACTGGTGTCACCGAACGCGCCATCCAGTTGATCGCGCTGCTGACGGTGCTGTCGATCGCGCCGTCGATCCTGATCATGATGACGTCGTTCACCCGCATCGTCGTGGTGTTGTCATTGCTACGCACCGCGCTCGGCACCGCGACTGCGCCGCCCAACGCGGTGATCATCGCGCTGGCGCTGTTCCTCACCGCCTTCGTGATGGGACCGACGCTGCAAAAATCCTATGACGACGGCATCAAACCATTGATCGCCAACGAGATGAGCGTCGAAGACGCCCTGGTCCGTGCGTCCGGGCCGCTGCGCATCTTCATGCAGAAGAACGTGCGCGAGAAGGATCTGAAGCTGTTCCTCGACCTTTCCGGCGAACAGCCGCCTGCGACGCCGGAGGATCTGTCGCTTCGCATCCTGATGCCGGCCTTCATGATCTCGGAGCTCAAGCGTGCGTTCGAGATCGGCTTCCTGCTGTTCCTGCCGTTCCTGATCATCGACCTCGTCGTCGCCTCGGTGCTGATGTCGATGGGCATGATGATGCTGCCACCTGTCGTGGTGTCACTGCCGTTCAAGCTGATCTTCTTCGTGCTGGTCGACGGCTGGTCGCTGGTGGCCGGAAGCCTGGTGCAAAGCTACGGCGGCGGCGGGTAGCGACCACCTCGAAGTTCCCCTCGCCTTTCCGTGAGTCAGTCGGGGCGCGTAGCGACACCGAGCGAACCCGGAATGACGAAACGATAAATTGTCGTATCGCAGACGAGTCAGTTCACCGCGTCATCTTGATGACGCGCACCTTCTCCGGGCGGATGGAGCCGGTCGAGGTCATGTCGGCCCCAGGCGGAGTGGCTCTCGCGCTGGCGTCGGGGAAGCGCTGCTTCATTTCGCGCAGGAAGCCTTCCAGCGTATCCACGCTCGCCGCCATCTTGGCGATCGCCGCAAAGGCGGCGCTGTCGCCCGAGGTCGGCTTGCTGGCGATGTCGAAAGCGGTCTGATCGGCCGGATCGGTCATCAGCGGCGCAAACTTTTCACGGAAGCGACCGAGACCGAGCGCATCCTCCGCCAGCGCGTAGCCCACCACGGCACGGATCACGTCGCTCTTCTCGTCTGACGACAGCGGCGTGAAATCCTTCCAGCGATCACCGAGATAGAGTTCGATCTGCTCCGAGGACTCGCGCCAGCGTCGCGCCGCCCAGTAGATATCGGAGCGCAGCCGGATCGCCTCGCGGCCGCCGATATTGCTGATGATGTCGAGCGCGAGATCGTGACGGCCGATATCGCTCTGCGCCCGAGCCTCGATCAACAGCCGCTGCTGACGCAACTCGCCGGCGAGATCGGCGATGCGCGACGAATGCAGCGCCGCGATCGCGCGGTCCGGCTTGCGGTTCATCAGATAGACCATCGCCAGCCGCGCCGCGACCTGCGCTCGCGCCGCGCCCTCGAGCCGCTTGTCGACCTGATACTGCAGCAGCTCGCTGGCCTGATCGAGCAGATCCACAGCAACGAGACGGTCGGCAAGACGACGGATCATCTCGTCACCGCGACGGCCGATCGGCGTCAGCTCGCGAAATTCGTAGAAGGTGGCGAGCGCCTCGATCGGCGGCGTGTCGTCACCCTTGTTGCCGATATACATCTGGGCAAACAGCGCGCGGCTGTCGTCCTGCGCCTGGCGGGCATATTCGGAATTCGGCGCGAGCTGCGTCGCGGTGCGGGCGGCCGCAAGCGATTCACGATAACGGCCGGCGTTGGCGTAAAGCTTCGACAGCAACTGCTGGGTGCGGACTTCAAGATCGTCACCGCGCCAAGTCATCGACAGCCGCTCGAGCTCGGGCAGAGCATCTTCCGGCGAGAGCTCGTTGCGCTTGCTGCGCAGCACGATATCGCGAAACCTGGCTTCGCTGGCGGCCTGGCGATCCGGCGAAGCCATCGCCTCCTTGTAGCGCCGCAGTGCATCCTGATCGCGGCCGAGCGCCTCGTCGAGCCAGCCGCGCATCATCGTCACCTGTGGCGCCATCGCCGGCGGCACGCCGACCAGATCGAAATCGCTGCTGATCTTGGCGGCGCCGGAGTAATCGCGCACTTCCAGCGAGGCGCGCATCGCGGTTTCGAGGACTTCGCGTTGAATGTCCAGCGGCAGCGCCGTGATGGCGAACTGCACCGACTTCAGCTTCTCGCGCGCCTCGGCCCATTTGCCCTGGCGCGCCAACGCAACGCCCTTCCACATCTGCGCGTCGTAGGTCGAGGCGATCGCCGGATTGGCGATATCTTTCAGCGTCTGCTCGGGCCGCTCCATCAGCGCGGTGGCGGCGGCGTGGCCGATCATCGTCGCCGCGTCTTCCTGCCCGGACTTCATACCGAGCAGCGCCAGATCGAGCGCGCCTTTGGCTTCCTGGTACATGCCGCGCGCCATATAGAACCGCGCCAGATCAAGCCGCGCCGGCAGCACATCGTCACCGCTCGCGGTCGAGAGCGCGTTGATGCGAGCGTCGAGCGCGGGCAGATAGCGCCCTTCCTGATCCTTCGACCACTGCGGGATATCGAAGAACGGCCGCTCGGCCGGCGTACCCGCCTGCCCTGCCGGCTCCGCCGACGACAGCGTGAGCCCACCAGGCCGCGTCAGCACCACCGCATCGACCGCGGTTTCGACCGCGACGTCGTCGGACTTCAGTTCGATTACCACGCCGTGCAGCGTTTCCAGCAGATTGAACTCGACGAAGGTCTGCCGCTTGATGAAGCCGCGCGGCGGCGGCAGCGCGGTCACCACCGTCAGCGCGTCACCTGCTTCCGGATCGACCAGCCGATGCATCTGCCCGAGGCCGCTCAGCGCGATGCTGACGGTCGCCCGGTTCGGATCGGCAATGTTGCGCACGGCCGTCAACGGTCGAGATGCGGAGCGGCCGGAATCGGCGAGCGTGATCGACCAGGACTTGCCGGTACCGTCCTCGTCGCTCAGCGTCGCGAGTTGCGGACGATCGAGCCGGATGCGGATCGCCTGCCCATTCGGCAGTGCGATGCGGCTGACATCGCCGACGATCCCGCCACCCTCGCGGCGGATCGCGGTGAGATCGAACGGCACGGTGTTGTCGAGCACCAGCCACAGTACCTCGCCACGCCGGAACAGCGCGGCCGGCGTCGGCGCCGCGAAAGAAAGGTCGAGCTGCAGACCGTCCGACGTACGGCGCCCCTCGACCGGGCGGGCGGCGCTGGACAGCGACGGATTGGAAGCTGCGGCGGGCGGCGGCGAAGCAGGTTTCACTGCGGCTGCAGGCGCAGCGGGAGCGGCCGGCGCGACTATTGCGGCTGCGGGAGGTCCTGCTGCAGCAACGGCCGCTGCGGGAGTGGTAACCGCCGGCGGCCCGGTCGCCGGAAGCGCCTTGTCTCCGAGGCGAGCCGACGGTCCGGCCGGCGAAGCCGGGGCGGCGGACTTGGGCGAGGCAACGGGCTGCGCCGCAGGTGATGGGGGAGCCGGCTTCGCCGCAGATTTCGTCTCGGGCTTGGTGTCGGACTTGGTGTCGGACTTGGCCTCAGGCTTCGCCTCAGACTTGGCCTCAGACTTGGCCTCAGATTTTGTGTCGGACTTGGCGTCGGCTTTCGCGCCGGCCTTCGGTTCGGCCGCCGCTGCGGGCTTGGTCTCAGGCTTGGCCGGTTCGGGCTTCGCCTCGGGTTTGCCGGCATCAGCCTTGGCTTCCGAATTGGCCGCCGCGATCTTGGCAATCTCCGGCAGCATCAGCGCGGCGCCGTTCTTCTTCGGCGGTTCGCTTTCCTGAGGCTGGAAGCTGACGTCGACGATGAAGTTCTTGTCCTCGCGGAACGAGCGCACGTCCGCACCGCCGATCAGCGCGAAGTCGACGCTCGAGCCGTTGGCATCGGTCTTCTGGCTGATCGCGCCGACATTCGGCGCACCCGCGAGTTGCGCGTCGGCGAGATCGAAATTGAGACCGGTGTTGAAATGCACCGTGAGTTTCTTCTCGGTCAGCGTCGACGACACCTGAACGCCCGGCGGCACTTCGAACACGTAGCGCGCGAAGGTCGGCTGCATCGAGGCGCGGACGCGGATCGGCGGCCGCTTCTTGACCTCGGCCTTCGCCTGCTGGGCGCGCAGCGCGCGCTCGGCAGCACGGGCGCGTTCAGCCAGTGCCTTGACCACATCCTGTGGCAGGCTCGGCGGCGCGCCCACCCAATTATCCGGAAGGAAGTCGATGTAGAGCCGCTCACCGGCGACCATCGGATTGACGGTGAACTTGCGCAGCAGCGCCAGACGCACCGCATAGCCATCCGGATCGAGCCTGGCCGAGCCGATGTAATCGCGCGCCGCGTCGGTCAGCTTGTCGACCGGGATATCGACCGGCCGCTTGAACCTGATCACCACGATCAGTCCGGCCATCACCACGTCGGAGTCGACATCCTCGGCGAGGTTGAACAGCAGCCGGCCATAGCCACCGGTCGCCTCGAAGCTAGCTTCGCCGCGTACTGCCTGCTGCGCGGCAGCCGAGCGCGCCGACAGCACCACGCCGAGACAGAGCGCCAATGTCAGGCAGACTCGCGCGAGGCGCGAACAGAGCACCTGCGACCAGCTTGCAACGGCAGCCATCCGCGCCATCGGTTTCTTCCGGTCAACGACCCTTTTGCGGGCGAACCGAAGCCGCCCTCTCGCGTTATCCGACGCATCGCGTCCCGCGCGGCACGCCGCGCAGGCAATTCGACGTTACTTCATCATGAAAGCCGTTAACGCTGGTTTAACCATCGACCGAACCCGTTGATATCAAAGCCGTGCGACAGCCGGGCGAGGAGCTGGGTTGCGTCGAGTTTGATTCAAATAGGTCGGCTAATCCTGTTTTTTGTAGTATGACTTCGCGCGGGCCTCCTCCTTTTCTTTTCACATCAATATCCGCACCACAGGCGAGACTTTCGAGCAGCCGGTTAATTGGGGACCGCTTTAGTCATGCTGTTGAAGGGATTGTATAAAGTCGAATTTGAAACGCCGCGTCGCAAAGCCGTCGGAGTCGTTTTCGCCGAAGACGGCAAGCTGCGCGGCGGGAGCTCGGCATTCGCCTATATCGGCACCTACGAACAGGACGGTGGCAAGATCCGCGGCAAGATCAGCAGCCGTCGCCACACCAACGATCCGAACATCGCGTCGGTGTTCGGCGTCGATGAAGTTCGCGTCGAGTTTCAAGGTTCCTCGATCGGCGACTTCGCTCAGGTCGAGGGCGTCGCAGCCGAAGCTCCCGCGCTCGGGTTCAAGGCCGTACTGACGCGAATCTGCGACTGATCGCACCGCAACTGGCGTCGTCATGCGCGCCATCGTACAAATAGAGTAATTAGTTACCGCGCCGGCACCGGTCGTCCCTCGATCTTCGGGAGCGCTGCAGCGGAGGCTGTCGCAGCGCCCTTGCCGCTGGCGCGGCGCGCGAGTTCGACGGTCAGTTTCTCGGCGGCTTCCGGCGTCATCAGTCCGAGAATGTCGGACATCTTACGCGGCGCGATCTGCGACGCGATCTCGATCAGCACCGGCATCTCGAGCCGGTCGAAGATCTTCGCCGCGTCCTTCGGCTTCATCGACTCGTACATCGTGATGATGCCTTTGAAGCGCGCGGCGTCGGCCTCGCTCTTCTGCTCGGTCGCCTTGCCGATCTGGCCTTCGGTCGCCTTCATCTCCTCGACGCGGGATTCGATACGCTTCTCGGCCGCTTTCAGCAGGCTCTCGCGGATCTCGACCTCGCGGGCGCGCGCATCGAGT
This sequence comes from Rhodopseudomonas sp., assembly GCF_048594845.1. GTDB lineage: Bacteria > Pseudomonadota > Alphaproteobacteria > Rhizobiales > Xanthobacteraceae > Rhodopseudomonas. The sequence continues at coordinate 25,488 of NZ_JBMDXE010000312.1, read as the reverse complement.
TCCTGCCGACGCGCCTGCAAGCGCTCCAGGATTGCGCGCTCGGACGGCGAGATGGCGGGCGGCTGCTCTTCGGGAGGCTTGGTCTCTTCGGGCGCCGCCACGGCAGGCTTCGGCTCCTCCTTTTTCGGAGGCGCCTGGACCGAGCCGGTGATGTCGGAGTTCAGATCGGGATCCGCTGCCTTGGTGGTGGCGCCGCCCGGATAGTTCAGGTTGGCCTGCGCCCATGACGGCTTGCTCGTGTTCGGATCGTAATCGAACACGTAGCCGCCATCGAGCAGCAGGCCGGCAATCTTCAGCACGGCAAGGCCGAGGATCGCGACCAGAACAACCGGGAGGATGCGGACGTCCCGAAATGCGTTCATGCAGCGAGGCCACTATGTCGTCGCCGTTCGGCGAAGGCTTCCGCAGCAGCAGCATTGGCGCGCGCCGCCGACAAGGTCGGCTGCGCTTCCGGCTGCTCTGACGACGGCCGCGCCGCGGCGACGATCTTCGACAGCCGGCGCAGCACGTTGTCGCCTTCGGCGAGTTGCTTCTTGAGTTGTTCCGACAGCGTGCTGGCAGACGCAATCTCGCGGCCGAGATTCTCGTTGACCTCACGCACCGTCAGCTTGAGCCCGCCGATGGCACGCTCGGCGATCTCGGTGACGGTGATCAGTTCGCCGATCGTCGCCTTCAGCGACTGCTCGTCGGCTTTGAGGCGCAGCAGCCTCTTGTTGAGCAGCCAGCAGTAGCCGATCGTCAGCAGCAACAGCATGGCGACGAGGCTTTCGATGACGAGTCCGAGTGTATGGCTCATTGTGCCTCCATCATTTTGCTTTGTTCGTCGGTGCGTTCGAACATGGCGTAGGTCGTGACCGGCTTGCGCAACGGCTTGGTGACGCGGATGGCGACGCGGTCGCCGACGCGGCCCATCCGGCCTTCCGTCAGGGTGACGTTGCCGCAGCGAACCGCGACCAGCGCGTCGGCGCGCAGTTCGAGCGGTAGCGTGTCGCCGACCTGCAGAGCCATCAGTTGCTTCAACGGTACCTCGGCCTCGTACAGCACCGCATCGACCGAGATATCGGCCTGGCCGATTTCGGTCGCGAGGTGACCTTCCCAGACCTGATCACGGCCGAATTTTTCGCCCATGAACATCTGCATCAGCACGCCGCGGATCGGCTCGATCGTGGCGTAAGGCAGCAGCAGTTCGATATTGCCGCCGCGGTCTTCCATGTCGATGTGCAGGCGGACCAGGATGGCGGCGTTGGCCGGACGGCTGATCGCCGCAAAGCGTGGGTTGGTCTCAAGCCGGTCGATCGAGAACGCCACCGGCGACAGCGGGCGGAACGCCTGCTCGGCGTCGGCGAGTACGACCTCGAGCAGTCGCTTCACCAGATTGGTTTCGATCGTGGTGTAGGGCCGCCCTTCGATCCGCAGCGATGCCTGGCCGCGCCGGCCGCCGAGCAGCACGTCGATCATCGAATAGATGAGGCTGGAGTCGACGGTGGCGAGTCCGAAATTCTGCCATTCCTCAGCCTTGAACACGCACAGCACCGCCGGTAGCGGGATCGAGTTCATGTAGTCGCCGAACCGCACCGAGGTGATGCGATCGAGCGAGACTTCGACGTTGTCCGAGGTGAAATTGCGCAGGCTCGTCGTCATCAACCGCACCAGGCGGTCGAACACAATTTCGAGCATCGGCAGACGCTCGTAGGAGACCATCGCCGAGTCGATGATCGCGCGAATGCCGGAGTTCTCGTCGAGATTGACCTCGCCGACGCTGAAGCCGAGGAGATTGTCGATCTCCTCCTGCGACAGCACGCGCTCGCCGCCGTTCTTGCCGCCACCGAGATCGCGGCCGCCGTCGTCGACCATGGCGGCCCATTGCTCCGCCATCGTCCCGGTGAGTTCGTTCTCCTGCGCCGCCTTCGCAGCAGCCTCGGGATCTTCCGAGGCCATCGACGCTTCCCATTGGGCGGCGATGGCGTCCTGGTCGAGTTGTTCCTGGCCGGCCATGTCAGCTCACTGCACCAGAACTTCCTTGAACAGCACCGCGTTCACCTGAGCAGGCGCGATCGCGACGTTGACCCGGCGGGTCAGCTCTTCCTTCATCCGAAACATCCCGACCGACCCGTTCAGGTCGTTCGAGCGCAGTTCACGCAAGTAAGTCTGAAACAGATCGGTGATCCTCGGCATCGTCGGCTTGATCTGCTCGGCGAGCTTGTCGTCCTTCACCTCGAGAACGATTTTGGCCTTGAGGTACTGCACCCGCTCGCCCGGCGAGCCGGCGAGGTTGACCATGATCTCGGGCACCTCGACGAAGTTCGGCGGCTTCACCTTCTCGACGTGTTCGGCGTGTTCCTTCTCGGCGCCGTGCCCCTTGAACAGGAAAAACCACGCGCCCCCGCCGCCGCCACCGAGCAGCAGCAAGGCCGCCGCCGCAATGATGATCAGCTTCTTCTTGCTTTTCGGCGCAGCGCCTTCGGCACCCTCGGCGCCTTCTTCCGGTTTCTCTGTATCCGCCATCGGCCGCGTCCGCCTGCAAGAAGAGCCGATGTGCCGTCCAGGCGAACCGTCAACGCGATACTAAAGCCGCCAGCGCCTCGAGCCCTGATTGCACGACGCTAATGTCGCAATGGTTAACGGAACCTTTCCAGACCGCCTCCAGCTAGGAAGTTTTTGCCGGGCAACATGGTCAACAAGTCCTTATTGCCGACCTCCGAGCCGCTCTCAAAATCGATAACATACTGATTTTTATAAGATTTGCGAGTTGGCACGGTGCTCGCAAGACGAATGAGCGAACCGCCGCTTGGGAGAGCGTCGGTTCACGGAGATCCGGCGAAGGTCTGGGAGGACTGGAGGCGGATCCTTAAAGGGAGAACCACCGATGCAGAATACGCTTCTGGTCGGCTTGTCGCGGCAGGTCGTGCTCGAACGACAGATGGATGTCGTCGCGAACAACCTGGCGAACATCAATACCAACGGCTTCAAGGCCGAGCGCTCGATGTTTCAGGAATTCCTGAACACCGGGGCGCACGAAGACAATTTTCCGTCGCCGGACCGCCGCGTCAGCTTCGTGCAGGACCGCGCCGCCTATCACGACTTCTCCTCCGGCCCGCTGGAAGAGACCAAGAACCCGCTCGACATCGCGATCGACGGCTCGGCCTTCCTGGTGGTACAGACGCCGGCCGGCGAGCGCTACACCCGCGACGGCAAGCTGACGATCAATCCGCAGGGCCAGCTCGTCAACGCCTCGGGCTATCCGGTGCTCGGCAATTCCGGCCCGATCGTGTTTCAGCCGACCGACAAGGCGATCAACATCGCCGCCGACGGCAATGTCAGCGTGCTCGAGGGCACCGCCACCATCGACTCGCTGCGCGGCAAGCTGCGGCTGGTGTCGTTCGCGCGGCCGCAGAGCCTGGAGAAGCAGGGCGGCAATCTGTTCGCCGCCACCAACGATCCCGGCGCGCCGGACACCAAGGCGGTGGTCCGCCAGGGCTTCGTCGAGAAGTCGAACGTCAATTCCGTCTCCGAGATGTCGCGGATGATCGCCGTCACCCGCTCCTACCAGTCCGTCGCCTCTCTGCTGCAGCAGGAGGGCGATCTGCAGAAGACCGCGATCGAGCGGCTCGCTGATGTACCGGCGTAAGGAGACCTGAGATGCGCGCACTCTACACCGCAGCGACCGGCATGGCCGCTCAGGAGCTCAACGTCCAGGTGATCTCCAACAACATCGCCAACATGCGGACGACCGGCTTCAAGAAGCAGACGGCGCAGTTCCAGGATCTGATCTACGACCACGTCCGCCGCGTCGGCGCGCAAGCGTCGGACCAGGGAACGATCATCCCGGTCGGCGTCGATATCGGCGGCGGCGTGAAGACCGTCGGTACGCCGCGGCTGATGACGCAGGGCACGCTGTCGACCACCGGCAACGACCTCGACCTCGCGGTGCGCGGCGAAGGCTTCTTCAAGATCCAGATGCCGGACGGCACCTTCCGCTACACCCGCGACGGCTCGTTCACCACCGACAACACCGGCCGCGTCGTAACCGCCGGCGGCAATCCGGTGCAGCCGACCATCACCATCCCGAACGGCGCCTACGGCATCACGGTGGCCAGCAATGGTCAGGTCTCGGTGACGGTCTCCGGTTCGACCACGCCGACCGTGATCGGCCAGATCGGCCTGACCCGCTTCATCAACAAGACCGGCCTGCAGCCGGAGGGCGACAACCTTTTCCTCGAGACGCAGGCATCCGGCCCGCCGCAGGATGGCATCGCCACCAACGACGGTCTCGGCGACATCATGCAGAAGACGCTCGAACAGGCCAACGTCGAAGTCGTCAACGAGATCTCCGACCTGATCGCCGCGCAGCGCGCTTACGAAATGAACGCGAAGGTCGTCAGCGCCGCCGATCAGATGCTGCAATCCACCTCCAACATGTTCCGCTGAGGGAGTTGACGATGATCCGCTCGCTCCTCGCCGCCGCCCTGCTCACCGCGCCGCTCGCGGCCGTCGCAGCCGAAACCGCTCCCCCGGCTGCGGTGCCCGCGCTGTCGCCGCAGATCGAAGAAGTTCTGCGCACGCCGGTGCTGCGCGCCCATATCGATGTATCCGACGAACTGGTGCGGATCGGCGACCTGATCGAGAACGCGGGTGTCGCCGCGCAGATCCCGGTGTATCGCGCGCCCGATCTGGGCACCACCGGTTCGCTCTCCACCACCGCCGTCATCGCCGCGCTGCGCGCTCATCAGGTGATCGGCGTCGATACCCGCGACATCCGCGAAGTCACCGTGACGCGCCTCGCCCGCAATCTGCCGGCGAAGGAAATCGAACAGCAGGTGATCGACACGCTGCAGCGGCGCCACGGCTTCGGTGAGGCCGAGGACTTGGCGCTGAGCTGGGACCGCGAGATCGAGTCACGCACGCTGCCCGCCAACTTCGACGGAGCGCCGCAACTCGTCTCCGACCGCTTCGACCGCCGCAGCGGCCGGTTCGACTTCAGCTTCGAGATCGCCGGCGGCGCCGATGCCGCCCCGGTGCGGCTGCGCGTGACCGGCACGGCGGTGGAAACCGCGAAGGTGACGGTGCTGACACGGCCGGTCGAGCGGAATGAAGTAATCAAGGCGTCCGATCTTGCGATCGAGCGCCGACCGAAGGCGGAGATCGCCTCCGACACGGTCACCTATGATGCCGCGGTTGGCATGCAGACGCGGCGGACGCTGCGCGGCGGCCAGATCCTGCGTACGGCCGACCTCTCCAAGCCCGATCTGGTCACGCGCGACCAGGGCGTGACGCTGATCTACCAGGCGGCCGGCATCTATCTCACCTCGCGCGGCAAGGCGCTGGAAACCGGCACCGAAGGCGACGTCATCAACGTCCTCAATCTGCAATCCAAGCGCACCGTGACGGCCACCGTGGTCGGACGCGGCCAGGTGATGGTGACGGTCGCAGTGCCGCGCGTCCTCGCCAGCGCCGCCCCCGCCGCGCCGACCGAACCCGCGATCGCCCGTACGTCCGCCTCCGCGAAGCCCGAGTGAGTTCAATGTTCAAGTTCGCCCCAATCAACCGCATCGTCCTGATCACCGCACTCGTCGGGATGGGCGGTCTCGCCGGCGGCTGCTCCTCGATCGACCGGCTCGCCTCGATCGGCGAACGGCCGGCGCTGAGCGCAATTGAAAATCCGACGACGCAGCCGGGCTACAAGCCGGTGCAGATGCCGATGCCGAAGCCGGAGGTCGCGTCCTACAACGCCAACTCGCTGTGGCGGAACGGTTCGCGCGCCTTCTTCCGCGATCAACGCGCCGCCAAGGTCGGCGACATCATGACGGTGACGGTGAACTTCACCGACAAGGCGAACATCGCCAACGAGACCCAGCGCAGCCGGAAGAACACCGAGGACTCCGGCATCACCGATTTCATCGGCAGCAAGACCATCACGGCGCCCGCCGCCGCGGTGCTGCCGGGCCGTATCCTGACCACCGACTCGACCTCCACCAGCGACGGCAAGGGTTCGGTGCAGCGGCAGGAAGCCTTGCAGACCAGCGTCGCCGCGGTGGTGACGCAGGTGCTGCCGAACGGCAACCTGGTGGTCGAGGGCAAGCAGGAAATCCGCGTCAACTTCGAAGTCCGCGAACTGATCGTCGCCGGCATCGTTCGGCCTGAAGATATCCAGAGCGACAACACCATCGACAGCAGCAAGATCGCACAGGCCCGCATCGCTTATGGCGGTCGCGGCCAGATCACCGATGTGCAGCAGCCGCGCTACGGCTCACAGGTGATGGACGTGTTGCTGCCCTTCTGATCATCACGATCCGACAACGAGCTCCCACACCCGGCCGCGAACCTAGGCGCGGTCAGGTGTTCCAACGCGGCCTCCTCCGGCTCTCCCTCCGGACGGAGGCCGCGGCCTTTTGCGACACGACGGTTCACCGACGACGAGCGGGCAAGCCGCGGCTGCGGATGACATCCGATGGCGCTGATCGCATGCAGAGACGTATAATTGTTAATTGTCCGCCGGCTTCCGTCGGGCCTGCGCAGCACGAACACTTTCCCAACTCGCTCCCGCACGCTCATACCGGCACGATCGCGCGCATCACGCTCATTCCCACATCGCTGTTGTATCGGCCCGTGCGGGCACTATTTTCCCATCAGCCCGGCGACCTGCCTTCGCAGACGTGGGCACGATGGAGAGACGAGATGACCAGGACGGGCGCCGCGCTGATCGCGGCTGCGACGATCTTCAGCTTCGCCGGAGCGCCGGCTCAGGCGCGCGATTTCCCCTATTGCCTGCAGGGCGGCGAATGGGGCTACCCCGGAAATTGCCAGTTCGATTCCTATCAGCAGTGCATGGTGACGGCGTCGGGCACCAAGGCCTATTGCGACGTCAATCCGGTGTTCGCCTTCGGCGCACAGCGGCAGCAGCCGGAGCCGCGCCGCTACCGGCGCTGAGCCGCGGCACAGATCAGTGGCCGGAGCCGCCGAGCGCGGCGCCGGGCTTGTCGTGTGTGCCGAGCCGCTCGACCAGCGTTGCCGTGGCGTCGTTCATCCCGATCACATCGACGGCGATGCCATGATGCCGGAATTTCAGCACGACACGATCCAGCGCGTTGATGCTGGTGATATCCCAGAGATGAGCCGCGGACAGGTCGATCACAACCCACTCCAAATCAGCCTCACGAAAGTCGAAAGCGTTGTGGAATGGGTCGGCGGTTGCGAAGAAGATCTGACCGGCCACCTTGTAGTGACGCACCGTCGACGCTTCGTCGCGCGACGAGACCACGCGAAATAATCGCGTCACCTTGTGGGCAAAGAACAGCCCGCTGAGGATCACGCCGAACAGAACGCCCTTGGCGAGATCGTGCGTCGCCACCACCACCGTGACGGTTCCGAGCATGACCAGGCTCGACGACCGCGGGTGGCTGACCAGGTTGCGGATCGACCGCCATTGGAACGTGTTGATCGACACCATGATCATCACCGCGACCAGCGCCGCCATCGGGATCTGCGCAACGTAGCGACCGAGCACGACGATCAGAAACAGCAGGAAGACGCCGGCCCACAACGTCGACAGCCGGCCACGTCCGCCGGACGAGACGTTGATCACCGATTGGCCGATCATTGCGCAGCCGGCCATGCCGCCGAGAAATCCCGATACGATGTTGGCCGCCCCCTGCCCGGCGCATTCGCGATTCTTATTCGATGTGGTGTCGGTCATCTCGTCGATGATCGCCGCCGTCATCAGGCTTTCGAGCAAGCCGACCATCGCGATGGTAAGTGATGTCGGCAGAATGATCTGCAGCGTCTCGAGCGTGAACGGGACCTGCGGCAGCGCGATCCACGGCAATTCGGTCGGCAGCGCGCCCATGTCGCCGACCTTGTAGATGTCGAGGCCGAGATACATCGACACGGCGCTGAGCAGAAGGATCGCGACCAGCGGAGATGGCACCACCCGGGTCAGTCGCGGCAGCCCATAGATGATCACGAGCCCGACCGCCGTCATTGCGTACACCACCGGACCACGTCCGATCAGTTCGGGCATCTGGGCGAGGAAGATCAGGATCGCGAGCGCATTGACGAAGCCAGTGACCACCGAGCGCGACACGAAGCGCATCAAGGTGCCGAGCCGCAGCATGCCGGCGATGATCTGGATCACGCCGGTCAGGATGGTCGCCGCGAACAGATAACCGAGGCCGTGCTCCTTCACCAACGTGACCATCAGCAGCGCCGTGGCGCCGGTCGCAGCCGAGATCATCGCGGGGCGTCCGCCTGCGAATGCGGTGACCACGGCAATGCAGAACGACGCATACAAACCGACTTTGGGGTCGACGCCGGCAATGATCGAGAATGCGATCGCTTCGGGAATCAGCGCCAGCGCGACGACAGTCCCGGCCAGCAATTCACGTGTGACGTGGGGAGCCCACTCACTTCGCAGGTGAACCATATCCATGAGGAAGTTTCCGTTTTTGGACGCGTGAAGGACGCGTCGCGCGCGCAAAGGGGCCATCAGCCGAGACGGCCGATCCTGAAAAGCCCGTGATGTTTTGCGTGGTCCGGCGGATTGGCGGCCGGAAGAGCCACCCGGAGTTGCACCGGGTCCGATTGATAGCCGAAGACTAATCGATCAAATTCTGCAAAGCAATATCGACGCGATGACCGCGCCCGACTGTGGCTCCGCGATCGGCTTCGCTGAGGCTTTGCCGCGAAGACGCCTCCGCGCAAAAAAACAGCGCCGCATCCAACCGGAAGCGGCGCCGTCAAACTGCTTTAGATTAGCGCGACTACTCGTCGCGATAGACCTTTTCGCGCTTCTCGTGGCGCTCCTGCGCTTCCACCGACAGCGTTGCAATCGGACGGGCTTCCAGCCGCTTCAGCGAAATCGGCTCCCCGGTCTCTTCGCAATAGCCGTAGGTATTATCTTCGATCCGCTGCAACGCGGCGTCGATCTTGGAGATCAGCTTGCGCTGCCGATCGCGCGCGCGCAGTTCGATCGCGCGGTCGGTTTCCGACGAGGCACGATCGGCCAGGTCGGGATGATTGACGTTTTCTTCTTGGAGGGTCTGGAGCGTGAGCTTTGCTTCGCGCAAAATCTCATCCTTCCAGGCCAGCAGCTTCGCACGAAAATACTCACGCTGCCGTTCATTCATGAACGGCTCTTTCTCGGAGGGTCGATAGCTTTTCAACTTTTCCAAGGGGCAATCCATGATCTCGTTGGGCGGCAAAAACCCCGCCTGCGCGGCAGCTTATATAGCGCGCGCCGATGACAGACAATATCGTCCGCCGCCCCGCCACGGCGGGCTGCACAAACTTATAAAGAAGGAACTTCTACCCAAACGGTCAGTATTGTCCGGCCTTGGCCAGTTCGACCTCGACCCGCAATTCGATCTCCGCCAATACCGCATCCAGACCAGGATCACCCGAGGACGTCTTCAGCTCCGCCGCCGCGGCGCGCAGCCGAGCCACCGTGGACGGGTTGAACATGCCGGCCAGCAGGCCGATTTTCAGATCGTCGAGCACGTCGAGCGCGGAGCGGCCGCGCGCCACGGAGCGCTTGCGCCGCTCGGTGGCGTCCTCCACCCCCTGCATCGCGAGCAGCGCTTCGAGCCCGGTCGGGGCCAGCGGCGCATGCACGGCGCGCGCTTCCGGCTCGGGCTGGGCGGTGCTGGTCGGTAGCGAAAATGTGCTCGATCCGGTCCGGCGGGTCGGGCCGGAGGAGGTCGAATTGGTGGTGCCGTTCGGGCCGTAAATTCGCATGGTCTCTCTCGCCGGACAGTTCCTGGCTAGCCGCCGCGCCTGAACAGCATACACCCAAGCTGGCAAGGGCACTCAGAGCCCCGGAACCTACCGTCGCCAGATATGGTTAACGCCACGTAAACGATCGGCAAAATTTGCCGAGCCTGGGGCAGTTTTGGCTCGACCCGGCTGCCCGGCGGCGACCGCGCCATCTGGCTTTCTCCATCTAATCCAAATACTTATAGCAAGACAGAGCGCTGGCACGGCTCTCGCAAGGCCGATCCCGAGGCCGAGTCACGCGTGCGCGCGACGGCCCGCCGAGGAGCCGAGAATGCCGAGAGTTTCCACCGCGATCCTGAAGCTGGCCGCAGCCGCACTGTCCGCGCTGCTGCTGTCGGGCGTGGCGGCCAGCGCGACCTCACGCATCAAGGATCTCGCCAATATCGAAGGCGTGCGGCAGAACCAGCTGATCGGCTACGGCCTCGTCGTCGGCCTCAACGGCACCGGCGACACGCTCAACAACATCCCCTTCACCAAGCAATCGCTGCAAGCGATGCTGGAGCGAATGGGCGTCAACATCCGGGGCGCCACGATCCGCACCGGCAACGTCGCGGCCGTGATGGTGACCGGCAATCTGCCCGCGTTTGCCACCCAGGGCACCCGGATGGACGTCACCGTGTCGGCGCTCGGCGATGCCAAGAACCTGCAGGGTGGCACCCTGCTCGTGACGCCGCTGCTCGGCGCCGACGGCAACGTGTATGCGGTCGCGCAGGGCTCGCTGGCGATCGGCGGTTTCCAGGCCGAGGGCGAAGCCGCCAAGATCACCCGCGGCGTTCCGACCGTCGGCCGTATCGCCAACGGGGCGATCATCGAGCGCGAGATCGAATTCGCGCTGAACCGGCTGCCGATGGTGCGGCTGGCGCTACGCAATGCCGACTTCACCACCGCCAAGCGCATTGCCGCCGCGGTCAACGACTTCCTCGGCACCAAGAGCGCCGAGCCGATCGATCCGTCGACCGTGCAGCTCTCGATCCCGGCGGAGTTCAAGGGCAACGCCGTCGCGTTTCTCACCGAGATCGAGCAGTTGCAGGTCGAGCCAGATCAGGCCGCCAAGATCATCATCGACGAGCGCAGCGGCATCATCGTGATGGGTCGTGATGTGCGCGTCGCCACAGTGGCGGTCGCGCAGGGCAATCTCACGGTGTCGATCTCCGAGAGCCCGCAGGTCAGCCAGCCCAATCCGCTGTCGCGCGGCCGCACAGTGACGACGCCGAACACGCGGGTCGGCGTCACCGAGGACGGCAAGAAGCTCGCGCTGGTCAAGGACGGCGTGTCGCTACAGCAGCTGGTGGACGGCCTCAACGGGCTCGGCATCGGGCCGCGCGACCTGATCGGCATCCTGCAGGCGATCAAGGCGGCGGGCGCGATCGAAGCCGATATCGAGGTGATGTGATGTCGATCGTCCCGACCACGTACTCCACCACGCCGCAGATTCGGAACGGTCGGCCGGACTACGATCTGACCGCGGCTCTCGCCAAGGTGTCGCCCGAGGCACAGAGCAAGGCGCGCAAGTCGGCGCAGGACTTCGAAGGCATGTTCCTCAATTCGATGTTCTCGCAGATGACCAGCGGGCTGAAGGGCGAAGGTCCGTTCGGCGACACCGTGGGAACCGGCGTGTGGCGTTCGATGCTGACGGAGCAATATTCGCAGACCATCGCGAAATCCGGCGGCGTCGGCATCGCCAGCGATGTCTTCCGCACCCTCATTCTTCAGCAAGCAAACGCCAAGGCCTGAGCGCAAAGGACTCCGCGATGATGCAGATGCAACGCCAGCAGGCCCCTGCCCCGGCCCAGTCGGTCGCTTCGCCGAACGATGCGCGGCAATTGGCCAATGCGCTGACGCAAGTGATGAACGATCTGCTGGCACTGATCGAACGCGAGACCGAGCTCGTGCGCGCCGGCAAGATCCCGGAGGCGATGAAGCTCGAGCCGCAGAAGAACGAGCTCACCAAACGCTACATCGGCGCGATCACGCTGGTGCGCGCGAGCCAGCCTTACATGGCGAAGGCGACGCCGGATCTGCTCGGGGCGCTGCATCGGCACCACGAGGTGTTTCGCGCGATGCTGCAGGTGAATCTGACGGTGCTGGCGACCGCGCATGCGGTGTCGGAAGGCATCGTGCGTGGCGTCAACGCCGAGGTGCAGCGGCGCAACATTCCGCAGACCTATACGGCCGCGGGCACACGCGCCACGCCGGGCTCGCGCAACCTGACGCCGATCGCGGTCAGCCGCTCGCTGTAGGCTGAGCGGTAACCTATCACGTCCTCAAAACAGGCCTCTGCAGGCTTCGCGGGCATGAGGCAAACCTGTGGCAGCGGTGCGGACGCCAAAACGTCCGCCAACGCGTCGCAATCCTGCAATTTGACTCAAATACACTGCCAGATTGCAGGACTAGATTCAGGCGTTCTGTGCAGCATGCTGGACCGGAGGGGTGGTTTACCTTGATGGAGCCAGGAGGCTGCCATGAGTTTCGACTTCACCGTGAAGCCCATCGGGCAACTGGTGATCCCGACCGTCGTCAGGCCGGAGCCTGAAGCGGTCCAGGCCGCGGTGGCGACGCAGTTGCCTGCGCCGCAGAGCGTGTCCGCGACGGCGAGCGGCGCCGGCAGCAATGCCATTGCCAGCAACGCCGCCAAGGTCGGTGCCGACACCATCTCGCGTCAGGTGATCTTCGATCAGGCCGCCGCCGCAATGGTGTACGTCTCGGTCGACGAGTCGACGGCCGAGGTCGTCAATCAGTATCCTGAATCCTGGCAGCTCAAGGCGCGGGCCTATTTCCGCGAGCAGGATCAGTCGAAGCTGCAGCAGCGCGCCGGCCCGATCCCGACCAATCGCATCGTCTGAGCAGACGTCGTCGATTGTCGATACCCCGGCTTGCCCACGCAAGCGCGGGCGATCACGCATGTCCGAAGCGATGAGGGCGAAGGCCGCGTATCAGGGACGGCCGCTGAGGCCGGCGGCGATGTTGCGGTTGATCTCGATCAGCGCGTTGAGCGGCTCGACCTGCGGGGTCATCTGCAGCGCCGCCGACTGGCTCAGCACGAACACGCCGATGTTGGCGATGTTCTGCCGGATCTCGAGGGATTGCGGATTGTCGTCACGCAGCGCGTCGCTGACGAAGATCGACCACAGCTTGCGGTTGAACATCAGCGCCTCGTTGAGGCCGATGGCGCCGCGCTCGTTCCAGTTGGTGACGACGTCCTGAAGCTGCCGTGCGGCCTTGAGCAACGCCTGGGCTTCGATCTCGCGCGGGGAAGCCGTTCGTTGCGCGGTTCGGGCGTACGCTTGAGCAGCACTCGACATGACTACCTCTGCAGCAATTCTTCTTCACGCTTGATGAGAGGCCGCAGCTCCCTCAAAGCCTTATAGAGTTGGCCGCTTAAAATTAGATTACTCGTGGCCTCGATCGTATCGCGAAAACTCGGCACAGCTTCGAGCAATTCCTTGATGAAGCCGAGATAGAGATCCTGATACGCGGGGATGTCGTTCTGCAGATACATCATCTGCACGCAGAGATAGACGCGCTTCACCGGGGTGTTGGCGGTGTCCGCTGTGAGGATGTCCTTCTCGCGCAGGATCGGCGCGTCGCCGTCGATCAGAAACGTGGTGCGTGAGTCGGAATTGGTGATCACGCTCTGCCCGATCACGATCCGCTCGAACGGCTTCAATTCGACTCGCAATGGCATCGTGTTTTCCTTTGATTGCGTTGAATGCGACCAAGGACGAATCGTCCCGCCCGAGCGTGCGCCGGTTATGCGCCGGCTTTGCGTCGCGATCCAATGTCGTGTTTCGGGCGATAAGTCGAGTGCAGCGTTGCGGGCCGACGAATCGCGGAGATTACGCGAGGGCGCGCACGCCCTCGCCGTTCACCGCGACGATTACCTGAGCAATTGCAGCACGCTCTGCTGCGACTGGTTGGCCAGCGACAGCGCCGAGACCGCGATCGACTGACGGGTCGACAGCGCCTGGCTGTTGGCGGCTTCTTCGTTGGTGTCGGCCAGCGTCAGGTTAGACGAGCCGGTCTGCAGCACGTTGATCAGGTTCTTGGCGAAGTCCTGACGGATCTGCACGATCGACAGGTTCGACCCGTAGGACGACGCCTGCGAGCGCAGCGTGGTGGACGCGGTGTTGAGCGCCGCCAGCGTCTTGTTGGTGGCGGCGTTGTCGATGAAGTCGACGCCGGACACCAGCGTCGGCAGGCCGAGCGCGGCGGGGCTGAGCGCGGTGCCGACGATGTTCAGCGTCGACTTGCCGGTCTCGTTGAACACCAGCTTCAACGTGTCGCCGTTCAGCAGGTTGACGCCGTTGAACGAGGCGTCCTGCGACGTGGTGGTGATCTGCTGAATGACGTTGTTGTACTGCTCGACCAGCTTGGCACGCGCCATCTGCGAGGTGACGTCGGCGACCGGCGGGTTCGGCGTGCTGAACGTCAGCGTCGCCGTGATGGTGCCGCCGAGCGTGCCGCCGTCCGCGACCGAGCCGAGCGTCGACGACGCGTAGTCGTTGTTGGACGAAATCGTCAGCAGGCCGTTGGCGTCGATCTGCGCGATCATGTTGTTCGTGGCGAGCTTGGCGTTGAGCTGCGCCAGCGACTTCACCGTGCCGCCGGTGCCGTCGCCAAAGGTGATGCTGACCGGCGAGCCGCCCTTGAACGAGGTGAAGGTCAGGCTCTTGCCGGCGACGCCGCCGCTGCCGGAGGCGCGCGAGGCCTTGAACTCGGTCGAAGTGCCGGTGTTGCCGGCGAGGCCGAGCGCCAGCATCGCGTTGCCGGTGCCGCTGATCGTCAGGTCGGAGGCGCTGCCGGTCGAGATCTTCAGCGAGCCGCTCGACAGCGAGGAGTTCGCCGAGCCGGTCTGCGTGGTCAGCGTCGCGCCGCCCTGGGCGAGCTTCGCGGTCTGCACGCCGGTGGCGAGATCGATCGCGGTCAGCACGTCGGCCATGGTGCCGCCCTGCAGATACACGGTCGAATTGCCGAGGCCGTCGGTTTCGACGTGGCCGGTGACGCCCGGATGCGTCAGGGACGGCGTCGGCGTCGGCGCATTCTTGAAGGTGATGGTCTTGCCGTTGACGTTCAGCGTCGAACCATCCTCGATCAGCGTGCCGATCGTGGACGAGCTGGTGGTGCGGGTCGCGGTGATCGTCGCCGGGCCGGGACCGGTCGAGCCGGTCAGGCGTAGCGAGTTGAGGAAGTCGGCTGGGCCGGTGATGCTGAGATCGGCGCCGGTCGATGTCTGCAGCGTCACCGCACCGGAGTTGAGCTGCGACGGCGTGCCATTGGCCGAGAACGTCGCGACGCCGCCCGAGATCGTCGCCGTCTTCACGCCGCTGGCCAGATCGATCGCGGTGAGCACGTCACCGACGGTGGCCGAGGTGAAGGTGTTGCTCGTCCCCATATAGATCGTCGAATTGCCCGACGTATCGGTGACGATGTTGCCGAGCACGCCCGAGCCGGCGAGCAGCCCCGCGGCGCTCGGCGGATCGCTCGCCTTGAACACCACCGACTTGCCGTTGACCGTCAGCGTGGTGCCGTCGGCAATCGCCGGCCCGAGGCCGCCGACCGAATTGAACAGCTTGGTGGTGGCGGTGATCGCCGTCGCCGCGCCGGTGCCGAGCGCGACGTTGACGGTGGCGCCGAAGCCGAGCTTCGCCAGCACCAGGCCGCCGGTCGAGTCGCTGATCGACAGCGCCCGGTTGGTGCCGGTGTGGAGCTGGATGTGGCCGTTGGCGTCGACCACCGACGGATTGCTGGTGTTGCCGTTGATGGTGTCGACGGTTGCCAGCAGCGCGCTGATCGGCTGGTTGATGCCGATCGTGTAGTTGCCGTTGCTGTCGGCGCTGGCCGAGCCCGTGGTGGTGAAGGTGACGGTCTTGCCGTTGACGGTGATGGAGTCGCCGGCCTGCGGGCCGGTCGGCGTCACGGTCGAACCGTTGGTCAGCGAGCTGATCAGGTCGGCGCTGGTCGCCGTGGCAGTCGCGGTGCCGGTGTAGAGCACGGCGCCGGTCGCGGTGGCATCCGCCGCAGTCGCCTTGGTGATCGCGGTGCCGCTGATGCTGCCGACGCCGCCGCCGAGCGTATCGGTCAGCGACACGCCGTTGGTGCCGCCGGCGCTGCCGTCGTTGACCACGGCGCTGGTGGCGGTCGCGCTGGCGAAGGTCTGGGTGCCGCGCAGATCGTCCGGCGTGGCGCCCGCGATGGTCGCCGAAACGTTGGACTTGGTGGAGTAACCGACGTTCGACTGCAGCGCCTGATTGGCGATCGACTTGGCGGTGTCGATCAGCTTGTTCAGCGAGGTGATGCCGGTGTTCGCCGCCTGCAGGATCTGGACGCCGTTGCTGATGCCGTCGAGCAGGTTGTTGATGTCGCTGGCGCGGCTGTCGAGCCCGGCCGCGGTGAAGAAGTTCGTCGGATTGTCGAGCGCGGTGTTGACCTTCTTGCCGCTCGCCAGCCGATTCTGGGTGGTCGACAGCAATTCAGCAGTCGATTGCAGCGAAAGCAGATTCTGGCGAACCGCTGCCGAGAGAACCACATCAGACATGGTGCAAACCTTCCTGATCCGCGCTGGGCGACGACTTCGGTCGTACGCTGCTGCTCGCGTCGGGGACTCTGCCGCGACGCTTGCCGGTTGTGTTTAGACGCCTGTTCTGGAGAGGGACCTCGGCCGCACTCGCGCACGTTCCGGATCAGCACGGCCGATTCTCGGCCTACCTTCTTCCTGAGCATGGGAACTATGGCGGGGGGTCTTTAAGATATGGTTAACAGCGCATTAAGGACCCGCCGGGCGGAAAAACACTCGTGTTTTCAATGACCGAGTACGCCGGACAAAGACGGCGACCGCCGCCGGGTGGTGGCCCATTGCCACTGATTCGGGGCACCTGGGTCCCGGGCGACGCGTCCGTTAAGGGACTGGTGAGACTCCATCCGGCCGCCATCTTGGTTAATGGATAATTTACGCCGGGGTCTGAGTATCAGCGCGATCTACACGAGCGACTCGGAGGTGCGTAGGATCGCCCGAAGAGCATGATTCCTCAGGCCGATTCGGACACGCCATGCCGCCCCACAAGGCCTCTGCCGCCCCCTCGTCCCACGACAAATCCTACGAGCCGGTGCTGATGCTGATGCGCGCCCGGGTGCTGCATCAGGGCGGCCAGTACGACGAGGCGAAATCGCTCTACAAGAAGGTGCTGAAGAAGAGCCCCAGCAATTTCCAGGCGCTGCACTTCCTCGGCCTCGCCGAATATCAGAGCGGGCATTTCGACGCCGGCATCCGCTCGATCAAGCGCGCGCTGATCGAGGATCCGAAGTCCGCGCAGGCGCAGTCCGATCTCGGCAGCGTGCTCAACGCCGCCGGGCGCTACGACGAGTCGCTGATCGCCTGCGACAAGGCGATCGCGCTCGATCCCACGCTCGCGTTCGGCCACGCCAACCGCGGCAACGTGCTGATCACGCTGGGCCGCTTCGACGATGCGCTGGTCAGCCTCGACAAGGCGCTCGAATTGCTGCCGACACACGCCGACACCTGGAACGACCGCGGCAACGCGCTGCACAAGCTCGGCCGCTACGACGAAGCGCTGGTCAGCTACGAAAAGGCGATCGCCTTCGATCCGCAGCACGATGTCGCGTGCATCAACCGCGCGACGACGCTGAAGGAGCTCAAGCGGTTCGACGAAGCGCTGGCGTGTTACGACCGCGCGCTGCAGATCGGCAAGCGGCCGATGGAGGCAGGTATCGCCCGCGCCGACCTGCTGCTGCAGATGCGCAACGTCGAGGCCGCTCTGGCGACCTGCACGGCGCTGCTGAAGATCGAGCCGGGCTCGGTGCCGGCGCTCACCGTGCTCGGCAACTGCATGGCGACGCTCGGCGACGCCGACACCGCGACCGCCCTGCACAGCCGCGCGCTGGTGCTGCAGCCCGACTACGAGCCGGCGATCTCGAGCCGGATCTTCTCGATGGACTTTTGCTCCGACGCCGACTTCGCCTCGCAGCAGGCCGCCCGCGCGAGCTGGTGGCAGCATGTCGGCGCGCGGCTCTACAAGGCGTACGCCGCGCCGTTCGCCAACGATCGCGATCCGGACCGCCGTCTCGTCGTCGGCTACGTCTCGGCCGACTTCCGCCAGCACTCGGCGGCGTTCTCGTTCCGGCCGATCCTGGAGCATCACGACCGCAGCAAGGTCGAAGTGATCTGCTACTCGGGCGTGGTGCTGCCGGACATGGCGACCAAAGCGTTCGAAACCATCGCGGACAAATGGCGCGACACCTCGCAATGGACCGACGCGCGGCTCGCCGAGACCATCCGGGCCGACAAGGTCGACATCCTGGTGGATCTCTCCGGCCACTCCGCCGGCAACCGGCTGCGCGTGTTCGCCCGCAAGCCGGCGCCGGTGCAGGTCACCGCCTGGGGCCACGCCACCGGCACCGGCCTGCCGGTGATCGACTATCTGCTGGCCGATCCGGTCGCGATCCCGAAGGAGGTCCGGCCGCATT
Organism: Rhodopseudomonas sp.; assembly: GCF_048594845.1. GTDB lineage: Bacteria > Pseudomonadota > Alphaproteobacteria > Rhizobiales > Xanthobacteraceae > Rhodopseudomonas. The sequence continues at coordinate 7,239 of NZ_JBMDXE010000312.1, read as the reverse complement.
ACGCCGAAGCGATCTACGACCTGCCGTCGATCGTGATCATCGAGCCGCCGCCGGCCGGGCTGCATTCGCCGGAGCTGCCGTTCGACCGCAACGGCTATCTGACCTACGGCTCGCTCAACCGTATCAGCAAACTCTCCGACGCCGCGATCGCCGTGTGGGCGCGGATCGTGACCGGCAATCCGACATCGCGGCTGATCCTCAAGGATCACCAAATCGACGATCCGGCGGTGCGCCAGACGCTGCTGGAGAAATTCGCCGCGCATGGCATCGTCGCGGAGCGCATCACGCTGCTCGGCTCGACCTCGCGGCAGCAGCACCTGCAGACGCTGCGCGAGATCGATCTCGGCCTCGACCCGTTCCCGCAGGCCGGCGGCGTCTCGACCTGGGAAGCGCTGCATATGGGCGTGCCGGTGGTGAGCAAGCTCGGCAACACCGTGGCGAGCCGCGTCGGCTCGGCGATCCTGTCGGCCGCCGGCCTGCCGGAATTCATCGCCACCGACGAGGACCGCTACGTCGCCATCGCGCTCGCGCCCGACCACGACAAGCTGCGCGCCATCCGCCGCGGCCTGCCCGCCTTCATCGTCGAGCGCTGCGGCCCCGTCGCCTACACCCGCGCCGTCGAAGACGCCTACCGCACCATGTGGCACCGCTGGTGCGCCACCCCGGCGGATGCGAAGGCGATGCCACCTGGGAAGCGGTGAGCTGCGCGCCAGCCACGGCGCACTCCTAATCGACACAACGAACAATCATTATCATGTCGTCATGGCCGGGCTCGTCCCGGCCATCCACGTCTTTGACGCCCATTGCGTCTCAGCGTCAAAACTAAAGTTAGTTGGTAACACATCACAGCAAGCACAACCTCATGGTGAGGAGGCGCGTAGCGCCGTCTCGAACCATGGGCCACAGGGAATGCGTCGCCCCATCCTTCGAGACGCCCGGCTTCGCCGGGCTCCTCAGGATGAGGACTCAGTACATTTGGTAAGCGCCGCACGATTGGAGAAGTCTAATCGGCAGCCCCGCTCACACCCCCGCCCCGCCACTCTGACTTGGCGGCGCACCGGGCTTGAATGGCGCGACGATCATCTCGCGGGCGATCAGTTCATCGTCGATCGACGGCAGCTGGCTCTCCAGCGGCGCGCCGAATTTCAGCACCGGGTAGAGCTTCTGCGCCGGATTGATCTCGACGTTGCAGAACACCGGCCCCTTGCGCGCATAGACATCGGCGAGCTGCGCGGCAATGTCGCCGCTGCGGCTGATGGTGATGACCGGCAGATCCATCGCCTCGGCGACCTTGGCGAAATCGACGAAGGACAGCCCGCTCGGCGCATCGACGCCGACGTAGTTGGCGTCGAGCCAGGTCTCGAGCGTCTGCTTCTGGATGCCGTGACCATGATTGTTGAACAGGAACAGCCGCAGCGGCAGCCGGTGCCGCGCCAGCAGCGCCATCTCGCCGAGCGTCAGCATCAACCCGCCGTCGCCGATGATACACGTCACGCCGCCCTTGGCCTGCACAGCGGCGCCGATCGCGGCCGGCAGCGCGTAGCCCATCGCGGTGTTGTTCCAGTCGGAGATCAGCCGCTGACCGCGCTTGATGCGGAAGCCGTTGCAGGTCCAGGTCAGGTTGCCGCCGGTGTCGACATAGATCAGTTCGCCACTCGGCGCGGCGTCGCTCAGCTTGTCGACGAAATCATAGGCATCGACGTGCCCGGCATTGGCGCCGGCCGGGCCCGGCCGATCATCGGGAAGCACGTTGCGCCAATGCGCGATCTTGGCGAGCCAATCAGCACGCGGCGGAGCGGCCTCGAGCGCGCCGAGCAGCTTCGGCACGAAGGCATCGAGCCGCGCTTCGATCCGCGTGGCGATGCGGATGCCGCGGCTGTCGAACTTGTCCATCTCGCCGCGGCTGGCATCGACCATCACGATCGTCGCATCGCGCGCAAACGACGGCAGGATGCCGCCGGTGACGTTCTGCGACAAACGGCTGCCGAGGCACAGGATCAGGTCGGCATTCTGGATCGCGAAATTGCCGACCCGCGGCCCGTAGACCCCGAACGGTCCGACGCGCAGCGGATGGTCGTGTGCGATCAGATCGGTCGCGGCCCACGTTGTCAGCACTGGAAAGCCGAGCCGATCCACGAACTGATCGAGCGCCGCACCGATCCGCGGCGTCGACAGCCCGCCGCCGAGCACAAGCACCGGCCGCTTCGCTCGCGCGATCTGCGGCAGCAGCGCGGCGATCTCGGCGTCGAGGTCGGTGGTGGCGATCTGCGTCTCCGGCACAAACGGCGCCAGCGCGTCGGGATCGATCTCGGCGCGTTGCAGATCGTCCGGCAGATCGATCAGCACCGAACCGGGTCGACCCTCGAAGGCGAGGTAATACGCCTTCTCCAGATGATAGCGTATCGTCGCCGGATCGCTGATCTGCACCGCGTATTTGGTCACGGTGGCGAAAATCGACGGCACATCGGTTTCCTGAAAGCCGAGCTGGCGGACGTCGTTCTTGCCCTTGAGCCGATGCGTCGCCACCTGCCCGGTGATCATCAGCGTCGGCACCGAGTCGTAATACGCACAGCACACGCCGGTCAGAAGATTAGTGGCGCCCGGCCCCGACGTGGTGATCGCCACGCCGAGCTTGCCGGTCGCGCGCGCATAGCCGTCCGCTGCGATCGCGGCGGCCTGCTCGTGCTGGGGAAATATCGGCGTGACGTTCGGATGCTTCGCGGCGGAATCGAACAGATGCACCGCGGCGCCGCCGGAAATGCCGAACACGTGGGTGACGCCGCGCCGGGCGAGGAAATCGATGACGTAGTCGGAGAGCTTCACGCGAACCTCCTGGCGCAGACGGCTTCGCTCAATTGCCGTGCCGGCGCAGCTTGTAGATGTTGGGATCGGCCGCCAGCCGCTCGGTCAGCGCCGCGCCGCCACCACGCCAGCCGTCGTGCACGACCGAGAAATTGCGGCCGCTGGTGGCGGCGCGGCCGGCCTCGAAGGCCCATTCGATGCAGCCGAAAATGTCCTCGATGGTCGTGCCTTGCTGGCCGCTGTCGAGAAACTCCAGCGTGCGGCGCAGATTAACGCCGGCGTCGTCGCCGGCCTCGACGGTCTGGCGATGGATCTTGGTATTGACCCAGCCCGTCCCGACCGCGATCGCGTGCACGTCCGGATACTCGTCGTCGAGCAATTCGCACAGCTTCACCAGCATCACCTTGCCGAGACAGTAGGCCGAGTAGTTGCGGAACGGCCCGTTGATGCCGCCGCCGACCAGGAACGCGACCTTGGCGAGCGACGATTGATCGCGATGCGGATACAGCGCATGCAGCAACCGCATCTGCGCCACCGAATTGAGCGACAGCGACGCGGCCCATTCGTCGAAGTCACGGCCGAAGAAGCCGCCGATCGGCGACAGCTGCCCGGCGGCGCTGATGATGCGCTCCCATGGCTTGCCGAGCGCCGCGATCTCCGCCGCCGCGTCGCTGACGCTGGCGGCGTCGGCAAGATCGCAATGAACCAAATGAATCCCGGCGTCGGCCTTGAGCCCGGCGAGGTTGTCGCTCGACCGATAGGTGCCGATCACCTCATAGCCCTGCGCGCGATACAGCTGCGCCAGCCTGACGCCGATATCGCTGGAGATCGCCGCGATGATCACGCTGCCGGACATCTAGCGCGCTCCAATCTGGCTGTAGGCCTTCGCTGCGGCCTGCGCGAAGGCTTTTGCGAGAGCGCCGTGGTGGTCGGTCATCAGGCCGAACCAGGGATCGCCGCTCTCCGTCATTGTGAGCCAACGGGTCGGCGCAGAGCGCCGCCCGATGACAGGCTCCGCGAAGCAATCCAGAGTCCCGTGCACCGCGCTGGATTGCTTCGTCGGCTGCGCCGCCTCGCAACGACGGGGAGAGGTTTCGAACTGCAATGCGGCCAGCGGATAGTCGAGTTGCGCCAGTGCCAGGCTCGAGGGATTGCCGATGTCGCGGTGGTAGCTGCCGTTGTGGAACGAGCCGATCCGGCCCATGAACACCGGTAGCACCTCGGTGGAGAAATCGACCACCTCCTTGCCGAGCGAGGCGATGAACTCGATGACTTCCGGCTCGACGATGTACACCGCCGCATTGGCGAGGTTGCCTTTCGGGTGCTGCGGCTTCTCGTCCATTTCCAGTACACGGCCCTCCTCATCAAGCGAGAGGATGCCGCAGCTCTGCGGATGGTCGGTGACGAAACTCATCATCGTCATCGCGCAGCCTGCCGGCCGCGCAGCATGCGCGGCAAGGAAGCCGCGGGGATCGAACAGGCTGAGATTATCCGCATGCGCGAACAGCGTCGGCGCCTCCATGAAGCGCGCGCGATGGCGCAGCAGCGTGCCGGCGGTGCCGAACAGCGTTTGCTCCGGCGCGAGGATCACGCGGTCGGCCCACGGGCTGCGGCGGATATACTCGCTCACCAGATCGGCGTGGTGATGCAGGTTGACGACGATCTCGGTGAAGCCGGCGGCGCTCAGCATCTCCAGCCACAGCCCGAGCAGCGGGCGGCCCGCGATCGGCATCAGGCATTTCGGCAGCACGTCGGTGAGCGGCGCCAGCCGCGTGCCAAGCCCGGCCGCAACCAGCAGCGCCTTGGCGGGCGCGCTCACGCGTCGAGCTCCTTGATGATGTCGGCGGTGGTCACCGGGATGTTGCCGATGCGGCCGACCTGGCAGGCCGCGGCGATCGAAGCCAGGTACGCGCTGCGCCAGATGTCGCTGCCGACCGCGAGCGCCAGCGCGGCGCAGACGAAAAACGAGTCGCCGGCGCCGGCCGCATCCTTCGGCGCGGTGTTGAACGCCGGCAGCCGATCGGTCAGCACCGAGCCGCGGCCGGCGGCGGCGTGGACCAGCAAGCCTTCGGCCGCGAGCGTCAGGATGACGTTCTTGGCTTTCGCCTTCTGCCGCAGCGCCTCGACCAGTACGACCAGGCCGGAGTCGAAATCGCGAAGCGCCAGCCGCGCCTCGCGCTCGGTCGGCTTGATCAGCAGCATGTTGCGAAAGCGCGAGATGTCGCCGACCTGCGACGACGACTGGCTGTCGGCGACCATCGGGATCGACCGCTCGCGGCACAGCGCGCTGATCGCTTCGACCAGCTTGGTCGGCAGGCAGCCGTAGTTGAAATCCGAGAACACCACGAGGTCGATCGCCGCCAACTTATCGCGCACCGCGGCCAGCATGGTCCCCTGCAGATCGGCGTCGATGTCGTGCTGCTTGAGATGGCTGACGCGCAGCAACGTCTTGTTGCCGGCGCGGAAGCGCTGCTTGTTGGTGGTGGGCCGGCTCTCGTCGGTGAGGATCGTCGCGTCGACCTGATAGGAGGCGAGCCGCTCGCGCGCCAGATCCGCCATCGCGTCCTTGCCGCCGACGGTGAGCAAACTGACCTTGCAGCCCATGCCGGCAGCGTGGCCGGCGACGATGCCGGCGCCGCCGACGAACAATTCGCGCAGCACCGGCGTCACCACGATGGTCGGATCTTCCTGCGACATGCCGAGCGGATCGCAGGCGATGTACTCGTCCATGATCAGATCGCCGAGCACCAGCACACGCAGCGCCGGAAACTGCCCGAGGATCGTCTTGAGATCGGCAATGCCGAAGCGATGACGGCGCGGATAGTCGAGCGGCTTGAAGATCGACGACGGATTGAACTCGCGGAATTCGCGCCGGATCAGATCGAGCGACGAAAACGCCACTTCGCCCGACGAGAACAACAGCCTGCCGCCGTAACTATCCAACACCGGCTTTTCCGGATTGTCGGCGTTCTCGTGCTCCTTGCCCTTCACCACCACCGCCGGCTTCAGCGCGGCGATGAAGTCTTCGGGTTTGTCGTCGAGCAGGAAGGCGTGATTGACGAAGCCGATCGCATTGACGCCTTCGAGCCGCAGATCCTTCGGCAGCATCCAGTCGTAGCCGGGATCGGCCGCGACGCCGACGACGAGGAAATCGCCGCATTCGGCGGCGAATTTAAGTAGCCGCAGATGGCCCGGATGCACGATGTTGAAATTGCCGGAGACGAACACGATGGCGCGGTCCGGCCCGGCTTCGGCCCAGATGCGTTCCAGCGTGGTTTCGGTCTCGGGGTGCAGCATCGCGGTCACCCCAATGTCGGATCGATTTCGATCAGCGGCCGCACGCTGCGGCGGTGTTCGAGATCGTCGAGAGCGGTGTTGATGTCGGCGAGCGCATAGCGGCGCGTGAACATCGAGGCCAGCGGCAGCTTGCCGTCGCGATACAGACCCGCGAGCAGTTCGACGTCGCGGCCGGGATTGCTGTCGCCGCCCCAGGTGCCGAGAATGCGCTTGCCGCAGATCAATTCGAACGGATCGAGCGCGATCTTCTCGCCGCTCTTCGGATGCGACGCGAACACGCACAGTCCGCCGAACCGCCGCGTCGCGTCGAACGCCTGCTCGATCACGCGGGTGAGACCTGCGGACTCGATTGCGAAGTCGACACCAAGGCCGCCGGTGAGCGCGCGGATCTCCTCGACCGGGTCGTGCCGCGAGGCGTCGATCACCGCAGTGGCGCCGAGCTCGCGCGCCATCTCCAGCTTGGCCGGCTCGACGTCGACGGCGATCAGTTGCTTGCAGTCGAACAGCTTGCACGCCATCAGCGCCGACAGCCCGATGCCGCCGAGACCGAACACAGCGAGCGTCGAACCCGGCGGCGGCTTGGCGATGTTGATGACGATGCCGGCGCCGACCGGCAGCGCGCAGCCGAACAGCACCGCGACGTCCATCGGCACGCCGGGCGGCAGCAGTGTCACGCGATTTTCGGCAACGACCGCATATTCGTTGAAGGTCGTCACCGCGCCGGCATTGATGAAGCTGTCGCCGGCCTTGTAGCGGATGCCCTGTGCATCAGCGCCCGGCCCCTTGATCCAGCCGAGAATGACACGGTCGCCCGGCCGCACCTTGCTGACGCCCTCGCCAATCTCGACCACGACGCCCGAGCCTTCATGGCCGAGCATATGCGGCAGATAGCGATCGACCCCGCGCCCGCCGCGCGCCTCCATCACCTGACTGTGGCAGACGCCGGAGTAAGCCAGCTTCACCAGCACCTGCCCGGCGGCTAGCGCCGGCGCCTCGACGGTTTCGATCGACAGCGGCCGATTGAGCTCGCGCAGCACGGCAGCGCGGAAGGTCACGGACATGAGGGACTCCGCCCTTGATACGCGAGACCCATCCCCGTCATTGCGAGCGAAGCGAAGCAATCCAGTACGCCGTGCTCGG
>NZ_JBMDXE010000311.1:0-4207 GCF_048594845.1 Rhodopseudomonas sp. | reverse complement strand
GTCGCGGCGAACTCTTTGCGCAGCGCGGCGAGCCGGTCGAGGATCACCTCCCAGTCCTTGTTGCGGGCAAAATTGTCGTCGGTCATGAAGAACCAGTTGACGCCCTGCGCCATGTTGGCGCGCACCAGCCGCTCGATATCGTCGGCGCTGCGACCGCGCGATTTGCGGCCCTGCACGTTGATGATGGTGCAGAACGAGCACTGATACGGACAGCCGCGCCCGGCGTCGAATGAGCTCTGCAGGCTGAATGTGCCCTTCAGATATTTGCGCGGCAGCAGCGGCGTCGGCGCGCCTTCCAGCGACGGCAGATCGTGCAGATAATTGTACATTTGCTGGAGCCGACCGGCCGCCGCATCGCGCAGCAGGTCGTCGCAGCGGCCTTCCAGCTCGCCGGCGTACAGCGTCACGCCGAGATCGAGCGCCTGCTGCAGATCGCTCTGGATTCCCGGCAGCATCGCGACGCAGCCGGAGACATGAAAGCCGCCGATCGCCACCGGGACGCCCGCCGCGCGCAGCGGCCGCGCAATATCCAGCGCTCGCGGAAACTGATTGGACTGCACGCCGACCAGAAAGACGAGGCCGAAGAAATCATGTGCACGGAAGCGCTCGATGATCTGCGGAATCCGCGTACGGGTGTTGATCTCGTCAGCCGCGGTGATGTCGATGTCGATCTCGTCGCCGAGCGGTCTGCGCTGACGGGAATCCTCGACCAGGCTGTAGACCACCGCCAGCGAATTCGATGGGATGAACGCGCGAACCCACTGGATGACGTAGCCGTCGTCGTCGTAGTGCGACGGCTTGATCAGCGCGACCTGAAACCGCTTGGTGACTCGGGGCGCTGTCCCCACCTCCCCGACCTGCTGCGAAACGATTACCATGGCACGTCCCCCAACGAGCAACCTGGCACAGCCCGACGCCGCGCAGGACATCGTCCGGCGCAGCTTGGCGCAAGCCGTGGCTCATTAGCAAGTTAGACGGGAGGCGTGAGCTCAACTGATCAGTACAAATCCGGACTGATTAGTGCAATCCAGCACAACGGTATCAGGTCACTTTCTGCGCTGTGACATGAAGGATGACCGCGGGCTTGTTGTCGTAGCCGACATCCTCATTGGCCTCGACCGCCAGGGACGACCAGGCGCCAGCCTCGCGATAGCGTTCGCGAAGCCAGTCCTCTGTCGGGTAGTTGTAATAGCGGGCAAGCTTGTCGCGCCCCTCGGCCTCACCACCCTTGTAGCTGGCATAGAACCAGCCACCCGGCTTGAGCGCGCGCCAGATCCGCGCGAGCACGCCACCGAGTTCGTTGCGTGGCACATGGAGCAGGCAGGCGTTGGCCCAGACGCCGTCGTACAGCGCGTCGGCATCGAGCTGATGAAACAACAGCGTCTCGACGTCGCGACCGAGCCGCTGAGCGGCCTGCGCCGCCATCTGCGGCGAGCCGTCCGTCGGCCGGACGTCGAAGCCCTGCTTGATCATATGCGCCGAATCCGCACCGGCGCCGCAACCGAGCTCGAGGATTGACGCGCCCGGCGGCAGCCGGCCGAGAAACTGATCCAGGCGGACGTGACGATGTTTGCTCCAGGCCGCATAGTCGGCGGCGTTGCCCTGGTAGAATGCAAGCGTGTCGGAATCGAAGGCGTTCGTCATACGAGGCCTTTATTCGGCTTCAGCCGTATCGGGCAAGCCCAACATCAGCCGCATGTTCTGCACCGCTGCGCCGGAGGCGCCTTTGCCGAGATTGTCGAGCCGGGCCACCAGCACAGCCTGGTGCTGTGCGTCGCTGCCGAACACATAGAGTTCGAGCTTGTTGGTCTCGTTCAGTGCCTCCGGCTCGATCCGGCCACCGGCATTCGCGGCGCTGTCGAGCGGCCCGACCGACACATAGGCGCTGCCGGCGTAGCGCTTCGTCAGCACCCCGTGCAGATCAGCAACCGCCGGCTTGCCCGGCAGCGTGTCCAGATGCAGCGGCACCGATACCAGCATGCCCTGGCGGAAATTGCCCACGGACGGAATGAAGATCGGCCGCCGCGTCAGGTTCGAGTACTTCTGCGTCTCGGCGAGATGCTTGTGCGCAAGGCCGAGGCCGTAGAGTTCGAATGCCGGCGCCGTGCCGGCCTCATAGGCCGAAATCATCGACTTGCCGCCGCCCGAATAGCCACTGACGGCGTTGATCGAGATCGGGTAGTCGGCCGGGATCAGCCCGGCATCGACCAGCGGCCGCAAGAGTGCGATCGAGCCGGTCGGATAGCAGCCCGGGTTGGAGACTTTCTTCGCAGCCCGAATCTTGCCGGCCTGGTCGGGCGCCAATTCGGCGAAGCCATACACCCAGTCGGGCGCGACCCGGAACGCGGTCGAGGCGTCCAGCACTTTCGGCGCATCCGCGCCCATGCCGTCGATCACAGCCACAGTCTCCTTCGCGGCGTCATCCGGCAGGCACAGGATGACGAGGTCGACCTCGGCCATCAGCGCGCGCTTGGCGGCCGGGTCCTTGCGCTTGTCTTCGGCGATATCCTTGACGACGACCTGGCCATGGCGCGCCAGCCGCTCGCGGATGCCGAGCCCGGTGGTGCCGGCGGCGCCGTCGATAAACACGGCCGGCTTGCCGGCGGCGGCAGCTTTGGTGGTCGGGGTGTCCGTCATGGTCATCTCAGGTTCCTTCACAAAGCCGGTTCGGCGGCCAGCGCCGGAGAGTTGTAATCGAGTTGCGGCCGCAGCGCGATCATCTGCGCGGCGATCGCCTGCGAGGCGGGATCGGGCCGCGCCGCCAAGGCGTTTGCGACAGCCATGTGATCGGCGTCGGATTTGTGCTGGTTCAGCTTGAAGCTGCCCTCGACCACGTCCACCCGCATCATCACGCCCACGATCGCCTTCTTCATCGCGCTCAGTCGTCCGGCCGCCATCTTCGACGCCCGCCACGGCGGCTTCGGCGCCAGCGAGCTTTCGAAGACCGCACTGACCTCGTCAAGATGCGCGTCGCGTTCCGCCTCCGACATCACGGCAGCCGGGCCGGTCAGATGCACGCTCTGATACAGCCAGGTCGGCACCTGGTCCGGCGAGGCGTACCAGTCCGCCGATACATAGGCATCCGGCCCGCTCACCGCCATCAGCCACGGCGTGCGGCTGTCCGCCAGCGCAGCGAGCGGATTGCCGCGCGCGACATGGAACGACAGCAGCGGCGTGCCGTCGCTGGCATAGTCGACCGCGAACGGCAGCGGCGACGCCACCGGCTTGCGGCCATCATGGGCGCACACAAGACCGAAGCCGCGCGCTGCCGCGAAGGCAAGGCAGGCAGATCGATCGGGCTTGAAGGCGGGCGGCACGTACATGGCTGGCTCCTGGTTTAAGGCGGAGCCGCCGGGGTTCAGATCGCGCTTGGGTGGAAGATGATCAACCTGCCGCGGACCGAGACCGGCGGCAGGGGCAACGCTGTCAGACGCGCGCGTTGGCCCGAGCCGCGGGAATGCGGCGACGGCGGGCGTTGGCGATGGTGGTCGCGTTGATCATGGGTCGCTTGATAGAATCAGAACCGCGGAGCGTCAAGCGCCGCTCCGAGCGCAAAACAATGCCAGAAGCGGCGCCCGCAATGGAGCCGGCCGCACTTCTGGGATCATCGTGTGCCCTGTTTCACCGCCACTGCTTTTCTTCGGCCGACCATGCCCAGCCGGGGAGCTTGCCGGCCTTGCTGAACGCCGTCACCACGTTTGCCAGCAACCGCGAGACGTTGTTGTCGAAATTCCGATACGGCAACGATTGGCTGAAAGCGATGGAGCCAGTTGAGAACACCGCCCCATCGTTCGGAGCGGTGAAATACACCATGTCGGCGCGGACGCGATAATCATGCGATCCGGACAGGCCCGGATAGGGATAAAGCACCTCCTCCACCACGGTCTGATAATTATCGCTGTGTCCGCCCGATGACGCAACGATCAGCGAGTGCGGCGGCGTGCCGAGCGTCAGGTCGTAGCGGTCGATCTCGATGCCGCCCGCGGCGCCCTGCGCGAGGCCGAAATCGCCGATGATCTCCCCTTCGATGCCGTCCATGATCCACGAGGCGCGGCGGTGCCAGCTATCTGGCATCCGCCGGAACGGCCGCGCCGAGTCGAACCCCTCCGAGATGAAGCCGACGCCGAACACCTTCTGCGGCGGGCGGCCGAGGTCCTTCCAGAGCCCGCTCTTCTGACCCGTGGTCGCCAGATAATATTCTCCGGGC
>NZ_JBMDXE010000310.1:0-15736 GCF_048594845.1 Rhodopseudomonas sp. | reverse complement strand
CGCTGACGCTGTTCGTCTCCAAGGAGGGCATCACCAGCTACTTCCAGTGGCTGAAATCCGAATACGGTTTCAGCGAAGCCAAGGTGAAGCCCTACACCTCCAACCCGCAGCCCTTCATCATCGACAAGAACTCGGCGATGCAGGGCTATGTCACCTCCGAGCCGCTGGTGATCGAGCAGAAGGCCAAGTTCAAGCCGAGCGTGCTGCTGCTCGCCGATTACGGCCTCGACGGCTACTCCACGCTGATCGAGACCCGGCGCGAGCTGATCGACAAGAATCCCGACATGATCCAGCGCTTCGTCGATGCCTCGATGATCGGCTGGTACAACTATCTGTACGGCGACAATGCGGCCGGCAATGCGATGATCAAGAAACTCAATCCGGAAATGACCGACGACATGCTGGCCTATTCGGTCGAGAAGATGAAGGAATACGGCATCGTCGATTCCGGCGACGCGGTGAAGAACGGCATCGGCGCGATGAGCGATGCGCGATACGCCAGCTTCTTCGACAAGATGACCCGCGCCGGCGTGGTGCCGCGCGATCTCGATTTCCGCCGCGCCTACACGCTGCAATTCGCCAACAAGGGCGTCGGCGTCGATCTGCGGCCGAGCAAGTAGCGAGCGATGTCGGTGCCGCATCCTGTCGAGAGCCCGGAGGCGGATACGGCGATCCGGCTGCGCGCGGTCACCAAGGTGTACGACAGCGGCGTGCCGGCCTTGGGGCCGATCGATCTCGCGGTCGGCCGCGGCGAGTTCGTGTCGCTGCTCGGGCCGTCCGGCTGCGGCAAGTCGACGGCGCTGCGGCTGATCGCGGGGCTCGCGGCGCCGTCGTCCGGCAGCATCGAGGTGGCCGGCGAAGCCAGACCGCCACGCGGCGGTCATGCGATCGGCTTCGTGTTCCAGGAGCCGACGCTGATGCCGTGGGCCAGCATCGCCGCCAATGTGGCGCTGCCGCTTGCGCTGGCGCACACGCCGAAGGACGAAACCGCCGGGAGGGTCGCGGCGGCGCTGGCGCGGGTCGAGCTGCAGGATTTCGCCGACGCCTATCCGCGCGAACTGTCCGGCGGCATGAAGATGCGGGTGTCGCTGGCGCGCGCGCTGGTCACCGATCCGGACATCCTGCTGATGGACGAGCCGTTCGCGGCGCTCGACGAGATCACGCGTTTCCGCCTCAACGACGATCTGCTGGCGCTGTGGCGCGACCTCGGCAAGACCGTGCTGTTCGTGACGCACTCGGTGTTCGAGTCGGTTTATCTGTCGCAGCGGGTAGTGGTGATGTCGCCGCGGCCGGGCCGCATCGCCGCGGAGTTTCGCATCGACGCGCCGCAGCCACGCGACGAGGCGTTTCGCACCTCGTCGGACTACGCGGCGCAGTGCCGCGAGGTGTCACTCGCACTGGCACAGACCGGCGCGACGCGGGTGCGCGCATGAGGGCGGGCGAGCAGAGCGGGACGCAGCCGTCGCGCGGCCGCGCAGCGCAGATCTTTCGCGTGCTGCTGCCGTTGCTGGTGCTGGGCGTCGTGGTCGGTGGCTGGGACCTCGTCGTCCGAATCAACCAGATCCCGCTTTACATTCTGCCGGGGCCGGGGCTGGTGCTGTCGACGCTGATCGCCGACTGGCCGGTGCTGTTCGAGTCGCTGTTGTCGACGCTGTGGACCACGCTGCAGGGCTTCGTCGCCGCCGCGGTCGGCGGCATTGCGCTGGCGCTGCTGTTCAACCTGTCGCGCTGGGTCGAGGTCGCACTGTTTCCCTATGCGGTGGTGCTGCAGGTGACACCGGTGATCGCGATCGCGCCGCTGCTGCTGATCTATCTGCCGCAGGACACCGCCGTGGTGGTGTGCGCCTGGATCGTGGCGTTCTTCCCGGTGCTGTCCAACACCACGCTGGGGCTCAATTCCGTCGATCGCAATCTCGCCGGGCTGTTCCGGCTGTACGGCGCGTCGCCGCTGCAGACGCTGCTGCGGCTGAAGCTGCCGGCGGCGCTGCCCTATATGCTCGGCGGACTGCGCATCGCCGGCGGGCTGTCGCTGATCGGCGCGGTGGTGGCGGAGATCGCTGCGGGCTCCGCCGGTGCCGGCTCGGGGCTCGCGTACCGGATTGCGGAATCCGGCTACCGGCTCAACATTCCGCGCATGTTCGCCGCCTTGCTGTTGCTGTCGCTGGCGGGCATTGTGATCTACGCAGCGCTGGCGCTGGTGTCGCATCTGTTGCTGCGGCGCTGGCACGAAAGCGCATTGAGACAAGAACCGTAAGGGAGCCAAGATGGCCGGGGATGCTGGGTCGGCGGACGCGATCGATCTTCTGATTTACGGGCCGCGCAAGCCCGTCGTCGACGACGGCTTCGCCGCGCCCTACGTGCTGCATCGCTGCGAGCAGCAGGCCGATCTCGACACGCTGTCGGACGATGTGCGCGCGCGGATCCGCGGCGTCGCCGTCACCGGCCTGGTGCCGACCAGCGGCGCGGTGCTGTCGCGCTTTCCCAAACTTGAGATCGTGTCGTCGTTCGGGGTCGGCTACGATCACGTCGATGCCGGCTGGGCCGCGCAGAACAATGTCGTCGTTACCAACACGCCCGACGTGCTGACCGAAGAAGTTGCCGATACCACGCTGGGCCTGCTGATCGCGACGCTGCGCGAATTCATTCGTGCCGACAAATACGTCCGCGCCGGGCTGTGGGCGACCCAGCCTTATCCGCTCAGCGTCGGCTCGCTGCGCGGCCGCAAGGTCGGCATCGTCGGCATGGGGCGAATTGGCCAAGCGATCGCGCGGCGGCTGGACGCCTCGCTGGTGCCGGTGGTGTATCACTCGCGCAAGCCGGCGCCGGGCGTCGCCTACAAGCACTATCCGGATCTGATCGCGATGGCCAAGGAGGTCGACACGCTGGTGGTGATCGTCCCCGGCGGCGCCGCCACCAACAAGATGATCAATGCCGAGGTGCTGACCGCGCTCGGCCCGCGCGGCGTGCTGATCAACGTCGCGCGCGGCTCGGTGGTGGACGAAACCGCACTGATCGCGGCGCTGAAGTCTGGTACCATCCTGGCGGCCGGTCTCGACGTGTTCGCCGACGAGCCGAACGTGCCGGAAGAGCTGCGCGCGCTCGGCAACGTTGTGCTGCTGCCGCATATCGGTTCGGCCTCGGTGGTGACGCGCAACGCGATGGATCAACTCGTGGTCGACAATCTCAAGGCGTGGTTCGACGGCAAGCCGCCGCTGACGCCGATCGCCGAAACGCCGGTGACGGAGCGCTGACATGCTGGCACGTCTCGGGATGGCATTGGCGATGCTGCTCGCGGCGGGTTTGGCTCAGGCGCAGGACGCCGGGGCGCTGAAGAAGGACATGGTCGGGCAGTGGGAGCTGTCCACCACCGAGCGCAGCAAGACCTGCGTGGTGACGCTGAAAGCGGATGCCGCACCGAACGGCATGAAGCTCGAACTCGAGCCCGCCTGCGCCACAGCGCTGCCGTTCACCAAGGACATCGTCGCCTGGACCGTGAAGGGCCTCGACATCGTCCGGCTGGAAAACGCCGCCGGCGACGCGGTGATCGATTTCACCGAAGTGGAGAGCGGCATCTTCGAAGGCCTGCGCACCAACGAGGGCGTCTACATCCTGCAGAACCTTGCGGCGGCGCGCTCGCTCGCGAAATCGATGGACCAGATGATCGGCGACTGGTCGATGGTGCGCGGCAACGGCCGGCCGATCTGCGGCCTGACGCTGACCAACAACGAAGCCTCCACACCTGACAATTTCGAAGCTTATTTGAAACCGCGCTGCGAGCAGCCGGTGGCGAGCTTCGCGCCGACGATGTGGCGGCTGGAGCGTGGCGCGCTGCTGCTGATCGCGCCCTCCGGCGAAACCTGGCGGTTCGAAGCCGACGATAACGCGCAATGGCGCAAGAGCCCGGACAGCGCCGATCCGCTGATCATGCTGCGGCAGTAACACCTCCGCCTCGTAGTATCACCAGGATCGGCCGTGCAGCCACCACTGGCGTGCCTGCGCTTGACCTGCGTCAAGGAACACGCGGCGGCTCAGCCACCATCCTTTCCTCCTCGATTGAACGAGGGAGGACCGGACCATGGTACGACGTGCTCACGCAGCGCTCGCGGCGCTGGCGGCGGCGCTCCTGATGACGACGGCGGCGGCGCAATCCCAGCCGGCGCCCATCAGTGAGCAGGAAGCGCACGCCATCGGCGTCGACGCCTATCTGTACTTCTATCCGCTGCTGACGATGGACATCACCCGCAAGCAGTCGACCAACATCGAGCCCGGCAAGGAATTCGGCAAAGGGCCGATGAACACTTTCGTCAACGTGCCGGAATATCCGCCGGCAAACTTCAAGACCGTGGTCCGGCCGAATTTCGACACGCTGTATTCGGTCGCCTGGCTGGATCTGACGCGCGAGCCGATGGTGGTGGCGGCGCCCGACACTGGCGGCCGTTACTACCTGCTGCCGATGCTCGACATGTGGTCCGATGTGTTCGCGTCGCCCGGCTGGCGGACCACCGGCACCGCCGCGCAGACCTACCTGGTCACGCCGCCCGGCTGGAGCGGCACCGTGCCGGCCGGGCTGCAACGGATCGAGGCGCCGACGCCGGTCGTCTGGATCATCGGCCGCACCAAGACCGATGGTCCGCCGGACTACGCGGCGGTGCATCGCATCCAGGCCGGCTTCGCCGTCACGCCGCTGTCGAAATGGGGCAAGCCGGCGAACCCGTCGGCCACGCCGCAGGCCGCGCCGGCGATTGATCCGAATGTCGACATGAAGACGCCGCCGAAGCTGCAGGTCGACGGCATGCCGGCCGCGGCGTATTTCGCGGCCGCCGCCGAACTGCTGAAGGTGCACCCGCCGCACATCACCGACCAGCCGATGATCGCGCAATTGCGCCGCATCGGGCTCGAGCCGGGCAAGAGCTTCGATCTCGACAAGGCCGATCCGACGGTGCGCAAGGCGCTGGCCAATGTGCCGGAAGATGCCCAGCATCTGATGGCCTGGAAGGTGCCGACGCTGGCGCGGGTCGCCAATGGCTGGACTATGAACACCGACACCATGGGGGTCTACGGCTCGTACTACCTCAAACGCGCCATCGTGGCCCAGGTCGGTCTCGGTGCCAACCTGCCGGAAGACGCGATCTACCCGATGAATCTCGGCGACGACACCGGCAAGCCGCTCGACGGGACAGGCGCCTATGTGCTGCATTTCGACAAAGGCGCGACGCCGCCGGCGCGCGCGTTCTGGTCGGTCACGCTGTACGATGCCGACGGCTTCCAGGTCGCCAATCCGCTCGATCGCTTCGCGCTGTCGAGCTGGATGCCGCTGAAACCGAACCCCGACGGCTCGCTCGACCTGCTGATCCAGAACCAGGATCCCGGACCCGACAAACAGGCCAACTGGCTGCCGGCACCGAAAGGCCCGTTCAATCTGGTGATGCGGCTCTACGCGCCCGCCTTCGAGGCGCTGACCGGCAAATGGAATCCGCCGCCCGTGCGCCGCGTGCAGGCCACGACCGGGTTGGGTGCGCAGTAACGACGGCGCGGCCGCAAAGACGTGATGGCCGGGCTGAGCCCGGCCATCGCGAAGTGCCAAATCATGACGTGATAATTGGGGCCTTATCGCCGTCATCAAGGCGTCGCCCCAGCATAACCGTCATCGTCCGCGAAAGCGTGCGACCCAGGATCCCAGAGACTCGCTTGATAAGCTGGCGCGCCGCCGTACTGAATCCTCAGCTTTCGCGGAGGATGACGGCCGGAGTGTAGCTCGCCGCGCGATCAGCCCAGGCGCTGCAACTCGCCCGCGACGGCGGCGTCGCGCAGGCGGAATTTCTGGATTTTGCCGGAGGCCGTCAGCGGAAATCCCGTGCAGGCGTACCAGACGGTCGGCGCCTTGTGGGGCGCGATGGCAGCCTTGCAGAAAGCGCTGAGTTCGCCGGCCGTCACGGCGACATCGGGCACCAGCCGGATCGCGGCTGCGACCACCTCGCCCCATTTGTCGTCCGGCGCGCCGAACACCGAGATGTCGGCGACCGCTGGATGCCGCAACAGGCAGGCCTCGACCTCGGCCGGGTAGATGTTCTCGCCGCCGCGGATGATCATGTCCTTCAGACGGCCGGTGATCCGCAGATAACCGGCTTCGTCCATCGCACCGAGATCGCCGGTTCTCAGCCAGCCTTCGGCCGTGATGGTTTCGCTGGTCTCCTTCGGCGCGTCGAAGTAACCGATCATGGTCTGGTAGCCGCGGACCTGGATCTCGCCCTCGACGCCAGTGCCGACGATTTGGTCACCGTTGGGATCGACGATCCGCACCTCGACGTTCCACAGTGGTCGCCCGACTGTGTAAATCCGCTGCTCGTCGGGATCGTCCAAACTGGTCTGTGACACGATCGGGCTGAGTTCGGTCTGGCCGAATACGGTGAGCAGCGGCAGCTTCAGCGCGTCGTGGATTCGGCGGTGCAGTTCAGGCGGCACCTGGGCGCCGCCGGAGGTCGCGACGCGGAGCGATGACAGGTCGCGCGGCGCCTGTAGCTGCGCGTCGATCAGCGCCAACAGCATCGTCGGCACGCCGAACAGCGTGTCGGCGCGGACGCGCGCGATGGCATCCAGCACGGTGCCGGGCTCGAACAGCAGCGGCAGCACCAGAGTCGAGCGCGAGTTGAGGCAGCCCAGCACGCTCATGATCGAGCCCGCCGTGTGAAACAGCGGCATCGGGCTGAGCAGCACGCTGTGATCGAGCCCGACGCGCGCCGCCACATAGCTGGCATTGGTGATCAGCCCACGATGATGCAGCAGCGCCCCCTTGGGACGCCCGGTGGTACCCGATGTGTATTGGATCTGGGCCGGCTGGCCTGGGTCGATCCGCGGCAGATCGCCAACACCGCAGCGGCGGATCTCGTCGAGCCAGCCGCTGAATGATACGCAGCGCAGCTGCGCAGACGCAAACCCGCGCGCGACCGCGCCGGTATCGACGCCGCGGAATTCATCAAGGTGGAACAGCGCAACTGACTACGACTGCTGCAAGACGAACTCCAGTTCCGACGCTTTCAGCGCCGGATTGGCCGTCACCAGCACGAGACCGGACAGCGCCGCGCCATATTGCAGCACGACCCATTCCGGCAGGTTCGGCGCCCAGACGCAGATATGATCGCCGGTTCTGAACTGCGTCAGCAGCCAGCTCGCGCAGCGCCGCGCGTCGTCGGCGAGTTCCGCGTAGGTCCAGGTCCGGTCGGTGCTCGCCGCCCCGACCGGCGAGCCCATCCCGCTCGGCACGACTTCGACCAGCGCCAGCCGATCGCGCTCCTGCGCCGCGACCTCCCCCAGCACGTCGCCGATCGCCACGTCCAGCACCGGTCGCGATCGATCCGCAGCCCAATAGGATTCGCGCAGCGGCGATGAGTTCATCGTTCCCTCCATGGTTTTGCTAATTACGCCTTGCTGGCGCTTGTGGTCGTGAGGCCGCGTTCCAGGATCGGCCGTATCGCCTCGGTCCAGGAGGCGATCAGTTCGTCGCGCCGCTTCGGCGACAGCCGGACGTTCTCCGAGATCGCGAGGCCGCGGATGAAATGCTGGGTGAGCGCGACGATCTCCGCGTAGGAGTCCGACTTCGCCCAATCGCCGAAGAGTTGATAGTGGACGCGGTCGATCTCGCGCTTCGCGAGCCGCTCGGCGGCAATCAGCGTCTGGCGCAAGGCGCTGTCGGTGCGCGCCACCGCCCAGAGCTCGAGCTCGGCTAAATACGCCGGCTGCCGCGCCGCGTAGGCGAGCGCCGCCATCGCGACCTTCAAGCGGTCGCCGCGCGTGGGGAGTGAATCAACGAAGCTGCGCACCGCCGCTTCGTTGCGCTCGATCAGCGCCGAAACGCTCGCCGCCAGCAGCGCCTCACGGCTCGGGAAATGATGCAGCAACGCGCCGCGGCTGACGCCGGCACGGTGCTGCACCGCCAGCGTCGACGTCCCCGCCACGCCGAGCTCGATCAGGCATTCGACCGCCGCGTCGAGCAGACGGTCGCGGATCGCGGGCGGGCCGTCCGTAGCACCGGTCCGGTTTCGGTTCATCTGGGTTTCCTCGAGCAGTCAGGATTGACTGTAGCAGCGAGCGCAATACAGTCAATGTTGACTGTTTATAGAAACCGCGGAGGAATGCCTTGCCGGACTTCTCGACTTTGACGATCGCCCAGGACCCGAACGCGCCGCGGATTGCGCGGCTGGTGCTCAATCGTCCCGACCGCTTCAACGCCATCAACGACGATATGCCGCGGGAAATTCGTGCCGCCATTGAATGGGCGCAGGCCGAGGATGCGATCCAGGTGATCGTTATCGAGGGCGCCGGCAAGGGATTTTGCGGCGGCTACGATCTGGTCGACTACGCGGAAAGCGACATCGAGCATCCCTGCCAGCAGGAAAAGCAGCCGTGGGACCCGTTGGTCGACTACGCGGCGATGAAGCGCAATACCGAAGATTTCATGAGCCTGTGGCGCTGTTCGAAGCCCACCATCGCCAAGATCCACGGTGCGGCGGTGGCTGGCGGCAGCGACATCGCGCTGTGCTGCGACCTGATCGTGATGGCCGACGACGCCCGTATCGGCTACATGCCGACCCGCGTCTGGGGATGCCCCACCACTGCGATGTGGACCTTCAGGCTCGGTGCGATGCGCGCCAAGCAGATGATGTTCACCGGCGACATGATCACCGGCAAGACCGCGGCGGAATGGGGCCTCGTCAATCAGTCGGTGCCGGCCACGGAGCTGGAAGACGCCACGATGAAGCTCGCGACGCGCATTGCCGGCGTGCCGAAGAGCCACCTGGCGATGCACAAGCTCGTGGTCAATCAGGTGATGCTGAACATGGGACTCGAACAGACCCAGATGCTGGCGACGATTTTCGACGGCGTGTCGCGGCACAATCCCGAAGGTCTATGGTTCCGCCGCTACGCGCAGGATGCCGGCTTCAAGGCCGCCATCGATTGGCGCGACAGCGGCCGCCCGATCCCCGAAGGCGACGACGCGCGCGCGCGAATCAGGGAGATCGATGAACGCAGGAAGGCGTAGGAGCGCCTTCTCTCGCCGTAAACATCATCTCGTCATGCCCGGGCTCGTCCCGGGCATCCACATTCTGCGGCGCAAGTTGGAAGTCAGGGGGTGGATGGCCGGGACAAGCCCGGCCATGACGAAGTAAGCGCGAACTAATCAAGGCGGCCGCCCAACCCGCTCCCGTCATCGCCCGCGCAGGCGGGCGATCCAGTATCGCAGAGCGTTCGCTTTCAAAGCGGGCACACCACCGTACTGAATCCTCCGCTTTCGCGGAGGATGACGGTGATAAGGGTGTCTGCGGGCGGTGGCCAGCAGCGGCTCTACTAAGAGCCGTCGCATGAGTGCGTAGTGCGCTTGCCCTTCAGATCCCCGCCATCATCACGTATTTGATCTCGACATATTCTTCGATGCCGTGATGCGAGCCTTCGCGGCCGAGGCCGGATTCCTTGACGCCGCCGAACGGGGCGACTTCGGTGGTGATCAGGCCGGAATTGACGCCGACCATGCCGGACTCCAGCGCCTCGGCTACGCGCCAGACGCGGCCGAGATCACGGGCGTAGAAGTAGCTGGCGAGGCCGAACGGCGAGGCGTTCGCCAGCTTGATGACTTCGTCCTCGGTCTTGAAGCGGAACACCGGCGCCAGCGGCCCGAACGTCTCTTCATGAGCGACCAACGCGTCGGTGCGCACGTCGGACAGCACGGTCGGCTCGAAGAACGTGCCGCCGAGCGCGGCGCGCTTGCCGCCGGTGATCACCTTGGCCCCATGCTTCACCGCGTCGGCAATATGGCGCTCGGTCTTCTCCACCGCGGCTTCGTTGATCAGCGGCCCTTGCGTGACGCCTTGCTCGGTGCCGTCTCCGATTTTCATCGCCTTGACCTTGGCGGCCAGCTTCTCGACGAAGGCATCATAGACGCCGTCCTGCACATAGAGCCGGTTGGCGCAGACGCAGGTCTGGCCCATGTTGCGATACTTCGAGACGATGGCGCCCTCGACCGCGGCGTCGATGTCGGCATCGTCGAACACGATGAACGGCGCGTTACCGCCAAGCTCCAGGCCGAGCTTCTTCACGGTGCCGGCGGATTGCCGATACAGGATCTTGCCGACTTCGGTCGAGCCCGTGAAGCCGACGAAGCGCACCGCCGGATGTTCGCAGAACACCTTGCCGATCGGCGGCGCGTCGCCGGTGACGATGTTGAACACGCCCTTCGGCAGCCCGGCCTGCTCGGCCAACACCGCCAGCGCCAGCGCCGAGAACGGCGTCTCTTCCGCCGGCTTCAGCACCACGGTGCAGCCCGCGGCCAGCGCCGGCGACACCTTGCGGGTGATCATCGAATTCGGGAAATTCCACGGCGTGATCGCGGCGCAGACGCCGATCGGCTGCTTGATGGCGATCAGGCGGGCGTCGGGGCGCTGGGTCGGAATGGTTTCGCCATAGACCCGCCGCGCCTCCTCGGCGAAGAACTCGATATAGGCGGCGCCGATATCGACCTCGCCGAGCGCTTCCGTGAGCGGCTTGCCCTGTTCGCTGGTGAGAATCAGCGCCAGATCCTCGCGATTGGCGACGATCAGCTCGAACCATTTGCGCAGGATGTTGGAGCGCTGCTTGGCGGTCAGCTTGGCCCAGGCCGGGAAGGCGCGCTCGGCGGCTTCGACTGCCGCGGTCGCCTCGGTGGCGCCGAGGCTCGGGATCCGGCCGATCTCGCCGCCGGTCGCCGGATTGGTCACGGCGATCGACCCGCTGCCGGTCCCGGTGCCGTCCACATAGCACTGCTCGCGCAGCAGCGATGGGTTCTTCAGGCGGTCACGCAGCGCGGTGACTGAGTCGGATTTACGGGCAGCGGCGGTCGGCGACATCGGTATTCCTCACGGTTGGCATCGCCGCATTCGGCAGGCGAATGCGGCATACGGCTGTGAGGAAGTATAGGAGCATCTCGGCCGCCGTGCACCGACGCGGCCTCTTCACACGGCCGTGACCGATGTTGCAGCGCGGCGGTCAGGCCGCGCGGCTGAACCAGGATCCGCGGCGGCTGAGGATATGGTCGGCGGCGAGCTTGGCGTGCTGCCAGCTGTGCGTCGGATAGTAGCGGTACTCCAGCTCGGGCGCGGCGTTTTCGCCGCGGCGGCCGAACCAGCCAAGCCGTTTCGGCCGGGTCTGCAGCGCGGCGAGCGCCATCGCCAGATTGTCGACGACATCGAAGGCGAACAGCGCGCCGTCATTGGCGCGGCGCACTTCATAAAGCCCAGGCCCGATCGGCGCGTCGATATTGCCGCGTCCGCCCTTCGGGTAATGCTTCCAGCCGCTCCAGGATGGGGTCATGGGTGTGCTCCGCCAAGTTCGTCTCGGCGCATTCGGGTGAGCGGATCTCGTCACGACTGCGGCCGCATTGTGAACTGCATCGGGCGCCCTTCGTTCCCGCAGCGCGTCGCCGCAAGTCGTCTTGGTTGCGGGCGCCTTAAGCTTCCCGGTCCGGCGCGATGGCGCACCGTCTTGAAGTTGCGGCGCACCGCAGCCTTGAATCGGATCAGATGATCTATCGTCTTGCGAATGTCGCGATCGCGCGGGACAATCCTGCCACTACAAAAAATCACATGGGAGGATGACCACATGCACAGCGCGGAGATCGATCAGGCGTTGCAGGGCTTCTGCGAGCGGCGCGACATTCCCGGCGTCGTCGCGATGGCCGGAAGCGCCAATGAGACCGTGTATCAGGGTGCGTTCGGCCAGCGCGATCTGACCAAGCCGCAGCCGATGACGGCCGACAGCGTGTTCTGGATCGCGTCGATGACCAAGGCGATCACCGGCGCGGCGGCGATGCAGCTGGTCGAGCAGGGCAAGCTGTCGCTCGACGAGCCGATCGGCAAAGTGCTGCCCGATCTCGCCGCGCCGCTGGTGCTCGACGGCTTCGCCGCCGACGGCACGCCGAAGACGCGCCCGGCCAAGACGGCGATCACGCTGCGGCAACTGCTCACCCACACCGCCGGCTTCTGCTACGACATGTGGAACGCCGACATGGTGAAGTACATGGAGCACGCCGGCGTGCCCGGCATCATCGGCTGCCAGAACGCCGCGCTGAAGGCGCCGCTGGCGTCCGATCCCGGCACACGCTGGGAATACGGCATCAATATCGATTTCGCCGGCAAGGCAGTCGAAGCGGCGAGCGGCATGAAGCTCGACGCTTACTTGCGCGACCATCTGTTCGCGCCGCTCGGCATGAACGACACCGGCTTCAAGATCACCGATGAACAGCGGGGCCGGCTGGTCGCTGTGCATGCGCGCGGCGAGGACGGTTCCCTGACGCCGATCCCGTTCGAAGTCGCGCAGGAGCCCGAATTCCACATGGGCGGCGGCGGCCTGTACGGCACCGCGGCCGATTACTTGAAATTCACTCAGATGATTCTCAACAAGGGTCGCGGCAACGGCAACCAGGTGCTGAAGCCCGAGACCGTCGCGCTGATGGGCCAGAACCACATCGGCGATCTCAACGTCACCAAGCTCAACTCGGCGGTCGCCTTCGCCACCAACGACGTCGATCTCTATCCCGGCATGGACAAGAAGTGGGGCCTGAGCTTCCTGATCAATACAGAGACCACGCCGGAAGGCCGCAGCCCCGGCAGCCTCGCCTGGGCAGGTCTCGCCAACACCTACTACTGGATCGATCCGACCCGTGACATCTGCGGCGTGATCCTGATGCAGGTGCTGCCGTTCGGCGACGCCAAGTGCCTCGACGCCTTCGCGGCGTTCGAACGCGGCGTCTATGCGAGCCTCGGCGCCGGCCAGAAGGCTGCCTGAAGTTTGCCACATGCCTGCGGCGGGGCTCGACAAGCCCCGCCGCAGGCGCGACCATCGTGCCTCAATCAAGACATCGCCGGCCGATCCGGACCGGTGAGCAGCGAGGAACCCAGGACGTGACCGATCAGGCTTCAAGCGGCAAAGCTCCCAGCTACGTCTGCGGCGTCTCCGACGCGCCGCTGCTCGGCATCACCATCGGCCAGGCGCTCGATCTTGCGGCACAGCGCTGGCCCGAGCGCGAAGCGCTGGTGTCGCCGAGCCACGACGTGCGCTGGACCTGGCGTGAATTCGCACAGCGTGTCGACGCAGTCGCCGCGGGATTCATTGCGCTCGGCCTGCAGCGCGGTGAGCGCATCGGCGTGTGGTCGATGAACCGCCCCGAATGGACGCTGACGCAATTCGCTGCCGCGAAAGCCGGACTGATCCTGGTCACCATCAATCCCGCCTATCGGCTGAGCGAACTCGAATTCGCGCTCGCCAAGGTCGGCTGCGCGGCGCTGGTGACGGCCACCGCGTTCAAGACCTCGGCCTATATGGACATGCTCAACACGCTGATTCCCGAGCTGGCGCGCTCGCAGCCGGGCGCATTGAAGTCCGCCAAGCTGCCGCAACTACGCGCGGTGATTCAGATCGGCGGACCGAACAGCCCGGGCACGATCGCGTTCGACGAGGTCGCCACGATGGGCGGCGATCGCCATCGTCAGATGGTTGCACAGCTCGCCAGCGAGCTGCAGTTCGACGATCCGGTCAACATCCAGTTCACCAGTGGCACCACCGGCTCGCCCAAGGGCGTGACGCTGACGCATCACAATATCCTCAACAACGGTTACTTCGTCGGCCGCGCCATGAAGCTGACCGAGCAGGACCGCATCTGCATTCCAGTGCCGCTGTATCACTGCTTCGGCATGGTGATGGGCAATCTCGCCTCGGTCACCTCCGGCGCCGCCATGGTGTACCCCGGCGAAGGCTTCGATCCGCTGGCGACGCTGCAGACCGCGTCGACCGAGAAGTGTACCGCGCTGTACGGCGTGCCGACGATGTTCATCGCCGAGCTCGACCATCCGCAGTTCGCCTCGTTCGATCTGTCGTCGCTACGCACCGGCATCATGGCGGGCGCGCCGTGCCCGGTCGAGGTGATGCGGCGGGTCAACGATCAGATGAACATGCGCGAAGTGACGATCGCCTACGGCATGACCGAGACCAGCCCGGTCAGCTTCCAGAGCGCAGTGGACGACCCGGAGGAGCGGCGCGTCTCGACGGTCGGCCGCATTCATCCGCATGTCGAAGTGAAGGTCATCGATCTCGAAGGCCGCATCGTGCCGCGCGGCGAACGTGGCGAACTCTGCACCCGCGGTTACAGCGTGATGCTCGGTTACTGGGACGAGACTGAGAAGACCGCCGACGTGCTCGACGCCGCCGGCTGGATGCACACCGGCGATCTCGCCACCATCGACGACGAAGGCTTCTGCAACATCGTCGGCCGCATCAAGGACCTGGTGATCCGCGGCGGCGAGAACCTGTATCCGCGCGAGATCGAGGAATTCCTGTATCGCCACCCGAAGATCCAGGACGTGCAGATCTTCGGCGTCGCCGATCAGCGCTATGGCGAAGAACTCTGCGCCTGGGTCCGCACCCGCCCCGGCGAAACGCTCACCGCCGACGAGGTCCGCGCCTTCTGCCAGGGCCAGATCGCCCACAACAAGATCCCGCGCTACGTCGAATTCGTCGACGAGTTTCCGATGACGGTCACCGGCAAGATCCAGAAATTCGTGATGCGCGAGAAGGTGGAAGAACGGCTCGGGCTGAAGGCGATGAAGACGGCGTAGTTAGTTTTCGTAGAGTACCGGCTCCTTCGTGGAAGCAGTAGCTATGAGCCGCAGCGCTTCTTCATGTCCCGCTGTCACCCTCCGCGAAGGCGGAGGGCCCAGTATTCCAGGGAGCTGTTGATGGTCAATGGAGACGCTCTGGAATACTAGGTCGCCCGGTCAAGCCGGGCGATGACGTCGGTGGGTGGGGCGGGCGTCCAGCTCACTGACTTGTTAGTTGATGCACCGCGAAGCGGTGTCGCGCAGAAATAATAACCACGGGGGTTATGGATTCCGGGCTCGTGAGCTGCGCTCACGCCCCGGAATGACAAAGGACAGGTGGGCGTTCCAAGGCCCGCTCTGTATTCGAACTACACCGGCAGCCCGTGCTGTTGCGCCAGTTCCTTCAGCGACACCTGCGGCCGGGCGCCGATGTGCTGGATGACTTCGGCGGCGGCCAGCGCGCCAAGGCGGCCGGCGTTTTCATAGCCGGCGTTGCGGACCAGGCCGAACAGGAAGCCCGCGGCGAACAGATCGCCGGCGCCGGTGGTGTCGACCAGTTGCTCGATCGCGGCGGCCGGCACCAAGGTGACGCTCTCACCTTCGACCACCGCGCAGCCCTTCTCGCTCCGCGTCACCACACCAAGCGCGACGTCCTGGCCGAGCGCCTTCAGCGCGGTGTCGAAATCGGAGGTCTGATACAGCGCGTGTAGTTCCGACTCATTGGCGAAGATCAGGTCGACGGTCTTGCTGCGCATCAGCTCGAGGAATTCGGCGCGGTAGCGGTCGACGCAGAACGAATCCGACAGCGTCAGCGCGACCTTGCGGCCGGCACTGTGGGCGATCTTCGAGGCCTTGAGGAAGGCTTCCTTGGCCTGCGGCGGATCCCACAAATAGCCTTCGAGATACACGATCGAGGCCGCCGCGATTTGCGCCTCGTCGATATCGGCCGGGACCAGATCCTGCGCGGCCCCCAGATAGGTGTTCATGGTGCGCTCGCCATCCGGCGTCACCAGGATGTAGGAGCAGCCGGTCGCCGGCCCGTCGGACGCCGGTTTGGTGTCGAACGCGACGCCGGCGGCGCGGATGTCGTGGGCGTAGAGCTTGCCGATCGGGTCGTC
>NZ_JBMDXE010000031.1:0-7947 GCF_048594845.1 Rhodopseudomonas sp. | reverse complement strand
GCTTGCCGTCCGGGCCGCGCGAGCGCGCGTCCATACGGCGGGCCTGGAAGTCGCCGCACACCGAGCAGGAGGAGATTTCGCGGTACGCTCCGCCCTCACCCTGCCCCGGCATCCAGACCTCGATGTCGTAGGTCTTCTGCGACGCAAACCCCATGTCGCCGGTGCACAGCGTCATCACGCGATAATGCAGCCCGAGCCGGCGCAGCACTTCCTCGGCGCAGCTCAGCATCCGCTCGTGCTCGTCCTTGCTCTGTTCCGGCGTGGTGATCGACACCAACTCGACCTTGCTGAACTGATGCTGCCGGATCATGCCGCGCGTATCACGGCCGGCAGCGCCAGCTTCGGCGCGGAAACACGGCGTCAGCGCCGTCAGCCGCATCGGTAGCTCTTTCTCGTCGAGGATGGATTCACGGACGAGATTGGTAAGGGAGACTTCGGCGGTGGGGATGAGCCAGTAGCCTTCACCGCCGCTGCCGACTGCGCCGGCCGCGAACTGATCCTCGCGAAACTTCGGCAACTGCGCCGTGCCGAACATCGCATCGTCCTTGACCAGCAAGGGCGGGTTCACTTCCGTGTAGCCGTGGTCGCCGGTGTGAACGTCGAGGAAGAACTGACCGATCGCGCGTTCCAGACGAGCGAGGCCTTTCTTCAGCACGGTGAAGCGCGCGCCGCTCAGCTTGGCGGCAGCTTCGAAATCCATCATGCCGAGTGCTTCGCCGAGATCGTAATGCGGCTTCGGCGTGAACGTGTACTTCGGAACCTCGCCGAAGCGATGATGCTCGACATTGCCGTGCTCGTCGGCCCCTTCCGGCACTTCCGCCAGCGGTAGATTGGGGATTTCCGACAGCGCCTTTTTTAGCGCCTCGTCGGCCTGCTTCACGGCGGCGTCGAGCGCCGGCATCGTGGTCTTCAACTCGGCGACCTCGGCCATCAGCGCGTCGGCGCGGGCGTTGTCCTTGGCCTTCTTGGCGTCGCCGATTTCCTTGGATGCCGCGTTGCGCCGCGCCTGCGCCTGCTCGGCCGCCAGCACCGCCTTGCGCCGCGCCTCGTCAAGCGCCAGCAACGTTTCGGCGATCGGCGCCAGCCCACGCCGGGTGAACGCCGCGTCGAACGCCTGCGGATTGTCGCGGATCGCTTTGATGTCGTGCATGGGAATCGTCCTGAAGGCGGGTCGGGCTGAGCCGGTGACGTACCCTGAATGAGCGAGATTTGAAAGGCATCCGCCGGGCCCCGGTCATCGCCCAACAGGGCCGGCAGCCAACTTCCTCTGAATCGTCATGCTGAGGCGCGAGCGCAGCGAGCCTCGAAGGATGCGGCTGCAAGTGCCTCGCCGGTAGCGATCCTTCGAGGCTCGCCCGGCGGGCGAGCACCTCAGGATGACGCCGGTCTGGTGCCGAGCGCCCTACTCCGCCGGCTTCGACGACTCCGCGTCAGCAGCCCCGGCGGCCGCTGCCGCCGCCTGCTTCTTCTCGACCATCCGCACGGCGATGATCGAGCCCTCGTACAGGATCATCAGCGGGATCGCGAGCGAGGCCTGGCTGATGACGTCGGGCGGGGTCAGCACCGCGGCGATGACGAAGGCGCCGACGATGAAATAGCGGCGCTTGGCCTTGAGCTGCGTCGACGTCAGCACGCCGATGCGCCCGAGCAGCGTCAGGATCACCGGCAGCTGGAACGCCAGGCCGAACGCGAAGATCAGCGACATCATCAGCGACAGATACTCGCCGACCTTGGGCAGCAGCTGGATCTGCGCGGTCTCGGCGCCGCCGACCTGCTGCATGCCGAGCGAGAACCGCACCAGCATCGGCAGCACGACGAAATACACCACCAGCGAGCCGAGCACGAAGAACACCGGGGTCGCCACCAGATACGGCAGGAAGGCGTTCTTCTCGTGCTTGTACAAGCCCGGCGCGACGAATTTGTAGATCTGCGTCGCGACGATCGGGAACGAGATGAAGCCGGCGCCGAACATCGCCAGCTTGAGCTGGGTGAGGAAGTATTCGAGCAGCGCGGTGTAGATGAACTTCGAGTTCTCGACGCCCGCGACCCAGACGAATGGCCAAACCAGCACGTTGTAGATCTGCTTGGCGAAGAAGAAGCAGAAGATGAAGGCCACGCCGAAGCCGAGCAGCGCCTTGATCAGCCGCGATCGCAGCTCGATCAGGTGGTCCATCAACGGCGCCTTGGAGGCTTCGATATCCTCGGCGCTCATGAGGCTTTGGCGTCCTTGACGGGCTCGCTGGGAGCAGCTTCGGGATGGGCAAGATCAGGCGGCGTCAGATCCGGCGTTGCGAGCGCATGCGTTTCGGCCGGCACTGGAAGATGCTCGCCGCTCGCCTGCGCTTCGCTGACGATCGCCAGCGGCTCGCTGGTGACGGCCTCATGCGTCGTCGCTTCGATGAAAGTCTCGGGCGTTGGCGGCACCGGCGTGGTCGGTTCGACCGGCGGCGTGTCGATCGTGGTCGTCTTCTCGATCGCGGCGGCTTCGGACAATTCGCTGCCGAGCTTGGTCAGCATGTTGTTGGTGGTGAGACCGGCGGTCGCTTCCTTGACCTCGTCGAACGACTTCTTGAGGTCGGCCATTTCGGCCTCGCGCATCGCCTCCTGGAACTGACCCTGGAATTCGGAGGCGAGCCTGCGCGCCTTGCCCATCCACTGCCCGACCATGCGGAGCACGCCGGGCAATTCCTTGGGGCCAATCGCGATCAGCGCGACGACCCCGATCACCACCAGTTCACTCCACCCGATGTCGAACATGAGACGTGCCGAACATGCCAAACTGCGACGGCGGGCCGGTATCGGCATCCGCCGCGGCGATCACTCGCCCCTGCGACACTCCTGCCTGACGCGCCGGGTCACCACAAGGGCTTTGCTGCAGCGCGTCCGCGCTGCCACAGGTTTGCCTCATGAACCGGCGTGTCGGCAAACTTCGACGTGCGACGCCGGGATCAGACGGCCTTGCTGCCGACGTCGGTGCGGTTCGGCGCGGTGCCGGCCGTCGAATTGTGGTCGATGGACTTTACGGGGTCTGGCTTTTCGGCAGTCTTTTCATCGTCCTGCAGGCCCTTCTTGAAGGACTTGATGCCCTGCGCGACGTCGCCCATCAGGTCGGAAATCTTGCCGCGACCGAACAGCAGCAGGACGATCGCGATCACGACGATCCAATGCCAGATACTGAGTGAACCCATCCTGCAATCTCCCGAAACTCGACCGGCGCGCCAGCCTGTGCCCTGACTTCAGAAACTAGGGGCAAGAGCGATCAAAAACAAGGATTTAAGCCGCGCCAACGCCGACGTGATTGCCGCGGTCCCAGTGTTCCTGTTGCGTCGCTCCGGTGCCGTCAGTTCGGCTCACGGTCGTGGTCGCCGGCGTCATCCTCGGCCTCGCCGGCTTCGGGCTGTTCGGAGTCGGTCTCATTAGAATCCTCGGCGACGGCATCGAAATCGGCGGCGGCCACTTCGCTTTCATTCGCGTCAGCGATCTCAGCTTCGTCCTGCTCGTCCTCGAACGATTCGAGCGCGGCCTCTTCGAGAGCGATTTCGGACGTCTCGTCGTCGCTGACTTCAGCCGCCTCGGCATCAGCAGTTGTGTCGCTGTCCTCCGCGTCGTCCCAAGCAGCCTCGTCAGACGCGGCTTCCTCGTCGGTCGCAGCACCGTCGGCAGCGATCGTATCGCCGGTGTCGGCGAAGCCGACCTCGGCGTCGGCCGCATCCTCTTCGGACGATTCGGCGAAGCCCGTCTCCGGCTCGTCCGTATTTTCGGCCACAGCCTCGACCGTTCCGACCGCAGTCTCCCCTTCGCTCTGCGTAGCTTCGTCAGAGGAAGCCGACACGGCTTCTTCGTCGGTTTCCGGATCGGCGACCGGTGCGAGTGCCAGATCGAGTTCGCCGTCCTCCAGCGGATCTTCGTCTTCACGCAGCGTCGGATCGTCCGACGGCGACGGGACGCTGAAGCCGGTCGGCAGACGGGTGTCGAGCAAGCCCGAGCCCTTGAGCTCTTCGAGGCCGGGCAGATCGCTCAAGGCTTCGAGGCTGAACTGCGCCAGGAACGCATCGGTGGTGCCGAAGGTCAGCGGCCGGCCCGGGGTCTTGCGACGACCGCGCGGTCGGATCCAGCCTGTTTCCAGCAGCACGTCGAGCGTGCCCTTCGACGTCACCACGCCGCGAATCTCTTCAATCTCGGCACGGGTGATCGGCTGGTGATACGCGATGATCGCCAGCATCTCGATCGCGGCGCGCGACAGCTTTTTGGTCTCGGTTGTCTCGCGCGTCATCAGCCAGGCGAGATCGCCGGCGGTGCGGAACGTCCACTTGCTGGCAATGCGCACCAGATTGACGCCGCGATGGGCGTAGTCCGCCTGCAGCTGCGCCAATGCGGCCTTGATGTCGACGCCCTCGGGCATCCGCTTGGCCAGCGCCGCCTGCTCGAGCGGTTCGGGCGAGGCGAACAGCAAGGCTTCGAGAAGACGCAACTCCTCGGGCCGGCTCTGCGGCTGCTGTTCGGTGACGACTTCGTCGCGTTCGATATGCGGTTCGAACTCCACGATGCGCTTCTCCGCCAGACTTGCCATGGCTCGCTCTCCTTCTACCACTACCCTGCCGGAACTTCAGGCACGGTTGCCGCTTCCATCGCTGGAGACGGCGGACGCTTTCGAAAATACAAAGGTGCCAGCGGCGCGGACTGATGCAGTTCGACTTCGCCTTCGCGCACCAGTTCCAACGCAGCAGCGAAGCTCGACGCCAGCGCTGTCGCCTTCTGGGCAGGGTCCGGGAGATAGCGCAGCAGATACTCGTCGAGCCGGCTCCACTCCTCGGCGAGTCCGACCAGCCGTTCCAGCGAGGCGCGCGCTTCGCTCAGCGACCACACGGTGCGGCGCGCCAGATGCACGGTGGTGAGCACGCGCGACTGGCGCTGCGTGGCGTAGGCGCTGAGCAGATCGTACAGCGTCGCGGTGAACTTCGGATGGCGGATCTCGTCGATCGACTCGGCCGCGCCGCGGGGAAACACATCGCGCTGCAGCTGCGGCCGGGTCATTAGCGCATTTGCGGCTTCGCGGATCGCCTCGAGCCGCCGCAGCCGGTTGGCGAGCGCGGTCGCCATGTCCTCGGCGCTCGGGCCTTCCTGCGCGGGCGGCTCCGGCAGCAGCAGCCGCGACTTCAGGTAGGCGAGCCACGCTGCCATCACCAGATAGTCGGCGGCGAGTTCGAGGCGGACCTTTCGCGCTTCCTCGATGAACAGCAGATACTGGTCGGCGAGCGCCAGGATCGAGATCTTGTGCAGGTCGACCTTTTGCTGCCGCGCCAGCGTCAGCAGCAGATCGAGCGGGCCTTCATAGCCCTCGACGTCGATGACGAGCGCCTCGTCCTGGTCGATCGGCTCGGCCGGTCGCCCAGTCTCGAACTTCAGAATCTCAGCAGTCATGCGCTCATTCCTGCGCGGTCGATCAAGGCTTGGAGCTCGGCCCGCGCGGCCGTGCGGTCGAACGGCTGCGCCGGCTTGCGCGACGCCAGCGCGGCTTCGGCGCGAGCCAGCGCCTGGCCGGATAGCTCCGGGACCTCTGCCGCAACCTGCCGCATCTCGTCGAGCTTGCCGTTGCAATGCAGGACGACATCGCAGCCGGCCGCAATGCTTGCGCGCGTCCGATCCGCGATCGTGCCGTCCAGCGCGTTCATCGAGACGTCATCGCTCATCAGTAGCCCTTGGAACCCGATCCGGCCGCGAATCACCTGATCGATGATTGTCGCAGAAGTGGTCGCGGGTTTGGCGGGATCGAGCGCGCTAAACACAACATGTGCAGTCATCGCCATCGGCAGGTCGGCCAGCGGCTGGAACGCAGCAAAATCGGTGCGCTCGAGTTGGTCACGGGGCGTATCCACCGTCGGCAGGCGGAAATGACTGTCCGCGGTGGCTCGCCCATGCCCGGGGATATGTTTGAGCACGGGCAGGACGGAGCCCTGCTCCAGCCCTTCCGTCACGGCCCGGGCGATGGCCGCCACCTTGGCCGGCTCGTTGCCGTAGGCGCGATCGCCGATCACCGCATCTGCGCCGGCGACCGGAACATCGGCCAGCGGCAGACAGTCGACGGTGATGCCGAGGTCGGCGAGATCAGCCGCGATCAGGCGGGCGCTCAGACGTGCGGCGGCCAGTCCGAGCTGCGAATCGATGTCGTAAAGCGCTGAAAACACAGCGCCGCGCGGGTAGACCGGCCAATGCGGCGGGCCCAGCCGCTGAACCCGGCCACCTTCCTGGTCGATCAGGACGGGGGCGTCCGGCGCGTCGATGATCCTGCGCAACTCGCCAATAACCCCAGCCACTTGGGCTGGGTTGTCGACATTACGCTTGAACAGGATAAATCCCCACGGACGAGTTTTGCGCAGAAACTCGCGCTCCTCGTCCGTGATGCCAAGGCCGGAGATACCGGTGATGAAAGCGCGCGAAGTCATACAGGGCCGCTTAGCCCGCGCGCGCCTCCAGGGTCAAGGAAACGGCCGTTAATTCCTCTGGACGACGCACTGTCCGCCGGCAGATTTTAGATTGCCGCAGACTTGCTGGGCCTCGTCGGGGGTTCCGAACGGTCCCACCATCGCGCGGTAATAGACGCCCTTGCTGCCGAGGTCTGCGCGCTTGATCAGCGGCGGCCGCGATCCGAGCACCGACGGGAACTTGCCCTGCAGCGCCCGATACGACGCCTTGGCGTCCGCCTCGCTGCGCTGTGACGAGATCTGGACGACGTATCCCCCCGTTGTCGCCGGCGTCTCAGCGGGCGGCAGCGACGCGACGCGCTGGTTGCTTTGCGTTGCCGCCGCATTGGGATTGAGCGAAAGCGGCGCATTCCCGGCCGACGCGTTGGCGTCTTCGACCTGTCTGGTCGCCGGCCGCTGCTGCGGCGCTGCCGGCGTTGGCGGGGTGCGGGCGGCCTGCTTGGCAGCGCCAGCGCCCACTGGCGCAGCCGACTGGTCGGCTTGATCCGGGCGGATGCTGAACGTCTTGATCCGGCGCGGCTCCTCGCTGGCGATTGCGCCGTTGCTCGATGCCGGCAAGTTAGGCCGGGCGTTCGGTGACACCGACCCTACGGCCGGCGGATTGGGATTTTGGTTGAGCTGGGGCAACACCACACGCGTACCCTGCCCGGCGCGCGACGGGTCGGCCGGCTGTTCTTCGCGCGAGACCAGCGCTTCGACTCCATTGCCGGCGGCCAACCGGTCCTGGATCGGTTTACTCGCCGCATCGCCGGACGCCGGCGTCGCCATCACCTTGGTGGGAGTCGGGTCGGCTTTGATCACCGGCGGCTCGCCGCTCCGGCTGCCGCCGCTGAAGGTGCGATACGCAAAGGCCCCGCCGGTGCCGACGACAGCCAGCGCCAACACGGCAGCCACCGTCACCATGCTGTTGCGACGCGGCTTGACGGCCCGTGGCTCCGGCTCGTCCGCATAGCCGTCGTCGTAGCCATACGGCGCCTCGGGATAGTTCGCGTCGGGCCGCACCTGGAACGGGTCAGGCTGGCCGTACAGCGCATCGTCGTAACGACCCGGGACGAATTGCGGTTGCTCCAGCGGCAAGGACGGCTGTGCTGCGGCGTACGTGTCGGCAGACGTCCGGGAGTCGAACTGCGCCTGATCGTACGAATGCGGGTCGTACTGCGGCTGATCGAATCTCTGCTGCTCGAATTGGGTCGGCTGAACCGGCACCGGATCGAACTGCGGCTGCTCGAACCGCGGTTCGCTGAACTTCGGCTGATCGTAGTCACGCGACTCGGACAGGCGCGGCGCGGCGGCCGTCATAAAGGACGGCGGCTTGCTGAAATCGGGACGCGGCGGCGGGACAGGCGTCGGTGCCGGCTCAGGCTCGGCGGCACGTCGATGCTGCAGCCACGACGGCATCGGCTGCGGCGGGGCATCGTCGTCCAGCGGCGGCAGCGGGGTGCTGGGCCGGAAATTGGTTGCGCGG
>NZ_JBMDXE010000309.1:0-15922 GCF_048594845.1 Rhodopseudomonas sp. | reverse complement strand
AGCGGCTTGCCGGTCTGCACGACGGCTTCGAGCAGCGGCAGCAGCTCGTTCAGCGACGACAGCTTCTTCTCGTTGATCAGGATGTAGGCGTCATCCATTTCAACGCGCATCTTGTCGGCGTTGGTGACGAAGTAGGGCGAGATGTAGCCGCGGTCGAACTGCATGCCCTCGACGACGTCGAGTTCGGTCTCGAGCGACTTGGCTTCCTCGACGGTGATGACACCCTCGTTGCCGACCTTCTTCATCGCGTCGGCGAGGAACTTGCCGATCTCCGAGTCGCCGTTGGCCGAGATGGTGCCGACCTGGGCGATCTCGTCGTTCGAGGTGACCTTCTTGGAGTTCTTGACGAGGTCGGCGACGACGGCTTCCACCGCCAGGTCGATACCGCGCTTCAGATCCATCGGGTTCATGCCGGCGGCGACGGCCTTGGCGCCTTCGCGCACGATCGCCTGGGCCAGCACGGTCGCGGTGGTGGTGCCGTCACCGGCCGCGTCGGCCGACTTCGAGGCGACTTCGCGCACCATCTGGGCGCCCATGTTCTCGAACTTGTCGTCGAGTTCGATATCCTTGGCGACGGTGACGCCGTCCTTGGTGATGCGCGGCGCGCCGAACGACTTGTCGAGGACGACGTTGCGGCCCTTCGGACCCAGCGTGACCTTCACGGCATTGGCGAGAATGTCCACGCCGCGCAGCATGCGGTCGCGGGCGTCGACGCCGAATTTGACTTCTTTAGCGGACATAAGAGGTTTCCCTTGGGTTGGATCGTTTCGACCTCATCCTGAGGAGCGGACCGCAGGTCCGCGTCTCGAAGGATGAGCGGTGTCAGCTTGTGGAGCTCACCCTTCGAGACGCGCCTTGCAGGCGCTCCTCAGGGTGAGGGACCTCCAAAGGCTCAGGCCGCCTTCTTCTTGGCGCCGGCGTCGGTGATGACGCCCATGATGTCGCTTTCCTTCATGATCAGCAGCTCTTTGCCGTCGATCTTGACTTCGGTGCCCGACCACTTGCCGAACAGCACCCGGTCGCCGACCTTGAGGTCGATCGGGATCAGCTTGCCGGCTTCGTCGCGGCCACCCGGGCCGACGGCGACGATCTCGCCCTGCGAGGGCTTTTCCTTGGCCGAGTCAGGAATGATGATACCGCCAGCGGTCTTCTCTTCGGCGTCGATGCGCTTGACCACGACGCGGTCGTGAAGCGGACGGAAATTCATGCAAGTCCTCCTAAGTTTCTGAAGCTGTTTCAGAATTACTGGAATTAGCAATCGCGCCCGACGAGTGCCAGCGCGACGCTCAGGAGATAATCCAGCGGTTTCGGAGAGACAAGGGTGGGTAGCAGAAAAATTGGCACTCGGGTGAAACTTCTGCCAGTTCCGCAAACCAGCTTTAACGCGGCTGCCCCCATGGGCCTCTGCAACGTCGCCTACGGCCTGTTAGCACTTGATCTAAGTCGCTGCTAACGCTGATGTTTTCAACATAACGTTAAACTTTTAGGCTTGAGATGACTTGCATCGTCGCGTCACAATTGAACGCAGCCTTGGCCGGGCAAGTGGGGCATCCGGACCGGGCAGGGCCGCTAGGAAAGCTGTAGGGCACATCGACACGCAGACCGGACACCACTTTTGCTGAATGTGCTCTACTCCAGGAGGTTGGCATGGACGGAAAAGGTGCAGTTTCTGAGGACTTCAGGAAACAGGTGCTCGGCTACGGTCTGACCACGGCGGAAATTTTATACCGCCGGCCCGACCGCCATTGGCTGCTGCAGAGCTACACGTGGCAGAACTACGACCTGTTTCCGCACTTTCCCGCCCTGAAGGACTTCCTGTCGTTTTGGGAGAAGGAGCTGGAAGGGCCGCTTTTCTCGGTCACAGTCGCGCATTCCAAGTTGATCAAGCCGGCCGAACTGCGCGCGGTCGACGGCGTGTTTCGGCTGCACTAAGGCGCCGGGAATCGCTCCGTCACGCAGATGGCTCGAGAGCGAAGGCGTGACGGAGAGTGGTCGAGGAAGATCGCTGTCGACCTGTCGGCGTCCAAGCGGTCAAGCAACCGATGATGCCGCCGGTTGAGGGCGGGGAGACCGGACGCGACAGCGGACCACTTATCCTCGCGTCATTTGGCGTCCCGGGCCGCGTCCGCCGTGGGCTGCAGGGCGGGCGGCATGGAAGATGGCGTCTGCAGCTGCGGTTCGAAGTCTGACCAGGCGCGGGCGTCACGCTGGTAGCGGCAGACGTGCTTGGTTAGATGGGTCTGCTCGATCCAGCGTCGGGCGGCATCATCATAGTCGATGTCGGGGTCGGCAAGCTGCCAGCCGGGCGGCGACCAGCCGGAATTGCCGTTGATGGTCGGCAGCCCAAACCTGATCGAAATCCACATCGCATCGAATTCGCGAACGCCGTAGCCCTGATCGTCTCGGGCGTCGACCAGGAAAGCCTCGCATCGCGCCGGTGGCGGCGGCACCGCGGCCAACCGTTCCATCTCCGAGCGGCGCGGCAGCGAGCCGTCGCGCAGGTTGACCTGTTCGAGCAGACAGAACGCCATGATCAGCGAAGTCACGGCGAGCCGTGCGCCGGCGCGCTGCGACCAGGCAGCCGGCCATGCGTGCTGCAGCAGGACAGCGAGTCCCGTCACTACCCACAGATTGGTGAGAAGCTGGATCCGGCCGCCAACGCGGATCGCCGCGGCGCCGGGCACCGAATGAAAGAGCAGCCAGAACGGACTGAAGGTGCCGATCCGGAACGTCAGCAGCCACGACAGGGCCCACACCGTCGCACAGACGAGGCCATACACGACTGGCCAGGGGCGGTCGCTGCTTTCGCGATTCTTGTTGGCCCAATACAGCAGCAGCAGGGTGATCAGCGTCATGCCCGGCGTCACCGACAGCATGTGATCGCCGACTGATGGCAGGCCGACGCCGTCGATCAGCCAGCCCCACAGCAGGTTCTGATCGCCGACATTGGGGAGGTCTTTCGGAAACGGCGCGAAGCCGAGATAGTCGCGGAATGATCGCCCCGCCGTGGCGCGCAGCACCGGCTGATAGATCAGCCACACCGGCACAAGGCCAATGATCAGGCCGAGCAGGGCGGGAAGGCACAGCCTACCCAATGCAGCGATATGGCCGCGGACGAAGCCGAGGCACTGCCGAGGAAGCAGAACAATCAACGCGCCGATGGCGATCACCAGCGTGATGGCGAACAGCCAGGCTACGTAGAACGAGGTCGAGAACAGCAAGCCATACAGCAGGCCGCAGCAGGCGGCGCGGAGCTGCGACCATCGCGTCGGCCTCGGAAAATCCTCGACGGCCCACAGCGCCAGCAGCACGATGATCGGGACGTAGTACAACGCGAAGAAATTCGGATGCGCGTTGGCCGTCTTGAACATCAGGTTGTTCGGAAAGGTGATCAGCAGGCCGGCGCAGATCGCGAGCGCGGGGTGCAGCCTGAGGTAGCGCCGGCCGATGATCGTGACCGAAGCGAAGCAGCAGAATGACAGCGCAATCGCCACGAGTTGAAGGGCGAGAAACGGATCAATGCCGAGGCTGCGCAGTGCCGCATAGGGCAGGGTATCGAGCACGAAGGCGTCGGTGTAGCCGAGTATTTCCTTCTGCGGATAGAAGAAGGACGGCGACAGAAATTCGGCGTGGCCGCGCAAGGCCTCGTAGAGATGCTCGTGCAGATAGACGATCAGCCGTCCATCGCCGTTGTTGCCGAACACGACTTCGAAGCCGGAGAGCAGCGCCGAGCGGAAGGCGATAGCGGCGCCAAGCGCCCAGACGCCGACCGCAGCAAGCAGGGCGAGCGGCGTCAAGGGTAGCGCCTGATCTCGCAGGGAATTCCGCAAAGGCGATGCCCGCACCGCGCCGCTGATCGTCGCCACTTGAGAAGTCTCTGTTGAGCCCGGCGCTTCTTAGCGGGGCATGGTGCAAAAGCCAACCGCTCGCGCGTCGATCACTTGCGCTGGGGGCGATTCAGTTTGTGATAATTCATGTCATGGTCATCATCATGCCGCGGGATCTGTTCGGCTGGATGTCCGGATGTTTCTGTCGTGACGCCTGTCACGTCGCTGCCCGCACCCGGCGGGAAGGTCCGGTTAGGTCATCACCCCGACCACCGCGCCCATCAGGCAGGTGGTCAGCGTGCCCGACACGGTCGAGCGCAGGCCGAGCGCGGCGATCTCCTCGCGGCGTTGCGGCGCCATGGCGGTGAGGCCGCCCAGCATGATGCCGAGGCTGCCGAAATTGGCAAACCCGCACATCGCGTACAACATGATCAGCTTCGAGCGTGGATCGAGCGCATCGGACGGCAGCTTCGACAGCTCGACATAGGCGATCAGCTCGTTGAGCACGGTCTTGACGCCCATCAGCGAGCCGGCAGTGACGGCCTGCTGCCACGGCAGGCCGAGCAGCCAGCACACCGGCGCCATCGCATAGCCGAGCATCCGCTGCAGCGAGATCGCTTCGCCGCCGATATGCGGCAGCACGCCGAGCAGGGCGTTGGCGAGATAGACCAGCGCCACCAGCACGATCAGCATCGCCACGATGTTGAGCAGCAGTTCGAGCCCGGCGGCGGTGCCCTTGACGATCGCATCCATGGTGCTGACGGCGATCCGCTGCGGATCGTCGAGCGTGCCGCCGGTGCGGCGGGGCTCGGTCTCCGGCACCATGATCAGGCTGACCAGGATCGCGGCCGGTGCGCCGAGCACCGACGCGATGACGAAATGCGCCGCCGCGTCCGGCAGGATCGGCGCCAGCAGGGTGGCGTAAAGCACCAGCACGGTGCCGGCGATGCCGGCCATGCCTCCGGTCATCACCAGAAACAGCTCGCTGCGGGTGAGCTGCGCCAGATAGGGCCGGATAAACAATGGCGCCTCGACCATGCCGAGAAACACGTTCGCAGCGGTGGAGAGGCCGACCGCGCCGCCGACGCCGAGCGTGCGCTCCAGAAGCCACGCCATGCCGTGCACGATCGGCGGCAGGATACGCCAGTAGAACAGCAGGGTGGTGAGTACGCTCATCACCAGCACGACCGGCAGCGCCTGGAACGCGAGGATGAAATCCGCGCCCGGTGCCTTGATGTCGAACGGCGCCTGCGCGCCGCCGAGATAGCCGAATGCGAAGGACGTGCCGGCCCGCGTCGCTGCCCCGATGACCCCGACCGCCTCGTTGATCACGCCGAAGGCGTGCGCCGTCCCGGGCAGCTTCAGCATCAGACCCGCCGTGACGAGCGTCACGGCGAGGCCGATCACGATCTGCCGCAGCGAGACGCGGTCGCGGTGTTCGCCGAACGCCCAGGCGAGCATCAGCAGCGCGAAAATTCCAAATCCGGATTGCAGTTGTAGCATTAGTCCCCCGCGCCATTATGCCGATGCGGCGCGCGCTGACCAGCACCGATGCGAGGCAGATCATCTCCGACTTTGTGTGCACGCGGGCGGGCTTGCGGTGCGCGTTCGGAGCGGGGCAGGCGTGCCCGAGTCCGGCTTGACGCTCGTCGCGCCGCAGGTCATCCACTCCTCACATGGTACTGCTAATGATCCAGCCTCGGTGCCGCGCATTCGCCGGTTGCGCGATTTCATGACAACGTTCGCCGCGTCCGACTCGCTGCTGCGGCATCGCCCGCTGATGCTGTATCTCGGGGCGCGGACCTTTTCCCGCTTCGCCAGCCAGATCGCCGCCGTCGCAGTCGGCTGGCAGGTCTATGACATGACGTCGAGCGCCTTCGCGCTCGGCATGATCGGGCTGGTGCAATTCATCCCCACGGCCGTTCTGGTGTTCGTCGCCGGCCACGCGGTCGATCATTTCGATCGCAAGCGCGTGGTGCAGCTCTGCCAGATCGTCGAGGGATTGACCGCGCTGTTCCTCGCCGCCGGCACGTTCGGTGGTTGGCTGACGGTGACGCAGATCTTCGTGGCGATGACGGTGGTCGGCATCGCCACTTCGTTCGAGAGCCCGGCGGTGGCGGCGCTGCTGCCGTCGGTTGTGCCGGAAGGCACTCTGCAGCGCGCGACCGCGACGTCGACCGGCGTCGCGCAACTGGCAATGATCACCGGCCCGGCGATCGGCGGCTTCGCCTATGCGGTGTCGCCGACGCTGCCCTACGCCATCATGGCGGCGTTCTGGATCGTCGGCAGTCTGTTGATGCCGCTGGTCGAGGTGGCGCGCGCGGCGCCGAAAGAGGTCACGGCGGAAGTCGACGATCTCTATTCCGGCCTGCGCTTCGTCCGATCCAACCCGGCGATCCTGGGCACCATCTCGCTCGATCTGTTCGCAGTGCTGCTTGGCGGCGCCACCGCATTGCTGCCGATCTATGCGCGCGACATACTGCATACCGGGCCGTGGGGCCTGGGCGTGCTGCGCGCCGCGCCGGCGATCGGCGCGCTGGCGATGACCATCGTTCTCGCGCGCCACGCCATCACCAGCCAGGTCGGCATGCGGATGTTCCAGGCCGTCATCGTGTTCGGCGTCGCCACCATCGTGTTCGCGCTGTCGTGGTGGCTGTGGCTCTCGGTGCTGGCGCTGGTGATCATGGGGGCCGCCGACACCGTCAGCGTCGTGATCCGGTTCTCGCTGGTGCAGCTCGCCACGCCTGACAACATGCGGGGGCGCGTCGGCGCTGTGAACTTCCTGTTCATCAACGCCTCCAACCAGCTCGGCCAATTCGAGAGCGGCGTCACCGCGGCGTTGTTCGGCGCGATGCCGGCGGCGGTGCTCGGCGGCGTCGGGACCGTGGCGGTGGCGCTGCTGTGGATGAAGCTGTTTCCGTCGCTGCGCAAAATCGAGCGGCTCGAGTAGGCGGCCATCACCGCGCTGACATGACGGTTGTGCTACACAGGCCGTGGCGGCGCAGGGGGCGCCGGCGAACGGCACTGGCGGATGACGGACCGGCACATCATCGCGACCTATCACGTGACCAGCGACGCGGCACGGATCTCAGAGCGCGCGCTGTCGCTGGCGATCGAGCAGAGCGTCGAATGCCCGCTCGACGCGATCGGTGATCCATGGGTGCGCGACGCCATTCTGGGACGGGTCGCGCTGATCGAGGAGATCGCCGAGGGCCGCTATGCGGTACGAATTGCGCTGGCGGCGGCCACCGCGCCGCCGGAGCCGGGGCAACTGCTCAACATGCTGTTCGGCAACGCCTCGATCCAGCCGGACGTTGTGCTTGCCGATGTCGAACTGCCGGCATCCTACGGCGAGGCCTTCGGCGGGCCACGGCTCGGCATCACCGGGATTCGGGATCGGACTGGCGTGCACGGCCGGGCGCTGACCGCGTCGGCGCTGAAGCCGCAGGGGCTGTCCCCCGCAGCGCTGGCCGTGATCGCGAGTCGGCTGGCGCGCGGCGGCGTCGACTTGATCAAGGACGATCATGGTATCACCGATCAGGCTTACAGCCCGTTCGGCGAACGGATTCGTGCGGTCGGCCGCGCGGTGCACGAGGCCAACGCGGCGACCGGCGGGCGGACGCTGTATGCACCACATGTTTCCGGCTCGCTCGACGACATGCGGCGACAGCTCGACCTGCTGCGCGGCGAGGGCATCGAGGCGCTGATGCTGATCCCGATGATCGTCGGGCTCGCCAACTTTCATACGCTGGTCCGCGAAGCCGAGGGGGTGGTGGTGCTGGCGCATCCGGCGATGTCCGGCGCGGCGCGGATCGCGCCGCCGCTGTTGCTCGGCAAGCTGTTCCGGCTGCTCGGCGCCGACGCCACGGTGTTCCCGCATGCCGGCGGCCGTTTCGCTTACACGCCCGAAACCTGCCGCGCGTTGGCCGAGGCGGCGCGGCAGTCCTGGGATGGCATGAAGCCGTGCCTGCCGGTGCCGGCAGGCGGCGTCACGATCGACCGCGTCGCGGAGTTGTTGTCGTTCTATGGTCAGGACGTGATGCTGCTGATCGGCGGCAGCCTGCTCGCCGCGGGCGATCGGCTGACCGAGCAAGCGGCGCTGTTCACAGCGGAGGTTGCACAACATGGCAAATGATCAAACGGCCTCGCAGTCCGTCGACGTGTCCGGCGAGCGTCCTGGCGTACGCGCTCAGACGTCGCCCGGCCGTTGGGCTGGCGTGCCGGTCATGCCCTATAAACAAAGCGCGGACGCGCCGTTTCGCGACGTGACGCGGCAACTTCTGTTCGCCGATCCGAACCTCGCCTGCGAATGGCGTTACTTCGAGGTGGACGAAGGCGGTTACTCGACGCTGGAGCGACACGACCACGTTCATGCGGTGATGATCCATCGCGGGAAGGGGCAGTGCCTCGTCGGAGCGACGATCAGCGACGTCGGGCCGAGCGATCTCGTCTTCATTCCACCGATGACATGGCATCAATTCCGCGCCAACCGCGGCGATTGCGTTGGCTTCCTCTGCGTGGTGAATGCGGCGCGCGACCGGCCGCAACTGCCCGGTCCGGACGATCTCGCCGCCTTGCGCAGCGATGCCGCCGTGGCAGGATTCATTCGCACCGGGAACGAGAAGGCTTAGCGCTGCTGGTGTTTTGTTGTCTCCCATCGACGGGCAAAGCCCGCAGTTGACGAGACTGCTGCCGTCGTCCCCGATGCCCGCCGGGCCGCGTCGTCGCGGCCTGGAGGGCCTCGGAGGAGAAGCCGCGGACACCTGTTCCGCCGGCTCGAATGATCGTCTGCGGTTACTTCCCGCTACGCTCGGCAGTGATCTTGATGTGGACCGCATAGCGGTTGACCGGAGCTCCCGGCTCCCACGGCCTCAGATAGTCGAACACGGCCATTGCAGTGCCGGAGCCGGTCGGCATGATCTTGAAGATATGCTTGCCGGGGGCGCCGGGTTTGTCTCCGGGAATATAGCCGCCCTCGGCGACCCCGAACAATTCCGTGTGGTGGCTCGCTTCGGGGTTGAACTTCCAGACGTAGCCGGTCGAGGCATTTTCCGTCAGCACGACGTCGCCGACTCGCAGATTCAGCCGATCCCCGGCCAGCGCTGGCGCTGCGAGCAAGGCTATCGTGGTGAAGGTGGTGAGTCCGAGGCATGCAGACTTGCGATTGGAAAGTAATTGCATGGTAGTCTCCATGAGTATTCACGAACGCAATTAGTTTATCAAATCAATGATCGC
This sequence comes from Rhodopseudomonas sp., assembly GCF_048594845.1. GTDB lineage: Bacteria > Pseudomonadota > Alphaproteobacteria > Rhizobiales > Xanthobacteraceae > Rhodopseudomonas. The sequence continues at coordinate 6,860 of NZ_JBMDXE010000309.1, read as the reverse complement.
TCAGGAATTGTGAGTTGTAGACGGTGAGGAAATTCTCCTTCCAGGCGAATGTCGATTTGACTCGAATTCGATCGCTGCAGTCCAATAACGAACTGAGCACGCTTCCCGTGACGGATTGCGGGCAGGCTTATCGGCCGCGGACTTACCCGCGGCGCGCTTGCCGATTACTAATCTCTGGGGAGCTGGAAGACACTGATTGCGCGATCATGCGCCGCGATCGTGCGTGGGGGCAAGGAGCCGTGGCGCCGCGGATGGTTGGGCTGACCGCGGCGCGCTACGCGGTGAAAGCAGCGGCAGTTCAGGCGAGATCAAGCGGACCGTGGTCGTCGCAGTGGCCGCCGTGCGGATGATGCAGGCGCCCGTTCACCAGGTAATCGACGTGATCGCCGTGCGGCACGGCTTCGTGTCCACATCCCGGGCCATGCGTGTGGCCAGCGCAGACGTTGTCAGGCGTGCACTGCGCCGGGTTGGTGCCATTGACCGCGATGACGTGCTCATCGACATGGTCGCCGTGCATGTGGTGCAGGTGGCCATCGTGCAGATAGTCGACATGGCCTTCGTGCTTTACGGCGATGTGGCCGCAGCTCGGGCCGTGCTTGTGGTCGTGGTTGGCGTGGTGGGCTTCGTTGCAACCGCTCATGATGCTCCTCCCGAGGATGACACGCGCTCATCATCCGCAACACGCGGCACAGGGCACTCGAATTATTCGCGCCCTCGGCACAAACCGGGGCGAGCTGATCGATTGATACCAGTCCGGTTTGCGAATGCCGCGTGATCAAGGCATCTGCGGTCGCTGCGCTAGCCGCGGCCGACGAACGGCATCTTCGTGGCCATCACCGTCATGAACAGCACGTTGGCGTCGAGCGGCAGGCCGGCCATGTAGGCGACGGCGTCGCCGACAGCCTTGGCGTCCATCCGCGGCTCAGCCATGGTGCGACCGTCGGGCTGCAGCACGCCTTGCACCATGCGGTCGGTCATCGGCGTGGCCGCATTGCCGATGTCGATCTGTCCGACTGCGATATCGTAGGCGCGGCCGTCGAGATTGCTGGCCTTGGTCAGACCGGTGATGGCGTGCTTGGTCGAGGTGTAGGCGGACGAGAAGGGGCGCGGCGCGTGCGCCGAGATCGAGCCGTTATTGATGATGCGGCCGCCGCGCGGGTTTTGGTCCTTCATGATGCGGAAGGCGTGCTGCGTGCAGAGGAATGGCGCGGTGAGGTTGGTGTCGACCACGGCTTGCCACTGCTGCAGCGACAGATCCTCGAACGGCACCGGAGGCGCGCCCATGCCGGCGTTGTTGAAGAGCAGATCGAGCCGGCCATAGGTCGCAACCGTCTTGTCGAACAGCGCAGCGATCGAGGCGGGGTCGGCCATGTCAGCCTGCACCGGCAGACTCTGACCGATGCCTTCGCCCAGCTTCTGGGTCTCCTGGAGCAGTTCAAGCCTGCGGCCGGCGAGCACCACGGTGAATCCACCCTGCATCAGAGCCAGCGAAGCGGCTCGGCCGACGCCGGTGCCTGCGCCGGTGACGATTGCGATCTTGGTGGCGGACATAGGCGTCTCCCCGAAACTGTTCTGTCGTTGCGATTGGCAGGATCGTAAAGCTTGTCCGCCGTTGCAACAAGCCGACGCGATCAGCGTTCGGCGGCAGCGTCGGTGCCTGCGCGCCGATCGTCCGCGGGTGCGGCGGGCTTCGGCGGGCTTTTCGTCCGGTTGCGATAGGACTGCACGGCGTGCCAGGCGCGGTCCGATTGCAGTGCAGCCTTGCCCAGCAAGGTGCGGCCGCCGACGTAAGACGCAAGGGTCACCTGCTGGTTGGCGAAGCGATATTTGTAGTCCTCGTCGCCGCACAGGAAATCGATGCTGGTGGCGCCGTGATCGATCGCCCAGCGGATGTAATCGAACAGCAGGATGTAGCCGGGCGAACTGCGCTCGAAGGTGGCGTCGTAGGTCGTGACATAGGCCATCATCGTGTCGTGCTGCACGAAGTTGATGGTGACGGCGACGATCACGCCGTCGCGCTCCAGTACGAACACGTGCAGCAGGTGCTTGTCTGCCAGCACCTGCGCCAGCGCCGGCAGCATCAGCGAGCCTTCGTCGAACAGCGGCGCGACCAGGCCGTTGCGTTTGCACCAGGCGCGCTTCAGTTCGGCGCAGCGCTGCAGGGCGGGCCCGAGTTGCTCGCCAGGTCCGAGCCGGCGGAATTCGACCTTTGCCCCCTCGGAAAGGTTTTTCAGCGAGCGCCGATAGTTCCGCCGCGCATTGCCGGATTGTGAGTCGAACCACGCCTGGCCGTTCGGCCAGGGGCCGACAACGCGCAGGCTGCTGGCCTGCCGATGGTGCGGATGCAGCGCGAAGCCGCCGGCGGTGCGACGAGTGAGAGCGGTGGCGACGGCCGTCGGCAGCAGGTGGCCGAGATACGCGGCATCGAAACCGCCTTCTGCATTGACGGTTGCCCACATCCGCCCGACCAGCGCCGTATCGGTGCCTGGACGCAGCAGCACGTCGGAATAGTCCGAATAATCCTTGGCCGCCCATTCGAGCACGCGGACGCCGTGCAGCTTGCAGGTCGCGAGCGGCATCACCGCACCGAGCGTGTCATCGCGCCAGGCGAGTACGATCACCAGCGAGCGCCGCTGCTGGTCGGGCAGCGCATGCCACCAGGCCGAGATCCAGGCGTGGCTTTGAAACACGAAGGCGCCTGACTGTTCCCACAGCGCTTCCCACGCGGGGCCGATCTGCTGCAGACGCTCTGGGGTCCGCACGATCTCCAGGCGTTCGCCCTGCGGTCCCGCTGCGCCGGGCTTGTTGGTCATCTGTCGTCCTTCGTCTTTGCGGCTTCGGCGCACGCGTGACGCGCCGTGGCTGCCATCGGCAACCTAACATCGAGGTGTTGTGGTTTGAATTTCGGCCCGGGAGGAACAGCAGACAGAGTTAATCGCCGCGGCGAGTGATTTCCGCCGCAATGGCAACGTTTCGACAACTTCGGAACCGCGATGTAGTTCTGGGCCGTGCGACTCTTCAGCGCGGGCGCTGCTTTGGATCGGACCGCGACGATCAGTCGATGACGCTGCCGGCACTCGCAGCATCGCCGCCGACGAGAGGTCGCACCATGTAGCTGACGCCTTCGCCGTAGCTCGCCAGCTTGCGGGCGAGGGCGGTCGAATCTCTTGAGGCAAACTTGTGGCGGCGCCAGAACGGTACCGTTCCACCAACCGCAACCAGCGACACGTTGTCAGCGATTGTCTCGGCGTGGTGCAGCAGCGTCGTCAGCACCGCCTCCGTCGCGCCGCTGCCGCGCGCCTGCGGAAGCAGCGCGATGTCGTGGATGTAGTAGGTCGAGGCCGGCGCGGGAATGGCGCGGAGCAGGGCGTTGAGCGCTGGCGGTTCTTCGAGGCGCCAGGGATGGCTGATGATGTAGCCGATGATCCCGGCATCGTCCCGTTCGGCGAGCACGTGGCAACCTTGCGGGTGCAGCGCGAGCCGCTCGGCGAACACCGCGGCGTCTTCCGGGTAGTCCACATGCACGGCGGCCGCGATGGCGTTCACCGCGGCGAGGTCGATCGCGGTCATCGGGCGCCAGTGCAGGGGGGCGGTGGTGGTGTCAACGATGGTCATGAAAATGCTACGGCGATGGGCGAAGCACAGCCTCCACGTTCGTCATTCCGGGATGCGCCCGCAGGGCGCAGGCCCAGAATCCATAAACCCTGACCCGCAATGGTGAGCACAGCGGGAGAGGCCGTCGTACCGTCGCGAGTCCAGGGGTTATGGATTCCGGGCTCGCGCTGCGCGCGCCCCGGAATGACGGGGAGAGGGTGTGCGCACACGCGTCCGTCGTCGAAAGTCGCCGGGCTGACTCTGCAAGAACGAATGCGCGCCATCGCGGCGGACTACTTCACGTCTTTGTAGGGCGGCCGCGGGATGTTCTTGTGGGCGGCGCGGAGCGCGGCGGACCAGCGCGAGCGGAGGTCGTGGAAGTAGGGCTCGCCGGCTTCGATGCGGTGATTGAGGTCGGCGTCGCAGACGTCGGTGCGGACTACCAGCACGTCGATCGGTAGCCCCACGCCGAGATTGGAGCGCATCGTCGAATCCATCGAGATCAGGCTGGTCTTCAGCGCCTCGTAGAGCTCGACGTCATAAGTAATCGCACGGTCGAGCACCGGCTTGCCGTATTTGTGCTCGCCGATCTGCAGATAGGGCGTGTCGATGGTGCATTCGATGAAATTGCCGGCCGGGTAGATCATGAACAGGCGCATCCGCTCGCCCTTGATCTGGCCGCCGAACAGGAACGACACTTCGTAGTTGATGTCCTCAGCTTTCAGCGCCTGCGCCTCGGTGGCGTTGACGTGGCGAATGGCGCGGCCGATGCACTGCGCCGCCTGAAACATCGTCGGCGCGCCGAGCAGCGTATCGCGCTCGCCGGTCTCCGGGTTTTCGAGACCTTCGGTCAGCGTCGACAGGACCGACTGGCTGATCGACAAATTGCCGGCGCTGGCGATCGCCATGATGCGGTCGCCCGGCTTGTTGAAGACGTGCAGCTTGCGGAAGGTCGAGATGTTGTCGAGCCCGGCATTGGTCCGCGTGTCGGCCACCATCACCAGGCCGTCCTGGACCAGCACTCCGCAGCAGTAAGTCATCTCGTCCTCGGCACGTCAGTCGATGAGGGAAGCCGGCGGCGCGTCGATGCCCGCGGCGGTGCTGGAAGATTAGAGCATTTCGCCGCGCAGGGGAAACCGCCCGCGCTCCGCAATTGTGCGCAACCTGCGGGTCGGATCTTTGCAAAGCCGCAAGTGTCGGCCCGATGACGCTATTGCGACTGTGACTGCGATTGGGAATGCCGGCCGCCGGCCTGATCGACCTTGACGGCGACGGTCAGCGTTTCGACGCCGCCGCCATAGCGCGTGCCGCGCACCGGCGCGGCGCCGAGATAGTCGAGGCCGATGGCGATGCGGGCGTGGGCGTCGGTCGAACAGATGCCGTTGGCAGGGTCGAACCCGACCCAGCCCAGCGCCGGCACATAAGCTTCGGCCCAGGCGTGGCCGGCCTGCTGGTGCACCTGGCCGTCGGCGCGCAGGAAGTGGCCGGACACGAAGCGGGCCGGCACCCCGCCGGCGCGGGCGCAGGCGATGAACACATGCGCATAGTCCTGGCAGACGCCGCGGCGCAGCGTGAAGGCTTCAGCCGCAGTCGTGCCGGAATGGGTGGGGTCGTCGTCGAAGGTCATGTAATCGTTGAGCCGCATCATCAGCGCGTGCAGGAAGCTGATGACGTCGCCTTCGCCTCCGCCGACCTCGCGGGAGAAGGCGGCGATCGCCGGGCTCGGCTCTGTCAGATCGGTGGAGCGCAGAAACAGCTGCGATGGAAACCGCTCGTCGGTGCCGCGCATCACCCCGCCAGTGTCGATGGTCTCGATCAGCCCTTCCGCCGTGATGGTGAGGTCCTCGGTAGTGCCGATCGTCAGCACGTGGGTGATGTTGCCGAAGGCGTCGTGATGCATGTCGAGCTTGGCATCCGACGACACGTCGATCTGCCAGTCCGCGACATATTGGCCGTCATGGCTGCCGGGCGTCATCCGCAGCACCTGGATCACCCCGGAGGCGGCGGGCTCGTAGCGATAGGTCGTGGTGTGGGAAATTCGCAGGCGCATGGGTCGGCATTCCGGAACGTCTCGGCGCAAAGCGCGCGGACTATATCAGCTACGAGAGGGGGAGCTCTGCCGGAATTGCCGGTTTGCCCGCATTTTTCGGTGACGCACGAACCAGCCCGCGGAAAACGGACCGGGTCTGCGGTCAGATCAGATATTGCTTGGCGATGATCTCGCCGAGGCGGCTGTTGTCGGCCAGGAACTCCTGGATGAATTCGTGCACGCCGCGCTGGAAGATGTCCTCCATGTCGGAATGCTCGAGCCGGTTGCGGATGCCGCGGGCGTGGCGCTGTGCCGGGCCCTGCCGGCCATAGGCGACGCCGATCTGGTCGAGATTGCGGACGAGATCGCCGTAGCAGGACGCCAGCGAGCGCGGCAGGCTGTCGTTGAGGATCAGCAAGTCGGCGATCAGCCACGGTTTCAGCGTCTGCCGATACACCCAGTGATAGGCGGTCTGTGCCGACACCGAACGCAGGATCGACGACCACTGATAGTAATCGAGCGGGCCGCCGACGTGCTCTTCTTCGGGCAGCAGCAAATGATACTTGACGTCGAGGATCCGCGCGGTGTTGTCGGCGCGCTCGAGATGCACGCCGAGCCGCGAGAACCAGTAAGCGTCGTTGCGCAGCATGGTCCGATAGGCCGAGCCGTCGAAACGCAGCGAGATTTCCTGCACGAAGCGCAGGAAGCCGGACAGCTGCTCCCGCGTCTTGGCGCCTTTGCTCCAGGTCTCCTGCAGTTCGATCCAGGCGCTGTTGATGGTCGCCCACATCTCGCCGGTCAGCGCAGTGCGCACCGAGCGTGCGTTCAGCCGCGCTGCTTCGATGCAGTTGCGGATCGACGACGGATTGGTCGCGGCGAACGACAGGAATTCGACGACGTTGACCTCGTTGGCTTCCTCGTAGTGATTGTAGAAGCTGGCGGCGACGCCGGCGGTCAGCAGGGCCGAGTCCCACTCGTTGCCCTGGCCCGCATAGGTGTTCGGTAGAGCGGTGACACGCAGCGTCGCCTCGATCGTCCGCGCCAGATACTCCGCGCGTTCGATGTAGCGGGCGAGCCAGAACAGGTTTTCAGCGGTGCGGGAGAGCATGGAGCAAACTCGGCGACAGCGTTCTCCCTCCCCCCTTGCGGGGGAGGGTCGGGGGGGGGGGTTACACCAGGTGAGGCACCCGGTGTGGGCCCCCCCCCCCCACCCCACCCCCCCACGGGGCCGGGCGCC
>NZ_JBMDXE010000308.1:0-31909 GCF_048594845.1 Rhodopseudomonas sp. | reverse complement strand
GCAGGCGATCGCGGCGCGGCACCTGACCGATCAGGGCGCGCGCGGCCGGCTGGTGTCGCTGCGCGCGGCCGCCGGCAAATTCGTGCTGACGCTGTTCGGGCTGCTGATCGGCGCCTCGGTCGGCCGCGAGGGACCGACCGTGCAGATCGGCGCCTCGATCATGTTCGCGCTTGGCCGACTGTCGCCGCGGCGGCAACCGGCGCTGATCCTGGCCGGCGCTTCGGCGGGTGTGGCGGCGGCGTTCAACACGCCGCTCGCCGGCATCATTTTCGGCATCGAGGAAATGAGCCGCTCGTTCGAGACGAGGGCCAGCACGTTGATCATCGCCGCGGTGGTGGCGGCGGGCCTGACTTCGATCGCGCTGCTCGGCAACTACACGTATTTCGGCACCAGCGCGATGGGGCTGCGCGGCGGGCTCGACTGGCTGGCGATCCCCGCCTGCGGCATCGTCGGCGGGCTGGCCGGTGGACTGTTCAACCGCGCGGTGGTGACCGCCGGCACGGTGGTGGCATTCAATCGCCGGCCGTTGCTGCTCGCGCTCGGCTGCGGCTTTGCGGTGGCGATCTGCGGTCTGGTGTCCAACGACACGATCTACGGCACCGGCTACAGCCAGGTGAAGGCGGCGCTGGAAAGCGGCACGCCGCTGCCGGACGATTTCGGCGTGCTGAAGCTGCTGGCGACGACGCTGTCGTCGATCAGCGGACTGCCGGGCGGCATCTTCTCGCCGTCGCTTGCGGTCGGCGCCGGGCTCGGCAGCAACATCGCGGCGCTGTTCACCGGCACGCCGGTGGCGGCGATCATGCTGCTCGGCATGGTGTCGTACTTCTCCGGCGTGGTGCAGGCGCCGATCACCGCCTTCGTCATCGTGATCGAAATGACCGACAACCACGCCATGGTGATCCCGGTGATGGCCGCCTCGCTGCTCGCCTACGCGACCTCGCGGCTGATCGCGGAGGAAGGCATCTATCACGCGCTGGCCAAGCGTTTCGTCTCGCCGAACGCGTAGTCGGAAGTTCGCTTGCCGGATGCGGCGAAGCGAAATGCGGAATCGTATCTGGCTTAGCTACGACTTCCGCAGCATCAGTTTCGCGGCCTTGAGCGGCCCCAGGCTCAGCAGCACACCGAGCAGGCGGGCGCGCGGCATGGCGTCGAGATCGCCGCGCTCCCTCAGCAGGTTGAGCGCCGCGGCCTGGGCGAATTTGCGCTCGCCCGCCGTCAGCGTTGATCGCTGCGAAGTAATCGCCTCGAGATCGATCGCGGATGCTGGCGCGGCGCGGGCGCGTGCCGGATCGGCGAGCTCGAGCATGCGGAACAGCCGCGAGCTGTCGCGTTCGAATGCGCCGGGATCGGCGTCTTGCCAGTCGGGCGGCGCCGTCAGCGCCGCTGACGGGTCGGGGCGGCCGGCACGGCGTGCGGCGCTGGCGAGCTTGGCGAGCCGGGCGGAGTAGATCTGGCGCAGCTCGCGCGTCCGCGTGACGCTGCCGCCGTGCTCGCGGTAGCGGATCAGCAGCTCGGGCAGGATCGCGATCTCGCCGATATCGGCGAGGCGCAGCCAGAAATCATAGTCCTCGCCGGCCTCGAAGGCGGCGCGGTAGCCGCCGACGCGGCGCGCGGCCTCGGCACGGAACATCACGGTCGGATGGATGAACGGGCTTTTCCTCGCCAGCGTGTCGCGCAACCGCTCCGGGCTTGGCCGCATCTGCTTGCCGCGCGGCGCACCGTGTTCGTCGATGATCTCCGCCCAGCCGCCGAGCAGCACGACGTCGGGATGTGCGTGAAGATAATCGCGCTGCCGGGCCATCCGCGCGGGCAGGGCGATGTCGTCGGCGTCGAGCCGGGCGATCAGCGGCGCACGTGCTTCGGCGAGGCCCCGATTGAGCGCTGCGACCAGCCCATCGCGCTGCTGGCGCAGCACGATCAGCCGGGGATCGGCCGCCCGGCATTGCTTGAGGATCTGGGGAGTCGCATCGGTCGAGCCGTCGTCGATCACCAGCAGTTCCAGCGCGGTCAGCGTCTGCGTCAGCACGCTGTCGACCGCCTCGCGCAGCCAGCGCTGGCCGTCGCGGACCGGCAGGATCACCGAAACCTCTGGTGTGACCGGCAGCACTGTCGTCCTCGCTCGAATCGTGCACGTCGCCGGCAGGGCCGGCCGGTGCCGCGACATAGATCACCGCCGGCCGGCGCATGGCAAGCGCAGCCGTCCCGAGCTTTTTCCGGTGCAGCGAATTCGCCGCGACCGGCCTGACCCGCCATTGACGCTGCGAAGCCGGACCCGTTACATCGCCGCATCGATTTGGCGATCGCGCGGGCCACCGCGTGGATGGTTTCACCGGCCGCGACGGCCGACGTCAGCGACGGACAGCTCTTTGGCGCAGCTTCCCGATCCGAACAGCCCGCCGCAGCCCTGGCTGTGGATGGACGTATCGACCAGCTATCGCGCCCGATCCGGCCAGATGAACGGCACGCTGCGGGTCGAACACAGCATCGCCACCGCGCTGTCCGAGGCGATCGCACCCGAATTGCGCTTCTGCCGTTACGATCCGCTCCGCCGCGACTACGTGCCGGTCGCCTATGCGCCCGATCTGGGGGCAAAGCCGGTCGCGGCCGCGCCGAAGCAGCAGCGCGCGAGCCTGCTGTCGTCGATCAAGCCGCTGGGCAAAAAGCTGGAGCGCACGATTCGCACCTCGGTACGTGGTGCCGCCGCTCCAGTGTTACGGAAGATGTCCGGCGGCGAAGGATTGCCGCCGGTCGGGGGCGCGGGTGAGGTGCTGCTGCTCGCAGGTGAGAACTGGTCCCGGGTGGACTATGCGACCGTCGCCCGGATGCGTCGCGAACGCGGCACGAAGGTCGCCGCGGTGTGTCAGGACTTCATCCCGGTGGTCGCGCCGCAGTTCTTTGCCGACGGCGAGTTCGTCACCCAGTTCGAAGCCTATGCGCAGTTCCTGATCCGGGAATGCGATCTGGTCGTGTCGATTTCCGACTCGACCAGCGCCGACGTGCGGGCCTATGCGCAGCGCCATGGCGGCGTGCGCGGCGCGCTGGAAGTGGTGCATCTCGGCGCCGATCTGGTGGCCCCGAAGGCCGCGACGCGGCCGCAGGCGTTGACCGACGCGCAGGCGAAACGCTTCGTGATCAGCGTCTCGACCATCCAGTCGCGCAAGAATTTCGACCTGCTGTATCACCTGTGGCGCCGCCTGACGGAGCAGGGCACGCCGGACCTGCCGACGCTGGTGATGGTCGGGCAGCCCGGCTTCGGCAGTTCGGATCTGCTGTGGCAGATCGCGCACGATCCGGTCACCGCGTCTTCGATCCTGCATCTGCCGCGGGTCGGCGACGAGGAACTGGCCTGGCTGTATCAGCATTGCGCCTTCACGCTGTACCCGTCCTTCTATGAAGGTTGGGGCCTGCCGGTGTCCGAGAGTCTGGCTTTTGGCAAATACTGTCTCGCATCGAACACGTCGTCTCTGCCGGAGGCCGGTGCCGGGCTGGCGGGGCATCTCGATCCGCTGGATTTCGCCGCCTGGCGCGACGCGGTGCTTGACCTGATCCGCTCGCCTGCGCACCTTGCCGATCACGAGGCTGCGATCCGGGCCAACTATCGTCCTGTGACCTGGGCTCAGTCCGCGCGCCGGATGGCCGAGGTGCTGCGCAATCTGTCGGCCGGGCCGGCCTCTGCCGGGAATTAGGAGTCCAATGGTTTCTGCAGTCGCCGGGCCGTCACGAAGCAAGCAGAGGCTGGAGCGTACCCGCGACTGGCTGGTGCGGACCCGGGCCGCCGAGAAGCTGTTCATCCTGGTGCTCGGCCTCGTCTATGCGTTGCACAGCATCTGGTCGGCGCGCACCTTGTTGTGGTTCGTCCTGGTCCCGGTGATGGTGATCGTGGCGGTGCCGTATCGTTCGCTGCTCCCGATCGTGAAGTCACCGGTGTTCATCGCCTCGGCGCTGTTCCTGCTGCTGGTCCTCGCTACTTCCGCGCTCGGCGGCGAGACGCCCGCGAAAATCCTGACGCTCAATCTGCGTTACGCGGTCGCGGTGCTGGCCTTCGTGACGATCACTGCGTATCTGGTCCGCGACGATGGCGACTTCCTGCGGATGCTGTTTCTGGTGATCGGGCCGGTCGCGGCGCTGATCGCGATCCGTGACGTGGCGTCGTTCACCGGCCTGTCGTTCAAGACGCTGATGACGGTCAGGTTGGAAGGCGTCAAAGGCCTCACCGTGTATTACAACTCCAACGTCATCGGCATGATGTTCGCCATGCCCTGCGTCGGAGCCGCTGCGGTGATGGCGTCGCGGTCCCTGAAGCTGTGGCAGTACGTCATGCTCGCCGCCTCGGTGCTGGTGCTGCTCGGTGCGATCCTGCTGACCGGCAGCCGCGGCTCCCTGATCGCGGCGGCTGTCGGTATCGGCGTCGCCATCATGCTGTCCGAGCATCGCCGCCTCAAGCTGGCGCTGATCGCGGTGGCGGTCGTGTTGGTGTGCGTCGTCATGATCGCGCCATTCCAGAGCGAATTGCTGCAGCGGCGCGACAGTCTGCGGCTCGCGCTATGGCCGATCTATCTCGAGATGGCAGCTGAGAAGCCGTGGCTCGGCTACGGTCTGGCGTTCGATACCCAGCGCACACTTTCCAGCGGCAACGTGGTGATGAATGCCCACAACATCGTGCTGTGTGCGCTGGTCCGCGGTGGCATCTTCACCGCGCTGGCGCTGATCGGGATCGTGCTGGCGGCGCTGGCGAGCGGCTTTCGGGCGTGGCGCAGTTCCGGTGAGGTCGTGGCGCTGGCGCTGCTGGCGGCCTGCCTGACCGCCTCGAGCGTCGATTACGAAATTGTTCCGACCGATCTTGCCTATCTTTACATTCTGTTTTGGCTGCCGGTCGGCGTCTGTCTCGGCGCGGGCCTGTCGGCGCATCGTATCCTTCCCGGCCGACGCATTCGCCCGGAGACGGTCTCCGCCTCGTCACAAAATCGCCAGCCGTCGGGGGATTAGTTCGCCCGCCGGATCGACTTACCGCTCCGCCACATTCTCGTCTCATCGCGATGTTTCAGGTGTTACCATGAATACACATCGACCGATCCGTTTCCTTGCGCTCGCGGCTGCCGCCGTCCTCTCTTATGTGATGGCAGCTACGTCACCCGCCGCCGCGGCGGAACCCACCGCCGCAGGCCTCTGGCAACGTACCGACAACGGCAAGCCCGGCGGCAAACCGGTGGTCTGGGTACTGATGCTCGACCGCGGCAACAACATGTACGAAGGCGTCGTCGCCAAGAGCTTCCAGCAGGCCGGTCAGCCGAATTTGACGGTCTGCGAGGAGTGCGAAGACGACCGCAAGAACCAGCCGATCCTCGGCATCTCGCTGATCCGCGACATGAAGCGGAAGGGCCGCATCTACGAGAACGGCAACATCCTCGATCCACGCAACGGCGACGTCTGGAAGGCGATGCTGACGGTCAGCCCGGACGGCCAGACCCTGACGCTGCGCGGCTATCTGATGACCCCGGCGCTCGGCAAGGACGAAGACTGGTTCCGCCTGCCCGACACCGCGATCTCCCAGCTCGATCCGGAGATCGTCGCCAAGTTCATGCCCGAGCAGGCCGCTGCCCTGACCACCAAGCCCGGCGCGCCCGCCACCGCCGGCAAGGCGAAAGCCCCCGCAGCGGCCCCGGCTCCCGCCCACAAGGGCGGCATGATGGCTCCGGCGAAGTAAGCGAGGCGAACAGAGCCGGCCGCGCTTGACAGGCGAGGCCGGACTTCGGTGAGCGAGATTCAGTTCTGCCATGTTCACGTAATGCCCGGCCTTGTGCCGGGCATCGTCGTTTTGGGCGGCGCCGGGCCGGAAGTGTGATGGCCACGGACGAGTCCGGCCGCCGCGAAGGCGCGCCGGGCTCGCCTCGATGCGAACAGCGCACTTCAGAAATCCACCGTCATCGACAGCCACAGCGTTCGCGGCATGCCGACGATCAGGTAGCCGGACGGATTGGCGGTCCAGTAGTGTTTGTCGGCGATGTTGGTCAGGCTGGCGCGGAACGTGGTCGGCCGGCCGCCCAGCTTGGTGAAATAGCGCGCGCCGATATCGAACGTCGTCCAGCTCGGCACGTCCTGCAGATTGTCGGCGCTGACATAGGCCTTGCTGGTGTACACGGCGCGCGCCGTTGCGGTGAGGCCGGGCACGAACGGCATGTCCCATTCCACGCCGAGATTGCCCTGCAGGTCGGGCGCCGCGATCGCTCGGTGTCCGTCGTTGAGATGTCCCGCCGTCCGGGTGAGTCTGGCATCCAGCCATGTGACGCCGCCCAGAATGCGGACGCCGGTCGCGACCTCGCCGAAGGTCATCAGCTCGATTCCGCGGTTCCGCTGCTCGCCGTCGAGACTGTAGATCTTGCTGACCGGATCGAGCACGCCGCTCGGCTGGCTGATCTGGAACGCCGCCAGGCTGGCGCCGAACCGTCCGAAATCGAGCTTGGTGCCGACCTCGTATTGCTTGCTCTTGAACGGCGCGAAGACCTGATTGGGATTTGCCGCTCCGGACGGCGCGGTGGGCCCCGCCGACAGGCCTTCGATGTAGCTGGCATACAGCGACAGGTATTGCAGCGGCCGAACCACCAGAGCCAGCGACGGTGATGTCGCGCTCTGATCGTAAGCCGCCGTGGTGATGCCGGTGATCGGAGCGTAGCTGTTCGAGATCACCTGTTGCTGACGGGCCCCGACGGTCAGTTGGACGGCGCCGTTCAGGACCGACAGTATGTCGGCCACTCCGACGCTCCGCAGCTCGAGCGTGCTACCCTTGCTTTCCGGAAAAGATGACACGGGCTGGCCAGGTCCGGTCAGCAGTGTCGGCGCGTAGATGTTGGTGCGATAGTTTCCGTAGAGCGTTTGCCCGAGCCAATTGGTCTGCGTCAGTGCGGAGGCGCTGACGACCACTTCATGGTCGATCGGCCCGGTGCTGAGACGCGACCGCACGCCGGCTTCGCCGGAGACGGCGTCGGACTTGCCGGTCTGAAACGTCGAGGTCGACTGCGCATCGCCGGCCGAATTGAGAATCGTCGGCCCCGGCGACTCGCGCTTGTCGAAACCGAACAGGTTTCCGCCGACCGCGCCGAATAGTGTGACATCGGGCGTCAAATCGTATTCGGCCCGCGTCAGGCCGGTGACGCTCCGCGAACGCGAGTAGTCGAAGGGCTGGGACAGATTGATTCTGGGATTGGGGGCCGACGGCACGGCGATCCCCGGCACGGGGCCGTATCCGCGCGTGCCGGCCTTGAGCCAGTCATCCTGATAGATCAGATCCGCCGACCACCTGAATCGCTCGCTGCGATAGTCGACGCCGAGCGAGCCGGTCCCGTCACGGATCGACTGCCCGTCGATCGCCGGCCAGCCGCCTTCGAACGCGCCGTTGGCGCGCACGCCCCACTGCTTCTGATCGCCATAGCGGCGCGAGACGTCGATGGTGTTGGTAAAGCGGGCATCGGACATGTAACCGGCGGTGTAGCGGGTGAGCGGATCGTCGTCGGCGCGCTTGGTCACGACGTTGACGGTGCCGCCGATCGAGCCGCGCGGCGACATCCCGTACAGGAAGGAAGCGGGGCCCTTGAGCAGTTCGATACGCGCGATCGGCGCGGGGTTGATGCGATAGTTCGGCACGAGGCCGTACAGCCCGTTCAGCGCGAAGTCACTGTTATCGACCCGGAAGCCGCGAATGGTCAGGGCATCGTAGCGGTTGCCGGCGCCGATGGCTGCGCGCACCGACGGGTCGCTGTTGGTCAGCACTTCGGCCACGCTGGTGGCCTGCTGATCACGAATGGTCTGGTCGGTGTAGCTGGTCAGACTGAACGGGGTGGCCATGTAGTCTTTGTTGCCGAGCAGGCCGAGACCGGCACCGCGCGCAACCTGACCACCCGCGTAGCTGGCCGGCATGGTGGAGCGCCGCGCGCCGAGCGACGGTACTGCAGCTGCGGCGACATCGTTGCGCGTCGCTCGCCCGCGTGGTGCGGCCGGTAGCGACGTCGTGGCCGGCTTCCTCTGCGCCCGGGCAGCAGCGCGTCGCCGTGCCGGGGCGTCGACGACAACAGATGGAAGCGACTGACTCTGTGAGGACGACGGGGCGGCGGACGTGACGGCCGGGTGCGTCGTTGCGGTGCTACTCGGGCTTGCTTGCTGTTGAGCTTGCGCAACAGACGCCGTCAGCAGGATCGAGACGCAAGCGAGCGGGAGTGCCGCCGCGCGTGGCGGATTCAGGTTGTTCAACGTGCCGTCCCCAAAAGGTGCTTTCTTGGTGCGCATCTCGACGGCATCGATCGGCGGGGATCGACTCCATCGGTTGCGCGCACGCTAAGCAGGGCGGCGAGCAGCTGCTAATAGAGCGGCTCTATTTGAGACGCCTTCTTGGATTGAACGTCAGGGTTGGAAAGTGCGGTGTCGAAACGGCATCCGGGAAAGCGGCGGACGTCGGCGCGTTCGAGTTGTTAGCGCTGGTCGCGTGCAGGCGCTCCCGGCGGCGGCAGGGGCTGGCTGGTGACTTCCGGCCCGGGCTGCAGCGACAGCACGGATTCGGCCGCCGGCAGCGCGGCGTCGGCCATCGCGGCGTGGCCTTCGGCGGACGGATGGATGGCGCCGCCGTACACTGCCGACACCACGCCCCAGGTCGCGTCGTGGATATCGGCAGGCTGGATCGCGGCGGGCAGGCCCTGCGGGAAGGTCATCGCGGCAAAGTAGCTGTCGTTGGCGTCGCGGATCCAGCGGGCGCGCGGCAGATAGGCCCGGTAGTTGCTCGCGCCGGCGCCGCAGGCCATCGGCGAGTTCGCCGCAGCGACGATGTCGGCGGTGAAGCTGTCGCCGCGCGGCGAGAAGCAGGCGCGGTCGAATTCCGGATCGGTTTCGGCGCGGGCGCAGAAGCCGTGATTGGCGAATGTGCGCTGATGCGCGTCGACGAAGGTCATGGCGTCGGCGGACGGATCGCGGCACAGCACGCCGCCGGTGCATTGCGCCAGATCCTTCAGCCGCGGCAGGAATTCGTTGTCGACGAAGGAGGCGACCGCGGCAAGGCGATTGGGATCGGCGCTGAACGAGGGATGCACATCGAATCCGCCGGGGCCGCCGGGGCAGGGCACGCCGCGGTTCGCCAGCGCCGGATTGGCGTAGGTCACGTAGACGACGCGCGACATGTCGTCGACCAGCCCCTTGAAGGCTTCGCGCATCTTGGCGAAATTCTGCGGCAGTTGCCGGGTCAGCGTGTTGCGGGATTCCTCGATGGAGCCGATCACGCCGGAGCGGCGGAAGATGCCGCGCTCGGTCGGGCTGTCGACGATGACGTCGGCAACGAGGCCCGAGAAGTTGATGTCGTTGGCGCCGACCGACAGCAGCACGAGGTCGAGCCCACGCTGCGGCTGGCGCTTCTTCGCCGCGGCGACGGCCTCGCGCAGTTCGCCGATCTGGCTGTTGACGCTGCTGGGGCAGGTCGTGCCGGATTTCGTCTTGTAGCATTCGCGGGGCCGCTGCGAGCCGAACAGCCCTTCCTGGATGGTAGCCCCGGTGCAGGCGAGCGGCAGATAGGTCACGGCGATATGCGGATGGCGAACGGCCAGCGCCAGCGCGGTGCGGGTCTGGTAGCTGTACAGCGAGCGGTGACAGGCGGCGTTGAACCAGGTCGCCGAATAGCGCTGCCAGTTGGCCAGCGTGTCCGGCGCCTCGCAGGCACGGCCGCCTTTGAACCCGGCGCGGCTGGGCCGGTAGAACTGCCCGACGCCGCCGCCGACGTTGCTGATGCCCAGATAGGAGCGATAGCAGAAGCCTTCGTCCGACAGCGCGATCGGCCGGTCGGGATTGCCTTCGCCCGCGCCGATCGAATCGCCGAGGCCGGCGATGAAGAAGTCGCGCACCGCGATCTCGGTCGAGACGCGCAGCGGCGCGTCGGCGCCGCTGCTGACGTCGACCGTGGCCACCGTGGGCTTGCCGTAGCGGGCACGGAAATTGATCGGCTCGGCGCAGTCCTGCGTGGCGGGACGCGGGCCATCGCCATCGTCGAACACCCAGGCGCAGATCGCCCCCACCGGGATCGCGCCGGCGAGCCGGACCGTCACCGGGTGCTCGGTCGGGGTCAGGTAGCTTTCCTTGACGCCGTCGCGGGTGCAGGGCTCGTTGACCCGGCCGGTCAGGTCGATGCACAGCCGGTTGACGACGTTGCGGGCCCAGCCACGACCCTCGCTTTGCAGCCCCAGCGCCTGTTCAGACGCCAGCACGGTCAGTCCGTTCAGTGCGTCAGCCTGCTCGCGGAAATCCCGCTCCTCGCGAAACAGCCGGAAGCGGTTGCGGACTTCCCAGACGATCTGCATCGAGCCGTCGGTCACCGGCACGGCGGCCGCCGGGGGAGCAGCCGGCGGCGCCAGCTGCGTGTGGGCCGAAGCCGGCAGCAGCGACGACAGGAGGCAAGCCAGAAACGCGACCAGCGCCAGCGGACGGAATGGGGACATCGTGGTGATCATGAGGCGAATGACGCTTCCGATAAGGCGGAAATATGAGCGCTGTGCCTCGCCGCGAAAAGCCGTCTGCGCCTCGGTCAGAGCTTTTGCGAACGCTGCGCCACTTGACGGACCGGGGCTGCGGTCGCGGCGGTGATCGGGTGGCCATTGCCATGGGCGGCGCGCTTTTCCTGCCAGGGTTTGACGACGCTGAGCCACAGCTCGCGGATGCCCATGATCGAGATCGCGATGCCGAACGGCAGCAGGAAGTACAGCACACGGTAGATCAGCAGCGTGGCGATGACATCCTCGCGGGCGAACATCGGCAGCGCGACCAGCATGGCAGCGTCGAACACGCCGAGCGAGCCGGGGGCGTGGCTGGCAAAGCCCAGCAGGGTGGCAAGGATAAACACCACGGCCAGCGATACGTAGTCGATATAGGGCGTGGCGGGCATCAGCAGGTACATCGCCAGCGCGCAGAAGCCGAGATCGACCACGCCGATCATCACCTGCACCAGCGTCAGGCGGGCGGACGGCAGCACCACCTTCCAGCCGTTCTGGCCCAGCTCGCGGCGCTTCTTGCCGGTCGCCAGCCAGACGAAATAGGCCGCGATGCCGGCAAGGCAGGCGACGCCGATCAGCTGATTGATCCGGTCGGGGAGCAGATCCATCGCACTCGCGGCGGCCGGATGCCAGATCATGCCGATGCCGAGCACGAACAGATTGCCGAGCCAGAAGGTGAGGCCTGAGATGAAGCAGATCTTGGCCACGTCGATCGCCGACAGGCCGTAATCCGAATAGATCCGGAACCGGATGGCGCCGCCGGTGAACACGGTGGCGCCGAGGTTGTGGCCGATCACGTAGGAGCAGAACGCCGACATTGCCGCGATGCGATACGGCACGTGCAGCTTGCCGATCGTACGCAGCGCAAAGAAATCGTAGAACGTCAGGGTGCAGAACGCGCCGACCACGCACAGCGCCGCGAGACCGATCTGGCCCGGCGCGACGTTGGTCAGGGCGGTCACGAGCTTATTATGATCCAAACCCTTGAGGTTGTGGATGAGCGAGTAGATCGCAAAGCCGATGATCAGGATGCTGGCGACGATGCCGACCCGCTTCCAGCCGACATAAGTTTTGAAGCCACGCCCCAGCGCGCTCAGCAGTCGATGCATTCGTCCTCCCGGCGGGGCGGCAACGCGACGGGCGCCGCTCGCAGCACGGCCTGGCACTTGGCACCCGACAAACTCATCCGCGAAAATCCTTAGGGCATAATCGCCCTGGCACGCAATCCGGCCGACACCTTGCGAAAGCCCATCCATGGAGCGGCGGGCGCGACTGGCCCTTGACGTGGCGCAAAGGAGCTGGTCCGCCGCGGCATGGCGGCCCTCGGCATCGGACAGCTCTCACCTGCCGCCCTGATATAGGACGCCGTGCGCTGCCGCGCCATCGCCTTCCGGCCTGCCGCGCCCTCCGGCGGAACGGGTGCTTGCGTGGCTGGTTAATCCCGCGTCCGGAACGAGCAGCAAGCGCGCCCCTCGGGTCGCCTTGTTCCAACCCAGAGAGGCCATGCAATGGGACTTTTCACTAAAGACATCAAGACCATGGACGATCTGTTCGTGCATCAGCTGCAGGACATTTATTACGCCGAGAAACAACTCGTGAAGGCGCTTCCGAAGATGGCCGACAAGGCCACCGACCCGATGCTCAAGCAGGGCTTCATGACCCATTTGGAGGAGACCCGGGGGCACGTGAAGCGGCTGGAGCAGGTTTTCGAAATGCACGGCGCCAAAGCCAAGGCGGTCGACTGCCCGGCGATCGACGGCATCATCGAGGAAGCCGAGGAGACTGCGGGCGAGGTCGAAGACAAGACCGTGCTGGACGCGGCGCTGATCAACGCCGCGCAGGCCGCTGAGCACTACGAGATCGTCCGTTACGGCAGCCTCGTGGCATGGGCCAAGCGCCTCGGCCGCAACGAGTGCGCTGCGGTTCTGCAGAAAACGCTCGATGAGGAAAAAGCCACCGACAAGAAGCTGACGACTCTCGCCGAAGGCTCGATCAATATCCGTGCCGCGGGCTAAGCAGGCGAATTGCTAACAGGATGAGGCTAAACGCCGCGCAGGTGACTGCGCGGCGTTTTTTCGCGCCTGCATCGAAGGGCAGGTTTGTATCAGCGAAGTAATACGACAGCCCGATGACAACTGATCGTTGTGCCGGTTGATGTAGTAGCGGCCCGCTAGAAGCGCTCGGGACGAACGACGGCGATATCCGAGACGGTGACGAAACCGATCTGATGTGACACCAGCGTGAAGACGCTGTCCATCACTGCGTCGAGCTTCGTCGCATCCACGATGGTGATCAGCATCACCATTTGAGATGCGGTCCCGATCTGACCTTCGGCCGTCCAATCGCCGTCGCGGCCATGGCCGGCGAGGATCGGGACCACCGACCAGCCGGTCACGCCGGTTTCGTCCAGCTTCGCGGTGAGTCGTCGCAGCAGCGGGGCTTCGACCACGATCTCGATGCGCTTCTTGGGAAAGGTCTGCATGGCGGAGTCTCCAGGGCGGGCGGTCATGGTGCAATCCGGGACGCGATGGCGATGTAGAGCGGGATGCCGGCGAGCAGGTTGAACGGGAAGGTGATGCCGAGCGACAGCGTCAGCGCGATCGCCGGATTGGCTTGCGGCAGCGCAAGCCGCATCGCCGCCGGCACCGCGATGTAGGAGGCCGAGGCCGCCAGCGTGATCAGCACCGCGGTGCTGCCGGCCGACAGGCCGATCAGCCAGGCGAGCGCTGCGCCAAGCGTACCGCCGATCAGCGGCATCGCGACGCCGAACACAGTGACCGGCAGCGACAGGTGCCGCCGGCCTTGCGCCAGGCCGCGGCCCGCGACCAGCCCCATGTCGAGCAGGAACAGACACAGCACGCCGGCGAAGGGGTCGTTGAGGAACGGCTTCACCATCGCGGCGCCGCGAGTGCCGGTCAGCGCGCCGATCACGAAGGCGCCGAGCAGGATAACGATCGAGCCGTTCAGCGCCACCTCACGCAGCAGCATGCCGCCGTTCTCGCCGTTTGCCGTCGCCTCGGCTTTTCCGCGCGCGATCAGCAGTGCCGCGAGGATCGCCGGCGTCTCCATCGCGGCGCCGACCGCCACCATGTAGCCGTCCCAGGCGATGCCGAGCTGACCAAGCATACCGGTGACCGCCACGAAGGTGACGGCGGAGATCGAGCCGTAATGCGCCGCTACCGCCGCTGCATTGACGGCATCGAGCCGCGTGACGGCGCGCAGGATCAGATAGGCCAGGAACGGCGTCGCGAACGACAGGGTGATACCGGCGGCGATCGCTGCGATCATGGTGCCGTCGATGCCCTGATGCGCAACCTCGACGCCGCCGCGGAAGCCGATCGACATCAGCAAATACAGCGCAAGCAGCTTCGCGACCGGCTCGGGGATCGACAGATCCGAGCGCGCCAATGCGGCCGCGACCCCGAGCACGAAGAACAGCACCATTGGCGAGAGTAGGTTTTGGAAAGCAAGATCCAGCATGTCGCCCCCTTTTGGCCGGGCGCGCGAAGCCGGCCCGCGTCTCGAGAAGCGAGCGCAGGCGGATCAGGGCGCGCAGCGGCGTGAAAGCCCGCGATCGGCGGGCGGGGCGGAACCTATGCGCGCTTGCAGCATCTTTGAAATTGATTATAGAAACTACAATCATTGCATTTCACAATGGTTAGATCTCATGCCGCGACCGCTGCTCAATCTCGACCTCGATCTGGTGCGGGCGTTCGTTGCCATTGCCACGCTGGGCAATTTCACCCGCGCGGCGGAATCGCTGCGGCGGCAGCAATCGACGGTGTCGTTGCAATTGCAGCGGCTGGAGGACGCGCTCGGCCGCAAGCTACTGGAGCGCAATCCGCGCAGTGTCCGGCTGACGCCGGAGGGCGAGGTGTTTCTGGTGCACGCCCGGCGGCTGCTCGACGTCAACGACGAACTGGTCGCCCGGGTCACCGAGCCGGCGCTGCATGGCGTGGTGCGGCTCGGCACGCCGGAGGACTTCGCCACGCGGCATCTGCCGGACGTGCTGTCACGCTTCGCCAGGGCCTATCCGGCGGTGGCGCTGGAAGTGACGTGCGATCTGACGCTGCATGTGATCGACGGCTTCCGGAAGGGCAGCTTCGATCTGGCGCTGATCAAGCGTGAGCGGGTCGGCGAGGCCGCGGGCATCCGGGTCTGGCGCGAACCGCTGGTGTGGGTGACGGGCGAGCCGGAGCCGCAGCAGCGCGAGGGGCCGCTGCCGCTGGTGGTGTCGCCGAGCCCCTGCGTGTATCGCAAGCGCGCGACCGAGGCGCTCGACAGAGCGCGCAAGCCGTGGCGGATCGCCTACACCTGCGGATCGCTGGCCGGCTCGCTCGCCGCGGTGCGCGGCGGTCTCGGCGTCACCGTGCTGCCCAAGGACATGGTGCCGGACGATCTGCACGTCATCGATGGCGGACCGCTGCCCAACCTGAAAGACACCGAGATCGCACTGCTGCAGCGCGACCGGCTGTCGCTGCCGGCGCAGCGGCTGAAGGAGCACATCGTTCGGTCGCTGGGGTGAGCCCGTGCGGCGTCAGGCCTTGCGCAGTGCGAAATGCGCGCCGCAGAACGCCATCGCGGCGCCGAGCAACAGCGCGGCGAGACCGGTGACGACGCCCGTCGTGGTCGTCCCGGTGGAGGGCGCCGAGGCGGCCTGGCCGGCGGCGGCCAGCACCAGCACGCCGATCGCCATCAGGAACTGCCGCATCCGCGGCGGGATCTGGCCATCGGCGGCGTGGTGCATCAGCGTCGCGGTGAAGTAACCGCCGGCGAAGCCTGCCGTCGCGACCAGCCACCACGCCAGCGCGGCGCGTGCCGGCATGAACTCGCCGAGATCGCTGCGCCATAAGCCGCCGAGATCGAGCCCGAGCCGCTGCCCCAGCATATGCAGCGCCAGCGCCAGCAGCACGCCGCTGACCAGTGCGCCGGCAAAGATCAGATGGCGGGGGAAATAGGCGGTGTCGGATTTGGGCATCGGGACTCGGCGGTCGATCAGGACGGCAGTTGTAGGAAACAGGACCGTTTCGGGCAAGCGAGATGCCTTGCAATCGGGCGGGCAGGCGGATCGACCGCATTGCATCCCGGCGGCGGCTGCGGCAATGACGCTGCAAGCAGGAGGCGAGCGGTGGCGCGAGCGGATCGGAATTCAGGCGCGAAGCCCAAGGCCTCCGGCATGACGGAGGCGCCGCCGGCGGACGCCTACGCGTTCAAGGCCTCGCTGATCGGGGCCGCGCAGCAGTTCGAACTGACGGACGACGGTCTGGTCTGGCGGATCGGACCGAAATCCGGGCTGTGGCCGTACGCGACGATCGCCCGGGTGCGGCTCAGCTATCGGCCGGTGTCGATGCAGTCGCAGCGGTTTCGCGCCGACCTCGAAGACGTCAGCGGCGCACGGCTGCGGATCCTGTCGACGACCTGGCAGACGGTCGCGCTGATGGCGCCGCAGAACGACGCCTATCGGGCTTTCATTCGCGAACTGCATCGGCGCATGCAGGCGGCCGGCAGCCACGCCGAACTGATCGGTGGCCTCCGCCCCGCTATTCATACCGCCGCGCTGGTGTTGATTGCGCTGGTGGCGGCGGCGATGACCGGACTGCTGGCGCGCGCGGTGGCGACCGGTTCATGGGCCGGCGCGCTGTTCATCGCCGGCTTCGCCGCGCTGTTCGGCTGGCAGATCGGCGGCTTCATCCGCCGCAATCGCCCGCGCCGCTACGGCTTCGACGACCTGCCGACCGACCTGCTGCCGTAACGGCAGGCCTGCGAAGAGATCTTCAGCCGTTCTTGGCGTAAAGCAGCGGCACCGAACTATCCAGCATCGCCTCCAGCACGAAGACGCCGTCATGCGACAGCGCACGGTCGAGCGCCGCGCCCAGATCGGCGCAGCGCGATACGCGCTCGGCCATGCAGCCCATCGACTGCGCGAGCGTGACGAAGTCGATGTTCGGCAGCTCGAGGCCCGGCACATTGCGCACCTGCATCACCTGGCTGAACGAGCGCATTGCGCCATAGCCGGCATTGTTGAGCACGATCACCGTCAGCGGCAGCTTGCGCTGCGCGGCGGTCCACAACGCCTGGACCGAATACATCGCCGAGCCGTCGCCGATCAGGCAGACGGTGCGGCGCTTGTCGTTCGCCAGCGCAAAGCCGGCCGACGCCGGAAGCGACCAGCCGAGGCCGCCGCTCGCCATCGTGGCGAACGAATCCTGGCCGCGCATCGGCATGTATTTCTGCATCGCCAGCCGGTGCGACGGCGCTTCCTCGACCAGCATGGCGTCGTCCGGCATCGCTTTGCCGAGCGCATCGAGCAAGTACTCGGCGGGCATCGGCTCGGCGGCCTGCGGCGGCGGTGCGATCGCGCGCGGGGCGGGAGCGGCGCGCTTGGTTGGCGGCAGCAGATCGAGCAGCAACGTCAGCGCCGGTGCCATCGTCGCGATGATGCTGGTGCCGAGCGGCGTCACCGACGCGGTGTTCGCATCGTCGGTGATCTGGAACAGCGCCGTGCTGCCTTCGAAGATCGCCGCATGGCCTTCGACGTGAAAAGTGAACACCGGCGCGCCGATCACCACGACGACGTCGTACGCGCCGAGCGTTTCCGACACCTGCCCGGGCGACGCGGGCAGGAAGCCGGCGAACAGCGGATGCCGTTCCGGGAAGCTGCATCGGGCGGAGAATGGCGACACCCAGACAGGAGCGCTGGCGCGCTCGGCGACCTGCACCATCAATTCGACCGCCGCGGCGCGGTCGACCGCCGGGCCGACAACCAGCGCCGGCTTCTTCGCCCGTGACAGCACATCGGCCAGCGCCTGCATCGCGCCGCGCTCGGGGCCGAGCTCGCGCGTCACCGTGCGCGGCGTGACCGGCGTCGCTGGCCGCGCCCAGTCGTCGATCGGCACCGACACGAAGGTCGGTCCACACGGCGGCTGCATCGCCACGTAGTAGGCCCGCGCGATCGCCGCCGGGACGTCCTCGGCGCGCGCGGGCTCGACACTGTATTTCACATAGGGCCGCGGAAACTCACTGGCGCGCTCGGCACCGAGGAAGGCCTGCAGCGGGAGAAGACTGCGCGCCTGCTGGCCCGCTGTGATCACCAGCGGCGTCTGGTTCTTGAACGCGGTGTAGATGTTGCCGAGCGCGTTGCCGACGCCGGCGGCCGAATGCAGATTGACGAAGCCGGCGTTGCGGGTCGCCTGCGCGTAACCATCGGCCATCGCCACCGCCGAGGCCTCCTGCAGCGCCAGCACGTAGTCGATGTCGTCCGGCCAGTCGCTGAGGAACGGTAGCTCGGTCGAGCCGGGATTGCCGAACACCTTGTCGATCTTGAAGGCGCGCAGCAAGTCGAAGGTGGCTGATTTGACAGTGGTGGTCGCCGCGTGCGGCTTCGGCTTCTTCGGCAAGGCGGTTCCTCCGGCGCAGCGCGCCGCTGTTGATTGTGGCCGATCAATCAGCAGGCGGGAAGGGGAGTCAATATGGCGTCCATGCAGGGCGAAGCGGTGCAGGTTGCACGGCGCGCTCCCTCGCCCCGCTCTTGCGGGGAGAGGGGTGGGGTGAGGGGCGACGCGGGCAGTGAGCTTCGGCCGCGCGGAGGCGCCCCCTCACCCGACCAGCTGCGCTGGCCGACCTCTCCCCGCGCGCGGGGAGAGGTGAGGTCAGCTGCGGGGAGAGCCAGCGACCACGCGCTTGCTACCAGCTCGCCGTGCCCTTCATGTTCGGCACGCCGTCGGCGTTGGCGGTCCAGACGTCGAAGCCGGTGCCGGCCGCGTTGGCATTGACCGAGAAGTCGGCGCCGTCGAACAGCGGCTGCACGCCGCGATAGCTGAAGGTCTTCGGCGCGGCGCCTTTCAGCTTGGCGGCGAATTCGACCAGCAGGGCGGCCTGCATCGGACCGTGGACGATCAGGCCCGGATAGCCTTCGACCTTGGTGACGTAATCGCGGTCGTAATGGATGCGGTGGCCGTTGAAGGTCAGCGCCGAATAGCGGAACAGCAGCACCGGATCGGCGAGGTGGCTCTCGCGATGCTGCGCGGCCGGCGGGGCTGCGGCCGGCTTGGCGGGGGCGGCCGGCGCCGCGGAGGGCGGCGGCACGTCGCGATAGACGATGTCCTGTCGGTCGCGGATGGCGACGCCGCGGGGCGTGGTGATCTCGTGATTGACGGTGACGAAGCACAGCGTGCCGGTCGAGCCCTGCTTGATCTGCACGTCGCCGATCGTCGAAGTCCGGGTCACTTCGTCGCCGACCCTCAGCGTATCGATGAACGTCAACTCACCACCCGCCCACATTCGACGCGGCAGCAGCACCGGCGGCAGAAAGCCGCCGCGGGTGGGATGGCCGTCCGGGCCGAGCATGTCCATCGGGTACACCGGCTGACCGAGGCACCAATGCGCCGTGAACGGCGCGGCGTCGCCGGTCTTGGGCTGGCCGATGTCGAGGAACAGCGTCGCGCGCAGACCCTTCACGAGTTGCGGCGTCACCAGATCGGTGGCCTGTTCGCTGCGGCCGATCCACTGCCGGAGATGATCGATGTCGAGTGCTTCGGTCATGGTGGTCCTCGCTGACTTGTCCGCTTACTTGCGCTTGTCGCCGATGCCCGGCACGGCGCCGTAATGCCGGTCTTCGCCGACCACGATCGCGGCCGGCGCCGGATAAGCGACCTTGCCGTTCGGTGTGTCGACCTCGATCCGGCGCAAATGCGGATGATGCGACAGGTCTTCCATGGTGTTGACTTCGGCGAACGCGATGTCGGCGCTGGCGAGATGTTCCAGCAGGTCGTCGCGGGTCAGCGAGCCGAAGATCTCGGCGACGATCTTGTCGGTGTAGGCGCGGTTCTTGACGCGCTCGACGCCGTTCTTGAGCCGCGGATCGTTCGGCAGATCCGGCTGGCGCAGCACGTCGGAGCAGAGCTTCTTCCACTCCCGCTCGCTCTGGATCGAGATCAGGATGTCCTTGCCGTCCTTGCTGGTGAACACGCCGTAGGGCGCGATCGACGGATGCGCGAGGCCGAGACGCTTCGGCGGATTGCCGGCCTCGGCGTTGAGCAGCGGCACGGTCAGCCAATCTGCCATCACGTCGAACATCGAGATCCGGATGTCTGCGCCCTGGCCCGAACGACCGCGGCCGATCAGTGCTTCGAGGATCGCCGCATGCGCGGCGGCGCCGGTGGCGACGTCGACAACCGACATGCCGACGCGCGAGGCGCTCTCCGGCCCGCCGGTGATCGAGGCGAGGCCGCTCTCGGCCTGGATCAGCAGGTCGTACGCCTTGCGATGCGCGTAGGGGCCGTCGTCGCCGTAGCCGGAGATCGTGCAGATGATCAGCTTCGGATAGTCGGCGCGCAGTCGCTCGCGGGTGAAGCCGAGCTTGTCCATCGAGCCGGGCTTGAGGTTCTGCAGCAGCACGTCGGCGGAGGCGATCAGCTTTTCGAGCTCGTCGCGGCCCTCTTTGGTCGAGAGATCGACCACGGCGGATTCCTTGCCGCGGTTGAGCCAGACGAAGTAACTGCTCTGGCCCTTGGCGGCGGCGTCGTAGCCGCGGGCGAAATCACCCTCGGGGCGTTCGATCTTGATCACATGTGCGCCGGCATCGGCGAGCCGCGAGCTGCAATACGGCGCCGCGACCGCCTGTTCGACGGCGATGACGGTCAGTCCTTCGAGCGGAAGCATCCAATCAATCCTGCAATGGCTGCGTCGTTGCGGGGAGCGTAGCGACGAAGCAATCCAGGCTCGGTGAACTCGGCTCTGGATTGCTTCGCTTCGCTCGCAATGACGGGAGTTTAGTACGACCGCGGCATGCCGAGCACGTGCTCGGCGACGTGCGACAGGATCAGGTTGGTCGAGATCGGGGCCACCTGATACAGCCGCGTCTCGCGGAACTTGCGTTCGACGTCGTATTCCTCGGCAAAGCCGAAGCCGCCGTGGGTCTGGATGCAGGCGTTGGCGGCTTCGAACGACGCGTCGGCGGCGAGCATCTTGGCCATGTTGGCCTCGGCGCCGCAGTCCATGCCGGCTTCGTACTTTCGGGTGGCTTCCTTCACCATCAGTTCGGCCGCGCGCATGTTGGCGTAGGCCTTGGCGATCGGAAATTGGATGCCCTGGTTCTGGCCGATCGGACGGCCGAACACGACGCGATCCTTCGCGTAGTTGGTGGCCTTGGCGATGAACCATTTGGCGTCGCCGATGCACTCCGAGGCGATCAGGATGCGCTCGGCGTTCATGCCGGACAGGATGTAGCGGAAGCCCTTGCCTTCCTCGCCGATCAGGTTTTCCTTCGGCACCTTCATGTCGGTGAAGAACACTTCCGTGGTGGCGTGGTTCATCATGGTACGGATCGGCCGGATCTCCAGGCCGTTGCCGCGCGCCTCGCGCATGTCGACCAGGAACACCGACAGGCCTTCGGTCTTCTTCGCCGCCTGATCCTTCGGCGTAGTCCGCGCCAGCAGGATCATCAGGTCGGAATATTCGGCGCGGCTGGTCCAGATCTTCTGGCCGTTGACCACGTAGTCGCCGTTGGCGTCCTTCTTGGCGAAGGTCTTCAGCGAGGTGGTGTCGGTGCCGGAGGTCGGCTCGGTGACGCCGAACGCCTGCAGCCGCAGTTCGCCGCTGGCGATCTTCGGCAACCATTTCGCCTTCTGCTCATCGCTGCCATGACGCAGCAGAGTACCCATGGTGTACATCTGGGCGTGGCAGCCGCCACCATTGCAGCCGGCGCGCTGGATCTCCTCGAGAATTGCCGCCGCGGCCGACAGCTTGAGGCCGGCGCCGCCGTATTCCTCCGGGATCAGCACAGACAGATAGCCGGCCTCGGTCAGAGCATCGACGAACGCCTTGGGGTACGCCATGTCGCGGTCGAGCTTGCGCCAGTATTCGCCCGGAAACTGCGCGCACAGTTTGGCGACGGCGTCGCGGATATCGTGAAATTCGTCCTGCTCCGCGGCGGCATGATGTTTCATTGTCGAGGCTGTCTTCTTTTTCTTGGGGAGGGTCAGGAAATGCGAACCGGCAAGGACTCGTAGCCCTTGACGAAGCTCGAATACACCCGCTTCGGCTCCCCGACAACTTCGATGCGGTCAAACCTGTCCAGCATTTCCTCCCAGACGATCCGCAGCTGTAATTCCGCCAGACGCATTCCGACGCAGCGATGGATGCCGAAGCCGAAGGAGAGGTGGATCTTCGGCCGCTTGCGGTCGATGATGAACTCGTTGGGCCGCTCGATCACCTCGTCGTCGCGATTGCCGGAGACGTACCACATCACCACCCGGTCACCTTTCCGGATGGTCTTGCCGCCTAGTTCAGTGTCTTCCCGCGCGGTGCGGCGCATATGCGCCAGCGGCGTCTGCCAGCGGATTACCTCAGGCACCATGGTGTCGATCAGCTGGGGATTGGCGCGGAGCTTGGCGAACTGGTCGGGGTTCTCGTTCAGCGCCAGCACCGAGCCGGTCATGGTGTTGCGGGTGGTATCGTTGCCCCCGACGATCAGCAGCAGGATGTTGCCGATCAGGTTGTCGCGGTCCATGTGCCGCGTGGCGTCGTGATGCGCCATCATCGACAACAGATCATTCCGTGGCTCGGAATTCACCCGCTCGTTCCACATCTGCGCGAAGGTCGCGGCGCATTCGTTGAGCTCGGCGCGCCGCTGCTCCTCGGATTCGACCACCATGCTCTTCGGCAGTGCCGTGGATACGTCCGACCAGCGCGTCAGCTTGCGTCGCTGGTCGAACGGGAAGTCGAACAGCGTCGCCAGCATCTGGGTCGTCAGTTCGATCGAGACGCGGTCGACGAAGTTGAACGTCTCGCCGCGCGGCAGGCCGTCCAGCACCTTGCGGGTGCGCTGCCGGATCAGCACTGCGAGTTCGTCGAGATGCTGCGGCGTGAACATCGGCGACACTGTCTTGCGCTGTGCCGAATGCCGCGGCTCGTCCATCGCGATGAAGCTCGGCCAGTCGTAGCCGGGCGGCGCGTCGCGGATCGAAATGCCGCCGAGCGTCGAATCCGACGAGAAAATCTGGTGGCTGGTGTCGACATGCATGATGTCGTTGTACTTGACGACGCTCCAATACGGTTCGATCGGCGCGTTGGTGCAATAGTGCACCGGTTCCTCGGCGCGCAGCCGCTCGAACC
Organism: Rhodopseudomonas sp.; assembly: GCF_048594845.1. GTDB lineage: Bacteria > Pseudomonadota > Alphaproteobacteria > Rhizobiales > Xanthobacteraceae > Rhodopseudomonas. The sequence continues at coordinate 9,281 of NZ_JBMDXE010000308.1, read as the reverse complement.
ACGGCCACAGCGTGTCGTCGCGGAAATGCCGCGGCGCGCCGGGATGGAAGTCCTTCAGCGGCGTCGCATAGGCCTCTTCGCGCGCGGCGCGCTGCCGTGCGGCTTTGTCGGTCGCGACGTTGCTGGTCTCGATGGTGCCGTGCATGCGGGCCCTCGCTGATGGCGTATCTGGCGTTTCGCTCCGACGCACCGCATCGCGGCGATCGGTCTCCGTCGGCTGCCGTCTTCGTCGCGGCAGTCCGTTCGGGTGATTACAACCGGTTGGGCGGGCAAGAGCAAGGCGGGTGCGGCAGCCCTGATAGCGGCTCCGCACAAGATCCTCCGAGGCGCCGGTTTTCAGCCAGCCGGGTTGCGTCGAGGCGCTGGTAAACGGCCTGGAAAGCCGGTGGAACGACCTTTGGAGCCTTCTCAGCCCTGCGGCGTCGTGACATGGTGCCGGCCAACCAGAACACGGTTGCGCGGCTTGCCGCGCCGACGAGTGGAGACAGCCCGACCATGATTTCGAACGCGCAGAGCCTGTTCAATTTCGATCTCGGCGAGACCGCCGACGCGATCCGCGAAACGGTGCGCGGCTTTGCGGCGGACGAGATCGCCCCGCGCGCCGAGGCCATCGACAAGACCAACACGTTCCCGCGCGACCTGTGGCCGAAGCTCGGCGAACTCGGCCTGCACGGCATCACGGTCGAAGAGGAGTACGGCGGCGCCGGGCTCGGCTATCTCGAGCACTGCATCGCGATGGAGGAGATTTCACGCGCTTCAGCCTCGGTCGGCCTGTCCTACGGCGCGCATTCCAACCTCTGCATCAATCAGCTCCGCCGCAACGGCAACGAGGCGCAGAAGCGGAAGTATCTGCCGAAGCTGATCAGCGGCGAGCACGTCGGCGCGCTGGCGATGTCCGAGCCGGGCGCAGGCTCCGACGTGGTGTCGATGAAGACCCGCGCGGACAAGAAGGGCGACCGTTACGTCCTCAACGGCAACAAGATGTGGATCACCAACGGCCCGGTCGCCGAGACGCTGGTGGTGTACGCCAAGACCGATCCGGCCGCTGGCCCCCGCGGCATGACGGCGTTTCTGATCGAGAAGGGCTTCAAGGGATTCAGCACGGCGCAGAAGCTCGACAAGCTCGGCATGCGCGGATCCGACACCTGCGAGCTGGTGTTCGAGGACTGCGAAGTACCGGAGGAAAACGTGCTCGGCGAAGTCGGCCGCGGCGTCAACGTGCTGATGAGCGGGCTCGACTACGAGCGCGCCGTGCTGGCCGCTGGGCCGCTCGGCATCATGCAGGCCTGCATGGACGTCGTGATGCCTTATGTGCACGAGCGCAAGCAGTTCGGCGAACCGATCGGCAACTTCCAGCTGGTGCAGGGCAAGGTCGCCGATATGTACGTGACCATGAACGCCTCGCGCGCTTACGTCTATGCGGTGGCGAAGGCCTGCGACCGCGGCGAGACCACCCGCGAGGACGCCGCCGGCGCGATCCTCTACGCCGCCGAGCGCGCCACTCAATGCGCGCTCGACGCCATCCAGCTGCTCGGCGGCAACGGCTATATCAACGACTACCCGACCGGCCGCCTGCTGCGAGACGCCAAGCTCTACGAAATCGGCGCCGGCACCAGCGAGATCCGCCGGATGCTGATCGGGCGGGAGTTGTTCACCAAGACGGCCTAACGACAACAGTCTCTCGACGCGTCATTCCGGGGCGCCGCGCAGCGGCGAGCCCGGAATCCATACGCCGCAGCGTGTGTAGTAAGGGATGGTGGTTGTCGGTGATCTGTCGAGAGCGCAGGGGTTATAGATTCCGGGCTCGCGAGCTGCGCTCGCGCCCCGCATTGACGGGGAGGGGCAGGATGATTACCGCCGACTACTGCCCCAATCCGTTGACTTTCCCGACAAAACTCCGCACGTCGGTCATCACCTGCGGCAGCACAGACTTGACCTCCTGCACGGTCATGCCCGGCTTGATCTCCGGGTGGTACAGGATGTTCATCAGGTATTGATCGTAGACGTCGAAGTAACCCTTTTGGACGTCGTCGTTGAACATCGTCCACGGCACCTCGTCGGTGTCGTTGATCGGGCCGAGCGATTGCAGCAGTTCCTCGTAGGCGCAGTCGAGGAAGACGAAGTCGCCATTGTCGATCGTCAGGATGACGTCGGCGTGCTCGATCTCGAACTTGTCGTTCTTGCGGAAGCCAGACAGGCATTGCGGATCGAGCGACTCGCGGATCTCCTTGGCGCGTTCGGCGCCGTAGAAGGCCTGAATGGTCTTGTTGAGGTTCTTGTCGCGGACGAGGTGCACGGTGACGTTGGCCTCGTCGCTGTCCTGGGTGATGGCGATATCGAGGTTGCGGATGCGTTTGGCGATGTCGGCGACCACACGTGCGAGCTGTGCCCGCCGGTCGGGATGAGTATCGCCTTCGGCGAAGATCCGCACCGGGCCTTCGAACTTGCGGATGCGATCGACACGGCCGGCGAGGTGATACTCGGCGCCGAACGCGGTCTTGAAGAAGCCGTCGAAAATCTGGCTGTCGGTGAAGTCGCGCTTCTCGGCGCGCTGGTTGGCCGAAATGTCGGTGCTGTCGGCCGCCAGCGACGGCGCCGCTACGCCCGCTGCCGCGGCGATGATCGCCGCGAGCACGGGGGCGAGGAAACGGGTAGGGCGGCCACTTTGCATGGCCGAACGCTGCCGCAATCCGTCGCGGCGCACAACCCGTAATTGGGAGCAGCGGGGCTGCGCGCCCCGCCGCGGATCAGTTCCGCACGATCACGGTGGCGCCGACGCGGACGCGGTCGTAGAGGTCGACCACGTCCTCGTTGGTCATCCGGAAGCAGCCCGACGACACCGCCTGGCCGATCGTTTCCGGCTCGTTCGAGCCGTGGATGCGATACAGCGTCGAGCCGAGATACATGGCGCGGGCGCCGAGCGGATTGTCTTCGCCACCGGCCATGTGGCGCGGCAAATCGGGGCGGCGTCGCAGCATCTGCGCCGGCGGCGTCCAGCTCGGCCATTCCTTCTTGGCGGTGATGCGGTGAACGCCCGACCAGCGGAACCCGTCGCGGCCGACGCCGATGCCATAGCGCAAAGCGGTGCCGTCCGGCTGGACCAGATAGAGCCGGCGCTCCGAGGTGCTGATCACGATCGTTCCGGGCGCATAGTTGCCCATGAAGTTAACGCGTTCCCGCGGGATCGGGCTGGCCGCCGGACCGGAGCGGAAGAACGGACCGAACCCCATCACGGCCCGCATGTCCTCCTGGGCGGACGCCTGGGTCATCCCGGCAACGGCAATCGTGGCGGCGAGCGCGAACAGGCGGGCAGTGCGAACCATCGTAAACCTCGCAATCGTCAGAATCCAACCCAAGACAGGCCACAATCATGGCGATTGCGCAAGTCATCGCGATGACGCCGGAGGCTTGGCGTGCGCGGTACGAAGCGCTGCTCCGCGCGCCCGCCCCTTTGACGAACGCTTTCAACAATGATTGATCGTCGTGTCACGACACAACAGGGAGCGAAACGATGAACGGTGCCGAAAGCCTGGTGAGAACCCTCGTGCAGGGCGGCGTCGACGTCTGCTTCACCAATCCCGGCACCTCGGAAATGCACTTCGTCGCCGCGCTCGACCGCGTCGAGGGCATGCGCTGCGTGCTCGGCCTGTTTGAAGGCGTCGTCACCGGCGCCGCGGATGGTTACTATCGGATGAAGCGCACCCCGGCTTCGACCCTGCTGCATCTCGGCCCAGGCCTCGCCAACGGCATCGCCAATCTGCACAACGCCAAGAAGGCGGCCTCGGGCATTGTCAACATCGTCGGCCAGCACGCCACCTACCACATCGATTACAACGCGCCGCTGACCTCGGATATCGAGGGGCTGGCGCGGCCGATGTCGGCCTGGGTTCGCACCTCGCCGGACGCCAAGTCGGTGGCGCGCGACGGCGCTGCTGCGATCGCCGCCGCCAAGGGCATGCCGCCGCAGATCGCCACGCTGATCCTGCCGGCCGACACCGCCTGGAACGAGGCCGACGGCATCGCCGAAGTGCCGGCCGATCAGCAGCGGCCGAGCTACTCGTCGCAGGCGGTCGAGGCCGCCGCGCGGGTGCTGCGCTCCGGCGAGCCGACGCTGCTGCTGTTGTCAGGCAACGCGCTCACCGAGCACGGCCTCGCGCTGGCGCAGCGGATCGCCGGCAAGGCCGGCTGCAAGGTGATGGCGCAGACCTACAACGCCCGGATGGCGCGCGGGCAGGGGCGCTACTGGATCGAACGCGTGCCCTATGTGATCGAAGCGGCGCTGCCGATCCTGAAGCCGTTCCGTCACATCGTGCTGGTCGAGGCGATGGACCCGGTGGCGTTCTTCGCTTACCCGGACAAGCCGAGCCTGCTGAAGCCGGACGGCTGCGACGCGCACCGGCTGACCGACATCGGCGAGAACTCCGAAGCGGCGCTCGAGGCGCTGGCCGGCGCGCTCGGGGCTAAGGCCCAGGACGCCCAGCCGCAGAAGCTCGTCGATATCGCCAAGCCGAGCGGCGCGCTGACGCTCGACAACATCGCGCAGGCGATCGCGGTGGCGATCCCGGAGAATGCGATCGTCATCGACGAGTCGATCACCACTGGCCGCGGCTTCTTCCCGCCGACCGCCGCGGCGGCCCCGCACGACTGGCTGCAGAATCTCGGCGGCTCGATCGGCTTCTCGCCGCCGGTCGCGGTCGGCGCCGCTGTTGCGTGCCCGGACCGCAAGGTGATCTGCATGGTCGGCGACGGCAGCGCGATGTACACGCTGCAGGCGCTGTGGACCCAGGCGCGCGAGAATCTCGACGTCACGACGGTTGTGTTCGCCAACCGCAAGTACCAGATCCTGAGGGGTGAGTTCGACGGCGTCGGCGCCGGCGAGCCCGGCAAGCGCGCGCAGGACATGCTGACGCTCGATCGGCCGGACCTCGACTGGGTGTCGCTGGCCAAGGGCATGGGTGTGCCGGCGCGCGCCGTGACCACGGCGGACGAACTCAACGCAGCGCTCGAAGCGGGCGTCCGCGGCAGCGGGCCGAGCTTGGTCGAAGTGCGGATGTAACCATCGCGGCAGTTTGAGCAGACTGTCCGCCTCCGAGAGTTGTCGGCATCGGGCCGGCGGGCGTAGCCTGTCGGTCCGGCGGAGATCGCCGGTTGTGGAGCAGGCATGAAGCGATATCTGATCTTCGGTGCGATCGGGCCGTTCGTCGGCGGACTGCTGTTGCTGTTCGCGACCAGCTACATGTCCGGCTACTGGATGCACACCGATCTGACGGAGGTGCAGAAGTTCTTCGTCGTGCTGTTCAGGTCGCTGCAATACAGCTACCTGTTCGGCCTGCTGCCGGCGCTGATGATGGCGGCGATCGACGAGATCATCTGCCACATCCGCATCATCAAGCAGCCGCTACGCATGGTGATCGTCGGCATCATCGGCTTCATCGCCACCGCGTTCATGTATTCCAACCGCGGCGCCGATGCCGGCCTGGTGCAGCTTGTGCTCTATGGTCTGGTCGGGCTGGTGCCGGCGGTGCTGTCGTCGTGGCTGGTCAGCAAGTTCTGCAAGCCGGTCGGTCCGCAGACCGAGCAGGCGGCGGCCTGACCGCTGCGTCGTTGCCGAGGCACGCGTGAGACCCCGCGTGCGGATGCAGGTCCGCACGATACGGTGAGCGTAAGCGACAGCTATCGCCTCCGCGGTTTTTCAACGATCCTGCTCGATCAATGGCAGCAGCCAACAGCGCCGCGGGTTGGTGCCTTCAACCCGCGCCACGCCGCTGCCGTGCGGCTTTGTCAGCCGCGCGCCGGGAGCGCGCCCCAGTCGCTCAGGCTCTCGATTGCGTCGTCCTGAAGCGCGGCTTCGATCCGGCTCTTGAGATCGGCATGGCGGGCGCTCGCGGCTTCGAACTCGGCGGCGGTCATCGCGCCGCGATGGGCGCGCAACAGCGGATCGAGCCGGAGGAATTCCTCGGTCTCGGCCGGCGTCAGCCCGGCGATTGCCGTGACGCCCCGGGTGTCGCGGATCAGCGCCCGCATCTGCTCCAGCCACTGCCGCAGCGCCGGCTCCTGCTCGAGCAAGGCGTTGATCGTCTGTTCGAGGGTATGAGCCATGTCGTCCACCTCCCACCGATGCTCTCAGGCCATCTGATCCTCCGCTAAACGAAGGCTGGGGGCGGTCGCATTGTGCCGGATCAATTGGTGCGGTGCCCAAGTGCCGGATTTGTGCAGCGAAAGGCAGCAGGGTACGGGATCGCTCCCGCTGGACCACCGCAGAGGGCTGTCCGCTGCCGGCGCTGCGAGCAATGCCGGCAGCGGGCCACGGCGCGGGCTGACTGAATTCAGGCGGCTTGCAGACCCGCGGCAGCGAAATCACTCCGCCGCTCGGCCGCCGCCAGTTCCGCCCGACATTCCGCCGCGAACGCCATCAGGCGGGTGACGGTCAACTCGTCCACAACCATCTTGGCCAGCCGTTCAGCGCGCGAAATCTGATCGTTCAGATAGTCGATACGGGCCATGATCGCCTCCGTGCTTCATCGAACTAATTTGAAGCAAATTGCATCGTTCCGAAAACCCGCGCGGTATGGTGAACCGAGAGTTAAAGGTCGGATGAAGGGAGTGGCTTGGATCGATGAGTCGCGGACACTAACTCCGCGATCGCTTTCCGGCTAACGGCAATCTGAGAGCAGTGAGAAGACCGGCGAATCGGAAGGATGGTGGGCGCACAAGGGATCGAACCTTGGACCTCTCCCGTGTGAAGGGAACGCTCTCCCGCTGAGCTATGCGCCCGGGACCGGTGGGGACGTGGCCGCGTGGCGGCTGGTCCCAGTGACCGTAGAGGCGCGATTTACGAAGTGAGGGGCCAGGGTGTCAAGCGGCAAGCCGGGAATTTGCCGCTTCGTTCACCCATTTGCCGCGGCTCGGGCTTGGCCGGTCTGCGCGCGGCCGCCTCGAGCCGTTCAGCCGATCTGGCGGGCGCGGGAGGCGTGGGATTGCAGGGCGCGGATGCGCTCGGCCAGGGTACCGCCGACGACGGGCGCCGGGGCCTCGGTGCCGTTGGCGCGGGCCGTCGCCTTGGCGGCGGGCGCCGGCGTGGCGCTGCCCTGGCCGGCAAGGATCGCTTCGATCGGCGAATCCGGACCTTCCAGCGTCATCGCCAGCTTGGCGACTTCGGCGGCGATGTCGTTGATGCGCTCACGCAGCAGCGCGTTCTCCATCCGCTCCGTCGCCCAGTTGTTCTCGGCCTGCTGCTGGATCGCCGCCAGTTCGCGCTGCGCGGCGGCGCGCTCGTCACGGGCCTGCTGGAGCTGCTGCTCGAGCGCGGCCTTCTCGCCCTGCAGCCGGACGACGTCGGCGCCGCCGCCGGTCTTTGCCTTGGGCGCTGCCTTGCCGCCGCGGAGCTGCTGCAGTTCCTGTTCGGCCGCCGCCGCGGCGGCGCGCAGGCCGGCGTTCTCGGCTTCCAGCGCCGCGACCCGGCTGCCGAGCTGCTCGGCTTCCTTGACCTGCGCGACGAGCTGGCGGTCGAGGTCGGCCACGCGGCTGCCGAGCTGTTCGGCGCGGCCGCGTGCCTCGAGCAGCTCGCGGCTGGTGCTGGCGGTTTCGCCGCGCTGGGCTTCGAGCCGGGTCTGGGTGGCGTTGAATTCGCGCTCGGCCTCACCGACGCGGGCACGCAGCTCCTCGATCTGGGCGCGCACCGCGACGAGTTCGACCTGCCGGGTGTCGGCCTGCATCGAGCGGTCGGCGAGTTCGGCATTGATCCGGGCGAGCTCCGCCTGACGCTCGGCGAGCGCGGCCTCGGCGGCGCGCAGCTCCTGGGTCTTGGTGGCGAAGTCCTGTTCGGTGGTGCGAAGTTGCTCGTTCAGCGCCTTTTCGCGCGCTTCGAGAGCGATGATCGCTTCGTTCTTCTCGGCGAGTTCGACCTTGAGGCGGTTGACCGCGTCGGTCTTGCGGCCGATTTCGGCGAGTTGGCTGGTTGTCTTGTTGCGGAGCTGCTCGACGCTCATCTCCAGCCGCCGCGCCGACATCGCGAATTCGGCCCGGAGCTGGTCCTTGTCGGCCTGGATCTCGGCCATCGACAGCGGCGTCGCCGCTTCCAGCCGTTTGGTCGTCAACCGCACCGCACGATTATGCACCAGCGGCGCAATCATCAGCGCCAGCAGCATCGCAGCCAGAAAGCCGATCGCCAGATACATGATCTGTTCGACCATGACGTTCTCCTACCCGAGATCCCGAAAGCGGAACGCGTGAGCCGGCCCAGGAGGCGACTTGCGCCGGCGCGACGTCAGATGGCGAGACCGATGAAGCGGCGAGCCGTGGGCGGACGAGGCGCCGGGCAAACGTCGCCGTCCGGCCGGAGATTCCGGCCGGACCATGCCACGGAGCGCGGCAACAGCGCCAGAGCGTTGCGGCGTTAACGTGAACGGCGGAGGGGAAACGCGGCGCGGGCGACCGCCGGGATCAGAACGGATTCCAGGTCGCCGTCGGGGTGAACTTCAGATAGCCGATATTGGCGCCGAGCCGCAGTCCGATGCCGGACTGGATCGGCACCAGCACGATGCCGTTCGCCGTCAGCGCGGTCATGCCGAAGCCGCCGACCACATAGGCCGAACCGTCGATGCCGCCGAAGCGCTGATAGATCGCGTTGGTGGAGGGCAGATTATAGACCAGCGTCATGGTCCGCGCGCCATTGCCGCCCCAGTCGAAGCCGACCGACGGGCCCTGCCAGTACACCCGCAGATCGCCGGCGTTCTTGGTGTAGAGCGTGCCTTCGCCGTAGCGCAGCCCGGCGACGAACGCGCCGGAGCCTTCCTCGCCCAGCACGTAGCCGTTGGGCAGGCCCCATTGGCTGACCGCACGCTCGATCACGGAAGCCAGCCCGCGTGAGACGTTGCCGAAGAAGCGGTGGCCGGCCGCCGTCAGTTCTTCCGGCCCGTAGGTATTGGGCCCCGCAGAGGCGCGCGGCGGCATCGGTTGCTGCTGCGCCGAAGCCGGCACGATGAAGGCCGCCGACGCAAGCAGCGCCAGCGCGGCACGACGTGAAACGATGCTCATCAAACTCACCCCTGGGTCTGCGATCCCCGGCACCACCTTTAACCGGACGCTGATTGGCTCCCGGCTAGTGTGGCGCGTCGGCCCCACGATTCGATCCTTATCGAGATCAACTATGACGGCAGAACGGCAGGAAGGGAACGCGATGCGCCTCGGAGGACTGGGGATCAAGGTCAACGTCTCCGGTCGCCTTAATGGTGCCGAAATCGCACGCTCCGAGTGGTACCGCGAAGGTCGTGTGCCGCTGC
>NZ_JBMDXE010000307.1:0-50301 GCF_048594845.1 Rhodopseudomonas sp. | reverse complement strand
GCCGCGCCACGACAAGGGCCACCGGCTGTCGCCCTCCGACATCAACTACCGCGCCAATATCGACGTGCTGAAGCGCGCCGGCGTCACCGACCTGATCTCGCTGTCGGCCTGCGGCTCGTTCAAGGAAGAGCTGCCGCCCGGAACCTTCGTTCTGGTCGATCAGTTCGTCGATCGCACCTACAAGCGCGAGAGTTCGTTCTTCGGCAAAGGCTGCGTCGCCCACGTCTCGATGGCGCACCCGGTGTCGCCGCGGCTGCGCATCCATCTTGCCGCGGCCGCCGAGGCCGAAGGCATCACGTATGCGCGTGGCGGCACATATCTTTGCATGGAAGGTCCGCAATTCTCCAGCTATGCAGAGAGCGTCACCTACAAGCAGCTCGGCTATTCGGTCATCGGCATGACCAACATGCCCGAGGCCAAGCTCGCCCGCGAAGCCGAGATCTGCTACGCGACCGTGGCGATGGTGACGGATTTCGACTGCTGGCATCCGGACCACGACGCGGTGACCGTGCAGGACATCGTTCGCGTGCTCACCACCAATGCCGAAAAGGCCAAGAGCCTCGTGGCGCGGCTCGCGCAGGACTTCCCGCGCGAACACGAACTCTGCCCGATCGGATCCGACCGCGCCCTCGACACCGCGCTGATCACCCAGCCCGACGCGCGCGATCCGGAATTGCTGAAGAAACTGGATGCAGTGGCGGGGCGGATTTTGAAGGTTTGACGAGGCAGCGGTACGCCATGACTAAGGTCAGTCAGTCAGCGGACAATGAGTTAAGAAAGCTTTCGGCCAGCTTCCTGAGCAGTCTTGGCGTCGCAGTCGTCGCTGCTGGTGTACTCGCTCCCGGGCTTTCACTCTTGTCGGAAAACCCCTTCATTTCCAAGAACTCCTTCTTGGTTGTTGGTGCAGGTTGCGTCGTCCTTGCTTTCTTCCTACATTTTCTTGGACGAGGCATCGTGAGGAAGATCCAATGAACAACGTGGTCTATCTCTTAACCGTGCCTGCAATGGTGCTGATTGCTTCCTTGCTGCTTTACTGGCACGTCAATCGCGTCAGCCGAGGTTAGCGCCGTGGCAGTGATTTCACGATTGTCCGGCGGAGACTCATGAAAGTCGACGGCATTCACACCCGCTCCATCTGGCTCGAGCCGGATGGCTGGACCGTGGCGGCGATTGATCAGCGGCGGTTGCCGCATGAGTATGTGATCGCTAAGCTCACCAATTGCGACCGCGCGGCGGACGCGATCCGCTCGATGCTGGTGCGCGGCGCGCCGCTGATCGGTGCGACGGCGGCCTATGGCATGGCGCTGGCGATGCGTGAGGATGCGTCCGACGCGGCGCTCGAACAGGCCTACGCCAAGCTGATCGCCACCCGGCCGACCGCCATCAATCTGAAATGGGCGCTCGACGAGATGCGCCGCGTGCTGCGTCCGGTGAAGCCGGCTGAGCGCGTCGCGGCTGCGTATCAGCGCGCCGCCGAAATCGCCGACGAGGACGTCGCGATCAATCAGGCGATCGGCGCCAATGGCCTGAAGCTGATCGAGGCGATCGCGGCGACCAAGAAGCCCGGCGAGCGCGTCAACGTGCTGACGCATTGCAACGCCGGCTGGCTCGCCACCGTCGACTGGGGCACCGCGACGGCGCCGATCTATCAGGCGTTCGACGCCGGCATTCCGATTCACGTCTATGCGGACGAAACCCGGCCGCGCAATCAGGGCGCCTCGCTCACGGCCTGGGAACTCGGCCACCACGGCGTCGACCACACGGTGATCCCGGACAACACCGGCGGGCATCTGATGCAGCACGGCATGGTCGATCTCTGCATCGTCGGGACGGATCGCGTCACCGCCGACGGCGACGTCTGCAACAAGATCGGCACTTATCTGAAGGCGCTGGCTGCGGCCGACACCAAGGTGCCGTTCTACGTCGCGCTGCCGTCACCGACGATCGACTTCACCATCCACGATGGCGTGAAGGAAATTCCGATCGAACAGCGCGAGGCTGCCGAGGTCACCGACATGACGGGCCGCACCGCCGATGGCCGGATCGAAACCGTGCGGATCGTGCCGCCGGGCTCGCAAGTCGCCAATTACGGCTTCGACGTCACCCCGTCCCGACTGGTCACCGGCCTGATCACCGAGCGCGGCGTGTTGAAGCCCGATCGCGCGTCGCTGGCGGCGGCCTTCCCGGAGCGCGTGGCGCGGGAGCGGCAACTCGCCGCCTCCTGACCGTTTTCTGAAAAGGCCTGTCAGCCCGGCCATGACGGCACGGCGGATGTCATGCCGACATCGCGGCTCGGTCCGGATGGCACCCATACACCGCCCAGTCCCCCCCCCCCCGCGCGGCCGAAGGTCACGCGGGAAACTGCTCGCGTGCGGCGTCGTTGTGGTTATGCTCGGCCCGATGCGCCGGCCTATTCCCCGGCGAAGGATTTTGACGATGACCGACCAGCCCAGGCAGCCCGAGCGGCCGCGCTTCGAACCGGAGATCATTCCGCCAGGCGAGTCCCACGACCCGCGCGGTACGCGGGTGTTTATCGACCAGACCACCACCGAGCAGATTTTCGTCGGCCGGATCAGCCCGTTGCAGATGTTCATGCTGGCGCTGGGGATCGGCGCGGTGATCGCCGTGGTGCTGGTGATTCTGCTCGGCGCGTTCCTGCTGTGGATTCCGATCGTCGGCCTGTTGATCGCCGCCGGCCTGGTGGCCGGCGTGCTGCGTCCGTTTTTCCAGCGCCGGGGATAGCGGCCTGCGATTGATCCGCGTCAGCGAACGGTCAGCCGCGATCCAGCATAGCAGCGCCACTCGGATCGCTCCCGGAGACCGTTCGTGTCGAACCTGCGCAAACGCCCGCTGCTGGCCGGCCTGATCCTGGCGCTGATGCTCGCGCCTGCAACCCTGCCTGCTTCTGCGCACGACCATGACCACGACCGCCACGATCATGACGAGGCGCGGCTCGCCGTGCAGCGCGGCGAGATCCGGCCGCTCGCCGAATTGCTGACGATGGTGCGCGACAAGCTGCCGGGCGAGATCACCGGGGTCGAGATCGAGCGGCATCACGGCCAGTGGCTGTATGAATTCATCGTCGTCGACAAGGCCGGGCGGATGTACGAAGTGCATGTCGATCCGCAGAACGGCGAAATCCGCAAGACCAGGGAAAAGTGATGCGGGTGCTGGTGGTGGAGGACGACCGCCGGATCGCCGCCGATCTGGCACGGGGCCTGGCTGAAGCCGGCTACATCGCCGACTGTGTCGCCGACGGCGAGGACGCATGGTTTCGCGGCGACACCGAGGACTACACGGCGATCATTCTCGATCTCGGCCTGCCGCGGCTCGACGGCCTGACCATTCTGAAGCGCTGGCGCGATAACGGCCGGCGCACCCCGGTGCTGATCCTGACCGCGCGGGGAAGCTGGGCCGAGCGCGTCGATGGCATCGACGCCGGAGCTGACGATTATCTGCCGAAGCCGTTTCAGATGGAGGAGCTGCTGGCGCGGCTGCGCTCGATCGTGCGCCGCTCGGTGGGCCATGCTTCGTCGGTGACGACGATCGGTGAGGTCACGCTCGACGAGCGGCAGATGCAGGTATCGGTGCGCGGCGTCCCGGTGGCGCTGTCGCCGCTGGAATATCGACTAGCGTCCTATCTGATGCTGCACCGTGGCCGCGTGGTGTCGCAGTTCGAGCTCAACGAGAACATCTACGGGCAGGACGACGCGCACGATTCCAACGCTATCGAGGTGCTGGTCGGCCGCGTGCGCAAGAAGCTCGGCGCCGACCTGATCGAGACGCGGCGCGGCTTCGGCTATATCGTGCCGGGAGACGGCGCGTGACGCGGCATTCGCTGCGGCTGCGGCTGATCGCCGGCGGCGCCGCGGCGATCCTGATTGCGCTCAGCGTCGCCGGCATAGGACTCACCATCCTGTTCGAGCGCCACGTCACCCGCACCATCGCGGACGATCTCGAGGTCTCGCTGAAGCAATTGCTCGCCGGGCTGGAGGTCGATACCGACGGCCATCTGGTGCTGGCGCGGCCGCCGGCCGATCCGCGGTTCTCCGAGCCGCTCTCGGGACTGTACTGGCAGGTCGGCGACGATCACGACCAGTTGCTGCGCTCGCGCTCGCTGTGGGACGACCGGCTGACGGTGCCCATCGATCAGCCGGGGCCGGGCGAAGTGCATCACCATGACATCGCCGGTCCCGCGGGCGCGCGGCTGTCGATCGTCGAACGCCGGGTGATCCTGACCATCGCCGGCAAACCGGTGCCGGTCCGCGCCATGGTGGCGGTCGATCTGGCGCGGGTCGATGCCGCCGGCAAGGCGTTCGCGCGCGATCTGGTCGTGGCGCTCGGCATTCTGGGCGCGGTGCTGGCGCTCGCTACGTCGGTGCAGGTGGTACTTGGTCTGCGGCCACTGCGGGCGCTGCGTCAGGGCGTGGCCGATATCCGCGCCGGCCGCAGCGATCGTTTGCCGCAATCGGTGCCGGACGAGGTGCGGCCGCTGGTCGAGGAGGTCAATGCGCTGCTCGAGGCGCAGGCGCGCGAGATCGCGCGGTCGCGCGATCGCGCCGCCGATCTCGCCCATGGCCTGAAGACGCCGCTGGCCGCCCTCGCAGCCGATGCAGCGCGGCTGCGCGCGGGCGGGGAAGACAAGCTGGCGCGCGACATCGAGGCGGTCGGCACGGCGATGAGCCGCCACGTCGATCGCGAGCTGGCACGCGCCCGGCTTCGCGGCGAAGTCCGTCGCGGTGCGGTCCCGCCGGTCGATCTGGCCCCCCTGGTGCGCTCGCTGATCACCATCCAGTCGCGCACGCCCGCGGGCGCGCGCATCGATTACCAGATGCAAATCGCCGACTACACGGCAGTGCGGCTGGATCGCACCGATCTGGCCGAAGTGCTCGGCAATCTGCTCGACAACGCCACCCGCCACGCCCGCAGCCGGGTCCGGATCGGCACCAGTTGCGACGCCGACGGCTTCTGCATCGCCATCGAGGACGACGGCGAGGGGCTCGAAGCGGAAGCCTGCGCCACCGTGCTCGGCCGCGGCATCCGGCTCGACCAGCGCGGCGAAGGCGCCGGCCTCGGCCTCGCCATCGTCCAGGACGTCCTAGACGCCTACGGCTGGTCCCTGCATCTCTCCCGATCCGAGCTCGGGGGCCTGAAAGCGAGCTGCTGCACGGTGACGGCGACGTAGTTGCCTTCGTTCGCGGGCTCGCCTCCTGCCTCCACGGTCATCGCCCGGCTTGTCCGGGCGACCCAGTATTCCAGAGCGCTGTTTGGTAGGCGGTGCGCTTGCCACAGATGCTCTTGAATACTGGGTCACCCGCATTCGCGGGTGATGACGGCTCGTTTTGTTGGATGCGCCGATCATCTTGCCATCACGGAGCCGCGCGCTATATGCGGGGTTTCCCATCCCTGTTCAGGATTGAGCGCTCCCCCATGACGACGACTGATACCGCCGCCGAGACCAAGCCGTTCCAGGCCGAAGTGGCCGAGCTTTTGAATCTCATGGTGCATTCGGTCTATTCCGAGACCGACATCTTCCTGCGCGAGCTGATTTCCAACGCCTCCGACGCGCTCGACAAGCTGCGTTACGAGTCGATCTCCAAGCCCGAGCTGATGGCCGAGGGCGGCGAGCCGAAGATCCGGATCATCCCGAAGAAGGCTCCGGACACGCTGACGGTGCGGGATAACGGCATCGGCATGGACCGGCAGGAGCTGATCGACAATCTCGGCACCATCGCCAAATCCGGCACCAAATCGTTCCTGTCGAAGCTTACCGAAGCCAAGGATGGCGCCGGGCTGATCGGCCAGTTCGGCGTCGGCTTCTACGCCGCCTTCATGGTGGCCGATAAGATCACCGTCACCAGCCGGCGCGCCGGCTCGGGTGAAGTCTGGACCTGGACGTCGTCCGGCGGCGCCGGCTTCGACATCGCGCCGGGCTCCGAAGAAGACGCTGCGCGGGTCGAGCGCGGCACCGAGATCGTGCTGCATCTGAAGCCCGACGCGTCGAAATATCTGGAGGCCTATCAGATCGAGCGGATCGTCGGCGAGTACTCCGACAACATCCAGTTTCCGATCGAGCTGGTGCCCGAAGAAGGCGAGCCGCGGCAAATCAATTCGGCCAGCGCGCTGTGGCAGCGCTCGAAATCCGAGCTGACCGAGGAGGACTACAAGAAGGCCTATCAGCAGGTCGCAAACGCGTTCGACGAGCCGGCGATGACGCTGCACTACCGCGCCGAAGGCCGGCAGTCCTACGTGGTGATGCTGTTCGCGCCCTCGACCAAGCCGTTCGACCTGTTCGAGCCGGAACGCAAGGGCCGGGTCAAGCTCTATGTCCGCCGCGTCTTCATCACCGCGGATGCCGATCTGCTGCCGCCCTATCTGCGCTTCCTGCGCGGCGTGATCGACTCGGAGGATTTGCCGCTCAACCTGTCGCGCGAAATGCTGCAGAACAATCCGCAGCTGGCGCAGATCCGAAAGGCGGTCACCGGCAAGGTGATCGGCGAGCTGGAAAGCCTCGCCGACAAGCAGCCCGAGCAGTTCGGCAAGATCTGGGACTCGTTCGGCCCGGTGCTGAAGGAAGGCATCTACGAAGACTATGAGCGCCGCGAGAAGCTGCTGTCGCTGGGGCGCTTCACCACGACGGCCGGCGAGAACCGCACGCTGGCGCAATATGTCGAGGCGATGAAGGAGAACCAGACCGAGATCTATTATCTGGTCGGCGACTCGATCGAGCGGCTGAAGTCGAATCCGAAACTGGAATCGGCCACCGCGCGTGGCATCGAAGTGCTGCTGCTGACCGATCCGGTCGATGCGTTCTGGACCTCGGCGCCGCTCGATTTCGGCGGCAAGCCGCTAAAGTCGCTGAGCCAGGGCGACATCAATTTCGACCTGATCCCGAAACTCGACGCCGACAAGAGCGAGGACAAGCCGGACGAGACCAAGGCCGACGAGGCCACGGTGATCGCGGTGATCAAGGATGCGCTCGGCGATCGCGTCAGCGACGTCAAGGCGTCCCAGCGGCTGACCTCGAGCGCGTCGTGCCTCGTCGCCGGCGGCTTCGGCCCGGATCGCGAACTCGAGAAGATGCTGGCCCGCGCCAACAAGGGCGCGGCCACCAAGCCGATCCTCGAGGTCAATCTCGGCCACCCGCTGGTCACCGCGCTGGCGGACGCCAAGGCCGACAAGGCCGAGGCATCCGACCTGTCGTTCCTGCTGCTGGAGCAGGCGCAGATCCTCGACGGCGAGCTGCCCGAAGATCCCGCCGCCTTCGCCGGCCGGCTCAACCGTCTGGTGCTGCGCGGCCTTGCCGCGCATGGTTAGCGGCTGAATAACAAACAGGGTTACCGTTTTTTTAATCCCTGAAGTGCACTCTGCTCGGCGTCGTAGTGTCGAGCAGAGTTTTGTCGATGAGCCGCCTCCTTGTTACCGCCGCCGTCCTGTCGGCGGCGCTGTCGCCCGCCGCCGCTGCGGATCTGCCTCGCTTGCTCCCGCCAGCGCCGCCGGCGCAGTGGAATTGGACAGGCCTGTACTGGGGCGCGCATCTTGGTGGCAGCTACGGCCAATCGTCCTTCACCAGTCCGTTCGGTCCTTCGCTGTATGGCGACCATGTGCGGACGCCGTCGGTGCTGGCTGGTCTGCAACTCGGCTACAACTATCAATTCGCGCCGAACTGGCTCGTCGGCGTCGAGGCCGACGTCAGCGCGCTGAACGGCGACGGCACCCAGACCTGCTTTGCGCCCGACGGCTTCTTCCTGTCGGCGAATTGCCGCGTGAAGCACAATGCGATGGCGACCGGCACCGGCCGGCTCGGCTTCGTCACCGGCCGCGGCGGACGCACGCTGCTGTACGGCAAGGCCGGCGTGGCCTGGCTTGCCCAGAGCATCGACATTGCCACCAATCCGATCGGCACGCAGACCAGTTCGAACGACGGCCGTTTCGGCTGGACGGTCGGCGCCGGCATCGAGCAGGCGCTGGCCCCGGCCTGGTCGGTCAAGTTCGAATACGGCTACGCCGATTTCGGCAGCAAGACGATGGCGACGCCTGGCAGCTTCGCGCAGCTGTTCTATCCGACGTTTTACATTCCGGTGCCCGGCAGCACGACCTCGGTCAGCCAGACCAGTCACACCGTGAAGGTGGGCCTCAACATGAAGTTCGGCGGTGATGCTTATGCGCGGTTCGACGACTACGCGTTGCGCGGCGGGCTGCGCGACGAGCCGGTGATCGCCGATGCCGAGATCGGCGCGCGGGTGTGGTACAGCTTCGGCCGCTTCCAGAAGGATCTCGGCGCCGGCATCACCGAGGGTCGGCAGAACGTGCTGAATTCGCGGCTGACCTACGACACCACGGCGGCGTCCGGCGAATTGTTCGGCCGGCTCAACGGGCCGTCAGACTTGTTCATTAAGGGCTTCGCCGGCGGCGGCACGCTGACCAAGGGCACGATGAACGATGAAGACTGGCTGATTTCACGCCAGCGCGTGCCGTATTCCAACACGCTGTCGGATCCAGTGAAGGGCAACATCGCCTATGCGACATTCGACGCCGGCTACGATCTGATTCGAGGCCGCGACGCACGGTTCGGCGGATTCGTCGGCTACAACTACTACCGTGACAACAAATCGGCCTATGGCTGCGTGCAGTTCGCCAATCCGAATGCCGACTGCATTCCGAGTTTCCCGAACTCGACCCTGGGTATCACCGAAAACAACACCTGGCATTCGCTGCGCCTCGGCGTCAACGGCACCATCGGGCTCGGCCACGGACTGACGCTGACGGGCGATGCCGCCTATCTGCCCTATGTGAAGTTCTTCGGCGAAGACAACCATCTGCAGCGCCGGGATGTCAGTAACACGGTATCGCCGGAGCGCGGCACCGGGCAGGGCGTGCAGCTCGAGGCGATCCTATCCTATCAGGTCAACAACGCCTTCAGCGTCGGGGCCGGCGCGCGGTATTGGGCGATGTGGGCGACGACGGACGCCTATACCAATGCATTCGGCTCGGACTGCCCGTGCCAGACCTTGCCGGCCCGCACCGAGCGTTACGGAACCTTCCTGCAGGCGGCCTACAAGTTCGACAGTCTGAAGTAGTCGGTCCCACGCTCAGTTCCGCACGGCAAAAAATCCGCTGGTCCGTTGCCGGCTTCTTGAATAGGGTGCCGCCCAAGCAAAAAGCTGGGAGGCACTCTCGTATGAACTTCAAACTGTTCTCTGCCGCGCTCGCCACCACCGCCCTGATCGCCATCGCGCCGGCTGCGGCGGAAGGCGTCAAGATCGGCATCCTCAACGATCAGTCCGGCGTCTATGCTGACTACGGCGGCAAGGGCTCGGTCGAAGCCGCCAAGATGGCGGTCGAGGATTTCGGCGGCGAAGTGCTCGGTCAGAAGATCGAGATCGTTTCGGCGGACCATCAGAACAAGCCCGACACCGCGGTGACGATCGCGCGCAAATGGTTCGACGTCGACGGCGTCGACATGATCACCGAGCTGACCACCTCGTCGGTGGCGCTGGCGGTGCAGGACCTCGCCAAGGAAAAGAAGAAGATCGACATCGTGGTCGGCGCCGCGACCTCGCGTATCACCGGCGACGCCTGCCAGCCCTACGGTTTCCATTGGGCTTTCGACACCCGCGCGCTCGCGGTCGGCACCGGCGGCGCGCTGGTGAAGGCCGGCGGCGACACCTGGTTCTTCCTCACTGCCGACTACGCGTTCGGCTATTCGCTCGAGAAGGACACCAGCGAGATCGTCCAGGCCAATGGCGGCAAGGTGCTCGGCTCGGTGCGGCATCCGCTGAATTCGTCGGACTTCTCCTCGTTCCTGCTGCAGGCGCAGGCCTCCAAGGCCAAGGTCGTCGGCCTCGCCAATGCGGGCCTCGACACCGCCAACGCGATCAAGCAGGCGGCGGAATTCGGCATCGTCCAGGGCGGCCAGAAGATGGCCGGCCTGCTGATGACGTTGGCCGAAGTGCATGGCCTCGGGCTTAAGGCCGCGCAGGGCCTGGTGCTGACCGAGGCGTATTATTGGGACCGCGACGACAAGTCCCGCGAATTTGCCGAGCGCTATTTCAAGCGCACCAACCGGATGCCGAGCATGATCCAGGCCGGCACCTATTCGGCGACGCTGTCCTACCTCAAGGCGGTGAAGGCCGCCGGCAGCAAGGATACCGAAGCGGTGGCGGCGAAATTGAAGGAACTGCCGGTCGACGACGCTTTCGCCAAGGGCAACGTCCAGGCCAACGGCCGCTTCGTCCACGACATGTATCTGTTCGAGGTCAAGAAGCCGGAAGAGTCCAAGAAGCCCTGGGACTACTACAAGCAGCTCGCCGTCGTCCCCGGCGACCAGGCCTTCCCCACCGCCAAGGACAGCGGCTGCCCGCTGACGAAGTAAACGCGCGCGGTTAGTTGAGATGAGATTTGAGCCGGCGCCTCGAAAGGGGCGCCGGTATTTCCGTCATTGCGAGCGAAGCGAAGCAATCCAGCGTTCTGCAATGAGCTGGATTGCTTCGTCGCTTCGCTCCTCGCAATGACGGAGAGTCTTCGAAGCAGCCATCTCCGAAGCCGTCATTCTGAGGTTCGGATCGCGAAGCGCGGCGGGTGAGGGCACTCCTCTCCGCGAGTCGCTGAGTTCTTGCTCGGGGCTCCCTCACCCCAGCCCTCTCCCGCAAGCGGGCGAGGGAGTCGGCTGTGCTCG
This sequence comes from Rhodopseudomonas sp., assembly GCF_048594845.1. Lineage (GTDB taxonomy): Bacteria > Pseudomonadota > Alphaproteobacteria > Rhizobiales > Xanthobacteraceae > Rhodopseudomonas. Next base: position 39,623 of record NZ_JBMDXE010000307.1, on the reverse strand, counting down.
GGTCACGCGCCAAGCATCCGATGCACCACACCGTACACCGAACCACCCCACAGCCCCGCGGCGGCGACCATTTGAACGGCGAAGCCGGCGCCGCGCTTGGCGGCGGCGTTGGAATAGCCGATCAAGTACATGATCCGGCCGATGATCCACACGCCGCCGAGCAGGGCGGCGAACAGGTCGCTCAGATAATACGCGAACAGCCACAGCGACGGCAGGAAGATCGGCATCCACTCCAGCGTGTTGGCCTGCACCCGGAAGACCCGTTCGAAGTCCGGGTTGCCGGTGGTGGCCGGCGCCTTGACGCCGTAGACGCCGCGGGCGCGGGCGACCTGCAGCGTGGTGTAGAAATAGAACATCACCGCCAGCAGGGTCGCGATCGTGGTGTAGTAGAACATCCCGGCCTCCCAGTTCTCTGCTTTGTTCGCTCCGGCTGACCCGCCGGTTGCCCGCCAGCTTGAACTCAATAGCCGGTCATCTCAAGATAGCCGATGCCGGTCTGGCTGCCGGCAAAGCTGATCGGCCCTTCCCAATAGGGAAAGCTGGTGCCCATCCAGCTTGCCGGATTGAGCGGCGTGGTCTCGATCGCCAGGTCGTGGCCCGGCACGCTGACCCGCCAGCGCGTCGGCAGCTTGCGGCCGGCGGTCTCCGTGGTGGCGAGCGGCTCCAGTGCGATTGCGTCCGGTGCCAGCTGTTCGGAGCGTCCATCGCGGCCGATCCAGTTGCCGGCGAAGTAATGCCCGCCGCCGCTCTGCCGCAGCCGGAACAGCATCACCTTCTCGCCGGACGCCAGATGCAGCGAAAACCAGTCCCAGCCAGTCTGGTCGGACGCCAGCGGCTGGCTGGAGAATTCGCGGTCCATCCAGGCGATGCCATCCACGTCGACCGGCTTGCCGTCGAGTGTCAGCGTACCACGCACCGTGAAGTAGGGCTGGCTGTAGTAATACGAGGCCTGGCCGCGCTCGGATTTGCGCGAATAGCCGGCGTCGCCTTGCAGCACCAGCGGCCGGTCGGCGGTGAGCCGCAGCTTGTAGGCGAAGTCGGCGCCCGCCGCGGTGACATCGAGCGGCGACAGCGTCGCGGCGTCCATCGCGTCGCCGCCACGCAGCGCCCAGTCATCGATGACCGCGCTGAATGGTTCGGCTGTCACGCCGGCCTGGCCGGTGCCGCCACGTGCGAACTTCTCGGCGAAGCGATGCGTGTCGGCGCTGGTCAGCGCCGCATGCGCCATCCACACCTGCTGATTGGCCCAGCCTTCGCGCTGCGGCCCCGGCGTCATCGCCTGGCGAAACAGCGTCCACTGTACGCCATAGGCCTTGCCGGCCGCGTCCTTCAGGTTCGCGGTGAGGTACCACCACTCGATCCGGAAATCCGGATGCGCGCCGTGATCCTGCGGGAACGTCAGCGTGCGCCCGGGCACGACCGGCGCGAATGCGCCGGCCTCGCTGCCGAGCCCTGCGAAGCCCTGAGCCAACGCGCGCGGGCCGCCGAGGCCTGCCGCTAGCAGCCCACCTGCAAAGGCGCGGCGTGAGATCAAGTTAGCGCTCATCGGCGAACACCTTCACCAGCCGCGCCGGCTGCATCCGCAGCAGCTTCAGGATCGGCAGCGCCGCCGCGATCAGCGACGCCAGCAGCGCGACGCAGAGCAGCTTGATCAGCTCCAGCGGAAACACCTCGAACGGCAACCGCCAGCCGAACGCCTTGACGTTGACGACGGCGATCAGACACCACGCCACCAGCAGCCCGAGCGGCAGCGCCAGCGCAGCGGTCAGCGCCGCCATCGACAGCGTCTTCATCAGTTCGACGAACGCCAGCTTGCGCCGGCTGATCCCGATCGCCCACAGCGGCGCGACCTGCGGCAGCCGCGAATTGCCGAGCGTCAGCAGGCTGGTCAGCAGCGCGACGCCGGCGATGCCGAGCGTGAAGGCGTTCAGCGCCGTGGTCACCGCGAAGGTGCGATTGAAGATGCGTTTGGACTCGGTCTTCAGCGTCGCCTGATCGGCGAGGCTGCGATTGTCGAGCTTGAACGTGGTGCGCAGGTCATCGACCAGCGCCGGCACGCGGGCGGGATCGACGCGCAGGCCGAACCGCGTCTGCGCCACATCCGGGAAATGCGCGATCAGCGCCTGATAATCGACGCCGATCTGGCCACGCGGATTGCCGTAGTCGGCGTAGATCGCCGCGACGTGGAGCGGCCAGGGGCCACTGCCGGTCGGCACCTCGATGCGATCGCCGAGCCCGAGCTTCATCCGCCGCGACAATTGCTCGCTGATCATCGCGCCATCGCCGCGCGCGACCGCGTCCCAAACATCGGAGGTGCGTTGGAGCAGCGGCCAGTTGTCCCGATAGGTTGGATCGTCCGCAAAGCCGATGATCTCGGCCGGCCAGCCATCCAGCTTCACCTCGGCGCGCGCGCCGGGCAGCAGCGCGATGACTTCGGGCCGCTGCTGCAGCCAGGCTTTGATCTCGGTCGCCTGCTGATCGTTCGCCGCGTTGAGATAGACCTCGGCAGCAAGCCGGCCGTCGAGCCAGCGCACGAAGGTGCGGCTGAAGCTCTCCACCATGGTGCCGACGCCGACATTGACGCCGAGCGCCAGCAGCAGCGCCATCAGCGCCAGCGACAGGCCGGAGAGTTGCAGCCGGTTGTCGGCCCAGAACCATTTCGCCAGCGGCCGCTGCGAGGCGCGTTCGCCGAGCGCCAGCACCAGCCCGAGGACGGCGGGCAGTCCCAGCGCCGCGCCGAGCAGGATCGCGGCCAGCACCGCAAAGCCCGAGATCAGAGAGTCGCCGAAGATCAGGAAGCCGGCGGCTGCGGCGAACACCAGCGCGGCGACGCTGCCCTGGAGGATCAGCCAGCGCTGCTGCGCCTGCTGCCAGGCGAACGCTTGCGCGGCGGCCAGCACCGGCATCCGCGCTGCCTTGATCAGGCTGGCGGCCGCCGCCGCGAGCGCGCCGAGGATGCTGATGGCGATGCCGGCCAGCCACCATTGCGGCTTCAGCGACAGTTCTCCCGGGATCTGCGCCCCATACAGGCCACGCAGGCTGGCGGCGACATCCGGCAGCAGCGTCGCGGCGATGAAGTAACCGCAGACCAGGCCGATCAGCCCGGCGACCAGCGCGATCAGCGTCAGCTCGATCACCATGACGCTGTTGAGGAGCCGCGCCGAGGCGCCGCAGGCGCGTAGCGTGCGCAGGGTCGGCCGGCGCTGCTCGAAGGCGAGCCCGATCGCCGAATTGACGATGAACAGGCCGACCAGAAACGACAGCAGGCCGAACGCGGTGAGATTGAGATGGAAGCTGTCGGTCAGCCGCTCGAGATCGGTCTCGGTGTCCGGCTCGACGCGCTTGAGCTGATCGCCGACGACGTCGTGCAGCGGTGCGCGCGCGCCGCCAGCCTTGGTACCGATCAGCAGCCGCGAAACCTGATCCTGCAGCCCGAGCAGCGGCTGCGCAAAGCCGATGTCGGTGACCAGCACGCCCGGCGCGATCTCGGGCTGCGGCTTGAGCGGCGGAAGCTTGCCGCCGTTGCTGAGCGTCGGCGTCGCGCCTTCGCCGAGCTGCAGTTCGCGCATCGTGTCCGGCGAGATCAGCGTCTGGCCCGGCGGCAGGATGAAGCCTTGGAGATTGGCGGTGCCGATCGCCGGCGCGGCGCTAGCTTCCACCGGCAGCGACAACGGCTCGATGCCGGCGAGCCGCAGCGTGCGTCCGCCGAGCCTGACCTGGCCTTCGACGACGGGCGACACCGGCCAGCCGGCGCGGCGGAGATCGACGAACAGGCGTTGCGGGAAGTGATCGCTATTCGGCGCGACGAGCGTGGCGGTGCGGGCGCCGCCGAGTGTCGCCGCGGCGCGGTCGTAGCTGGTGCGCGCCTGTGCGTTCAGCGCCTGCACGCCGCTCCACAGTGCGGTCGCCGAGATCAGGCCGATCAGCAGCGTGGCGAATTGCAGAGGATGCCGCCGCCAGTGGCTGAGCAGCACGGCGAGGATCCACAGCGCGCGCTTCACCGGATCAACCCGGAATGCAGATGGACGCGGCGGTCCAGCATGCCGGCGAGCCGTTCGCTATGCGTCACCATCAAGAAGCCGCAGCCGGTGCGGCGGACCAGATCGGTCGCCAGCGCCAGCACGCTGTCGGCGGTGTCCTCGTCGAGATTGCCGGTCGGCTCGTCCGCCAGCAGCAACACCGGCTTCACCGCGAGCGCGCGGCCGATCGCGACGCGCTGCTGCTGGCCGCCGGAGAGCTGTTCAGGATAGCGCTTCAGCAGCGTGCCGAGCCCGAGGCGCTCGATCAGTTCGGCCTGCCACGTCGCATCGTGGCGGCCGGCGAGGCGGGACTGGAATGCGAGATTGTCGGCGACGGTGAGGCTGGGGATCAGGTTGAACTGCTGAAACACCAGCCCGAGCCGGTCGCGTCGAAACGCGGCGCGCTCCGCATCCGAAAGCCGCGCGATGTCGGCATCGCCAAATCGAATCGCCCCGGCATCGGGCTGATCGAGGCCGGCGATCAGATGCAGCAGCGTGCTCTTGCCGCTGCCGGATTCTCCGGTCAGCGCCACACTCTCGCCGGCCGCCAGCGCAAGGTCGACGCCGCGCAGCACCGCGACGCTGTCCTGCCCGGAGGAATAGGATTTGGTCAAGCCGGAGACGCTCAGCATCGCGGCGCGAGCCGCCATGCGTGCCTGGTCCGGCCGGTCGTCGTCGTTCTGGTCAATCCTCGGATGTCCCGGTCTTCACGTGTCCGTCCGATATGGTGCGCGGCCGTTTGCGACTCAATGACGAGCGGCCGGATTGTTTGCGCTGCAGCGCGGCTTGCTGCGACGATTTGGCAATACGCGATTGCATCAGGGACTGAACGGCGGCAGCATCGCATCAAGCCCGCCCACGAGGCGTTGCGCGATCACGTTCGGGAGGTTGCCCTTGGACAATCCAGCCACGCCGAAAGGCGCCTGGAGGATCACGTTCCTCCTGTTTCTGTTCATGGTCGTCAACTTCGCCGACAAGATCGTGGTCGGCCTCGCCGGCGTGCCGATCTCGCGCGACCTCAAGCTGACGCCCGAGCAGTTCGGCCTGCTCGGCTCGTCCTTCTTCTTCCTGTTCTCGATCGCCGCGATCGTGGTCGGCTTTGTGGTCAACCGGGTCGAAGCGCGCTGGGTGCTGCTGGTGCTGGCGCTGATCTGGGCGGTGGCGCAATTTCCGATGGTGGGCGAAGTCAGTTTCGCCACGCTGCTGATCTGCCGCGTCATCCTCGGCGCCGGCGAAGGGCCGGCGTTCTCGGTCGCCGCGCATGCGATCTACAAATGGTTTCCCGACCACAAGCGCACGCTGCCGACCGCGATCCTGTCGCAGGGCTCGGCGTTCGGCGTGATCCTGGCGGTGCCGGCGCTGAACTGGATCATCGTCAATCATTCCTGGCACTACGCGTTCGGCGCGCTCGGCCTGGTCGGGCTGATGTGGGCGGCGGCGTGGCTGGCGCTGGGCAAGGAAGGGCCGCTGGTGCCGACGCCCGCAGCGGCGGCGGCCGAGCCTCGGATCCCCTACGCGCGGCTGCTGACGTCGCGCACCTTCGTCGGCTGCGTCGCCGCGACGTTCGGTGCCTATTGGGCGCTGTCGCTCGGGCTGACCTGGTTCACCACCTACATCATCACCGGGCTCGGCTTCACTCAGCACGATGCCGGGCTGATCTCGGTGACGCCGTGGCTGTTCGGCGCCGCGGTGGTGCTGCTCACCGGGTGGCTGTCGCAAACGCTGATGGCGCGCGGCGTGTCGACCCGGCGCGCCCGCGGCGTGCTCGGCGCGGCGCCGCTGGTGGTCGGCGGGCTGATCCTGCTGTCGATGCCGCTGCTCCACTCGTCAGCGGCACTGATCGCTGCGCTGGTGGTCGGCGCCGGGCTGTGCGGCTCGATCTATGTGGTGTGTCCGCCTATGATCGCCGAGTTCACCCCGGTGTCGCAGCGCGGCGCCGCGATCGCGATCTATGGCGCGCTGTACACGCTGGCCGGCGTCGTCGCGCCGCTGGTGATGGGCAGTGTGGTGCAGACCGCCGCATCGCCGAACGCGGGCTACCTGACTGGTTACATGATCAACGGCGCCGTGCTGATCGCCTCCGGCCTGCTCGGTCTGCTGCTGCTATGGCCGAACACCGAACGGGCAAGGTTGCTGAGCGCCGCCGCTCCCGCCGCGGTCGGCCTGCGCACGCCGGCGTAGTAAAAAGCCTCCGTCAGGCCCGGGCTTGTCCCGGGCATCCACGCCTTGCCGCCGTAAATGCAGCAAAGACGTGGATGGCCGGGACGAGCCCGGCCATGACGTGGTGAGGTGGTCGTCGAACTATCCGAGGATCGTTCTTGCCTAAGCCTTACTGGCTCGGCCCGTCGGTGTTGAACACTTCGCCTTCCGGCACCCAGCTCTTGCCGTCGAATTTGGCGATTTGCATCTGGGTGTAGGGCGCGTAGCGGTCGGGGCGGGTCGAGATCTTGATGCCGGGCAGCAGCAGCGGCGCGGTGGTCGGCTTGATGTTGGTGGCCTGCTTCAGCAAATTGTCGCGGGAGAGATTGTCGCCGCAGGCTTCCAGCACCTTCACGGTCATATAGGCCGAGACGTAACCGGTGACGGTGGAGCCGTCGGCGATGTCGCCTTTCGGGTACCATTTGGCGAGGAATTCCTTGAACTCCTTGACGTCGGCGTCGTTCTCGAAGCGCGGATCGGTCGGGGTCTTGAACGCCAGCGCGGTGAGCAGGCCGGTCGAGGCCTCCTGGCCGGCGGGCTCAAGGACGCCCTTGATCGAGCTCGACACGCTGACGATGAAGTTCAGCGGCTTCCAGTTCAGCTCGTGCACCTTGCGGACCGCCTGCGCGCCGAACTTCGGCGTCGCCATCGTGAACAGCGTATCGGCGCCCGAAGCCTTCAGCGCGACGATCTGCGAGTCGACGGTCGGATCGGTTACTTCGTAAGTGACCTCCTTGACGATCATCGTCTTGGCCTTGTCGCCGAGGCCGTCCTTGAGGCCCTTGACGTAGTCCTTGCCGGCGTCGTCGTTCTGCGAGAACACGCCCAGCTTGGCGTCAGGTTTGTTCTTCAGGAGATACTTCGCGAAGATCATGCCCTCCATCTGGTAGGGCGGATACAGCTGCGTCGTCCACGGGAAGGTCTTCGGATCGTCCCATTTCGCCGCGCCGGTCGAGATGAACAGCTGCGGCACCTTCTTGTCGTTGAGATATTTCTGGATCGCCGTGTTGGTCGGCGTGCCGATGGTGCCGATGATCGCCAGCACTTCGTCCTGCTCGACCAGGCGCCGTGTCTGCTCCACCGTCTTGGGCGGTGAGTAGGCGTCGTCGAGGCTGATCAGCTTGATCTTGCGGCCGTTGACGCCGCCCTTGGCGTTGATCATCGCGTAGTATGCGTCTTCGACGTGGCCCTGCACGCCGTAGGCCGAAGCCGGGCCGCTATACGGCATGGTCTGGCCGATCTTGATTTCGCTGTCGGTGACGCCGGGGCCGTATTGCTTCTGGGCGAACGCAGGCTGGGCCGCCGCGACGGCGAATAATCCGGCCGCGAGCAGGGTGAGGCGGGTCGTCATGGCATTTCCTCTCTTTGGTTGGAGCCGCACTCTGCGGTGCGGGCTGTTCGATCGTCGCGCTCTTGAGGGCGCGTGCCGATCGGGCCGACGCTTGTAACGCAGCCGCTGTCAGTTCAAATCATTTGAAGACAAATTGCACGCCGCAGCGCAGCGCAAATACGCGGGCCGAATCCGAGAATTCAGGCCGACGGAATAAGCGGACGGTGGGACGAAGTATCGGCCTTGTTTTCACGCCGGTCCGCTGAGAGCGCCGACAAGCTGCCGCACAACGTCGCACCCGGCGATCGCCCGGTGCGACGCCCTCAGCCGTGTTCAGAGATCGCGCTGCTCGTCGTCGCGGTCGCGCTCGGGCGCACAGATGTCGCCGCTCTCGTACAGGTCGTCGTCGGCCGCGCGCGGAGGCGGCGGCGCCGGCTTCTCGGTCGCGGCGGGTTTCGCCGCGGCTTTGTCCTTGCGGAGCTTCTTGGGCTTGAGCTTTTGCCAGCCGATCATCGTCCTGGATCCCGTCAGTACGGGGGCCGGAGCGCGCCGTGGCGCGGTCCGGGTCCGTTGTCGTTCCGTCGCGGCGGGTCTGCCGCCGGATGGTCCTAATTTAGCGCAGGATCGGCCGCTGCCGGCCGCCTTTTGCACAAGGCAGACTCGCGCGGCCCGCGGAGCGAGCTGTGCGGAGCCCGCTCAGGTGCGGTGTCCGCCCTTCTGCTGTTCGGCCAGCCAGTCCGAGAGCGCGCGTGCGGTGGCTTCGGCCTTCTTGCCGGCCGTGCTGCGGCCGGTGGTCTTGCTGGTGCCGGTGCCGGCCTTGGCGCGCTTGGCCTTGGTCGGAGCGGCGCGCTGCGGCTCGGCGGCTTCGCGCGCCAGACGCAGCGCCCGCAGCCGCGCCATGTTGTCGAGGGTCGCCTTCGCGGCGGCGTCGCGTTCGGCTTTGCCGCCGTCGGTCTCCTGTGAGGCTGCGGCGCGCGCAGCGGGGCGAGAATTTTCGTCGTTCGTCATTCGTCCACGTCGATTGTCTTCGGGAATTGGGAAGCGCGCGGTGTAGCAAGAAAAACGGCCCCGGGACAGCTTTTGCTGCCGGGGCCTGTCATGCACGATAGTCGATGTGAAGAAGCGTGAGCCGCCGTCAGAACGTGACGCCGGCTTTCGCCAGATAGGTCCGGCCCGGCAGCGGGTAGGCGCCGTAGCGGCCGGGCGTGAAGGTGCTGGCCACCGCGTAATCGTAATATTGTGCGTTGAACAGGTTGATCACGCTCAGCGACCAGAAGAAGTGGTCGATCTCGCCGCTCAGCTTGACGTCGACGGTGCCGTTGGCCGGGATCTTGACCTGGCTGTTGGCATTGTCGCTGTCCATGAAGCGGCTGCTCCACACCCGCGCAGTGGCGTCGAACACCACATATTTCTGCCAGACGTTCCAGGTCACGCCGGCATTCGCCGTATAGCGCGACACCAGCGGCACGTCCTTGCCGGCGAAGGCGCCTTCGCGGAACGTCGCGCTGGTGTAGGCGGCGCCGCTGCGCAGCAGCAGATTGTCGCTGATCCGCACCGACGAGCTGGTCTCGGCGCCGGTCCGGCGGGTCGGGTCGAGGTTGGTGTTGTAGAAGTTCACCGGGTCGTAGCGGATCTCGTTGGTCAGATCCATGTTGTAGGCGCTCGCCTGCATCTCGAAGGGCCCCGACTTGATGCGGAAGCCACCCTCGACATCGACCGAGGTCTGGGTCTTCAGCGCGAAGGTGCCGGGGATCGGATTGAAGAAGGCATCGTAGGACGGACCCGAGGCGACGCGCTCGTCGACATTCGGGGTGCGGAACGCGCGCGCCGCGCGGGCGAACACGCTGAACACGTCGTTGAAGCGATGCTCGAGGCCGACATGCAGCGCGTGCTGGGCCTCGGTGCTGTTCAGCGGCTGCGCCTGCGCCTCGCCGAAATAGCCCGGCGCCAGCGGATTCATCCGGTCGGCGGCGTCGACCTTCACGCTCTGCACCCGGCCGCCATAGGAGAAGTCGGTGGTCGGCAGTACCGCGATGGTCTGCTGCCAGTAGCCGGCCAGCGTCTTCTGCGACAGGTTGTAGATGTGCACCGGCGGCGTGTCGCGATACTGGCCGCGATCGGAATCATAGGTCGCGTCGTAATAGTCGAGACCAGTGAGGATCTTCGACGGCAGCCCGAAGAACGCGTTCTTGATGCTCAGCCGCGGCGTGATCGACCAGGTCTGCAGATGCGCGTCGAACCAGCTCGCATTGTAGCTCTGCAGCGGCACGTCGCCGAAATAGCCGGCCTGCTGCCGCTTGTCACGCACGCCGCCGTCGACGATCAGCTCGGCGCCGTCCCACAGCGATTTGGTGAAGCCGGCGGTGAGGTTGGCGCCCTGCTTGTCGGCGAAGTTGAAAGGCGTGTTGGTGCCGCTGCGGTTGGTGGCGAGCTGGTTGACGCCGAGCGAAGGATCGACGATCCGCGAGCCGGGCAGGCCGAGATGCTGGTTGTCGCCGGAGATGTTGAGGAACGCGCTGAGATCCGGCGTCGCATAGCGCAACTCGCCGACCGCATTGTTCTGCTCCAGCGCGTTGTTGGCGCGGTAGCCGTCGGAGCGGACGCCGTTCGCGAAGGCCGAGGTCGACCACGGCCCGGAATTGTAGGCGGCCGAGATCGACGCCAGCCGCTGATTGAACGAGCCGACGCCGCCCTCGGCGCGGAACGTCGCCAGCGGACCGCCGGCGCCGGTCTTGGTGACGATGTTGATGACGCCGCCGACCGCGTTGTCGCCGTACAGCACCGCGCCGCTGCCGCCGCGGGTGATCTCGATGCGCTCGATCGACTGCAGCGGAATGCTCGACAGATCGACGCCCTGCAGATCGAGATCGTTGAGGCGGCGGCCGTTGATCAGGAACAGCGTGTTGGAGGTCGCGGTGGCGCCGAAGCCGCGCAGATCGACCGACGAGCCGGTGCCGTTGACGCCGCCATATAGCGAGGTGGTCTGCACGCCCGGCGTCTGCGCGATGATGTCCTGCACGGTCTGCGCCGGCGAATGCGCGATGTCGTCGGCGGTGATCACCGTGCTCGAGGTGCCGACGATGGCGTCGGAGGTGCGGGTCGCGGTGACGTTGATGGTCGGCAGCATGTCCTGCGCGACCGCAGGCGAAACCGCTGCGATCAGGCTGGAGGCCAGGATGGTGGAACACAGCAGCACGCGCCTGCGCGGTGCAGCGGAGTGAGAAGACGGCATGGACAAACCTCGGCCGGACGTTCAGTGGCACGTCACAGCGAACGAGGCGTCACCCTGCTTGCGCGGAAGGTGAAACCAATGCCTGCAATTCCCGACCGGCACTCTCGCGTGTGACCACGAATGACGGCAGGTCTCCTGGCTCGCGGGTGATATCTTCCGTCGCCTTCCCAGGGCCGAGGTCCCAGTGGCATTCCGACAGAAGTCGAACCGCTTACAGTTGCGGGAACAGCTGCGGCCTGAGAGCAATCGCTCCGCACCGCATTCCCTTTTCATCCCCGTGAGGGGAACCGTCAGGTTCAACTAGAAGTATCGAAAGGGACAGAGTCAATTCGCCGTTGGCGACAGTCCGCCCGGTTCGCGCAGTCGCGCACGGGATTGTCCCGGGATGTTGCTTGCGAGTAACAATGCGGCTTGATCCAGCTCAACAAGGCGCGGTGACGATGGCGGACTATGTGGTCGAGTTCGGCAAGGACGGTCGGCCGGTCGAATCCGATGGCCGGCTCGATGCCGCCGCGTTTCATCGCAATCAGCAGGCCATCCGCGACGTGCTGGCGCGCTTGCTGCACGGCGCGACGGGCGATGTGCTCGAGGCCGGCAGCGGCACCGGCCAGCACGTGGTCGCCTTCGCGCGTCAACATCCCGAGATCATCTGGTGGCCGAGCGATATCCATCCGCAGCATCTGAGCAGCATCGCTGCATGGCGCGAACACGCCGGCCTCGCCAACATCCGCGCGCCGCTGCGGATCGATCTGAGCGACCCTGCGTGGTGCGCCGAGATGACGAATGGCGAGGGCCCGGGTCCGCTCACCGCGGTGTTCTGCGCCAACGTGGTTCACATCGCGCCGTGGGCAATCGCCGAGGGACTGTTCGCGGGCGCTGCGCGCTATCTCGCGCCGCACGGCCAGCTGATGCTGTACGGCCCGTTCAAGCAGGATGGCGAGCACACCGCGCCGAGCAATGCGGCGTTCGACGCCAGCCTGCGGGCTGCGAATCCAGACTGGGGCGTGCGCGATCTGGGCGAGCTGGAGCAGCTCGCGGCGCAGCACGGCTTGCGGCTCAGCGAGACCATCGCGATGCCGGCCAACAATCTCATCCTGTGTTTCGTCCGCAGCAGCGAAAGCTGAAGTCGGCGCATAGGTTCACCGCGCCTGCGGCGGTTGATCGCAGGGCGCCGCCACCTAAGATGCCGGCCGATTCCACGGCCCGGCGATGTACCGGCCGGACGAAGGGCGAAACTCCCGATGGTTGACGCGACCGCGATGAGCGACATCTCCGACGACGCGCGGGCGCGGTCCAACGTCTGGCGGCTGGCCGCCGCGCAGGCGCTGACCGGCGCCAACTCGGCGGTGATCTTCGCCACCGGCGCGATCGTCGGCGCCCAGCTGGCGCCGAGCGTCGCGCTCGCCACCGTGCCGATCTCGATGTACGTCGTCGGCCTCGCCGCCGGCACGCTGCCGACCGGCGCGATCGCGCGCCGCTACGGCCGCCGCACCTCCTTCATGATCGGCGCCGGCTGCGGCACGGCCGCGGGCGCGCTCGGCGCGCTGGCGATCCTCAATGGCGCGTTCGCGCTGTTCTGCCTCGCCACCTTCTTCGGCGGTCTCTACGGCGCGGTGGCGCAGTCCTATCGGTTCGCCGCCGCGGACGGCGCCAGCGCCGCCTATCGCCCCAAGGCGGTGTCGTGGGTGATGGCCGGCGGCGTGTTCGCCGGCGTGCTCGGTCCGCAGCTGGTGCAGTGGACCATGGATATCTGGCAGCCCTATCTGTTCGCCTTCAGCTATGTGGTGCAGGCCTTCGTCGCGCTGGTCGCGATGGCGGTGCTGTGGAGCGTCGATGCCCCGAAGCCGCAACCGGCGGATCTCGCGGGCGGCCGGCCGCTGCTGACGATCGTGCGGCAGCCGCGCTTCATCGCCGCGGCGCTGTGCGGCGTGATCGCCTATCCAATGATGAACCTGGTGATGACCTCGGCGCCGCTGGCGATGCAGATGTGCGGCCTGCCGGTCAGCGATTCCAATTTCGGCCTGCAATGGCACATCGTGGCGATGTACGCGCCGAGCTTCGTCACCGGCTCGCTGATCGCCAAGTTCGGCGCGCCGCGCGTGGTCGCGCTCGGGCTGGCGCTGGAAGCGGCGGGCGCCTCGATCGGCATCATGGGCATCACCGCTCCGCATTTCTGGGCGACGCTGTTCGTCCTCGGCGTCGGCTGGAATTTCGCCTTCGTCGGCGCCTCCGCGCTGGTGCTGGAGACGCATCAGCCGAACGAAAAGAACAAGGTACAGGCGTTCAACGACTTCCTGGTGTTCGGCATGATGGCGATCGGCTCGTTCTCGTCGGGCCAATTGCTCGCCAATTACGGCTGGACCACCGTCAATCTCACGGTGTTCCCGCCAGTACTGCTGGGCCTGATCGTGCTGGCGATCAGCGGCTGGTCGAAATCGCGCAAGCAGATTGCCGAGCAAGCCGTCGAAGTCGCCGACCGCGGCGCGTAGTTGGTCTGATGGCTCGTGCAATGAGCAGGATGGGTTGAATCTCCGCGTCATTCCGGGGCGCGCGCTCTTCGCGCGCGAACCCGGAATCCATAGCCCCTGGACTCGCGGTGACGCACCGCGGGGAGAGGCGGCGTGTCCGACCGTTGGCCGCGGTAGTTATGGATTCCGGGCTCGCGAGCTGCGCTCGCGCCCCGGAATGACGTGGGGAGACGGCGTGTTAAACTTCGCGTGAGCGGAGTAAGTCCTCGATATCCAGCCGCCGCGTGAACATCGCGAGTTTGCCGTCCGGCGTCCGCGGCCACTCCGTCTGCGGCCGGTCGCGATACAGTTCGACGCCGTTCTGGTCGGGGTCGCGCAGGTACAGCGCTTCGCTGACGCCGTGATCGCTGGCGCCGTCGAGGGCGATGCCGGCGGTGAGCACGCGATGCAGCGCATCGGCCAGCGCGCGACGGGTCGGATACAGGATCGCGGTATGAAACAGGCCAGTGGTGCCCGGCGGCGGCGGACTGCCGCCTTTGCTCTCCCAGGTGTTAAGCCCGATGTGGTGGTGATAGCCGCCGGCCGAAATGAACGCCGCCTGATCGCCGTAACGCTGCATCAGCTCGAAGCCGAGCACGCCGCAATAGAACCCGAGCGCGCGCTCGAGATCGGCGACCTTGAGGTGGACGTGGCCGATCCGCGTGCCGGCCGGAATGGGGTTGGCTTCCGTCATGTGTCCTCATTCAAGTTTTGCGTGCCCCGGATGCTGCGCAACGCGCCGCCTTGGCGGCGTGGTGCGCTGCTGAGCCGGGGCCCCGGTGTGCTGCGGCTCTAGTTAACCGGGGTCCCGGATCTGCGAAGCGGCACTGTGTGCCGCATCGCGTCCGGGACACGGTTAGGTGAGCTCAGGTTTCTCGCCGTCCGGCAGCGGGAATTCGTAGGTGTTCAGCGTCATCGACACCATCGTGTAGTAGCCGCACAGGCCGATGATTTCGACAAGGCCGCGTTCGCCGAGCGTCTGCATGGCTGCGTCGTACAGCGGCTTCGAAAGGCCCTTGGCCTCGTGCAGAGAACGGGCGACGTCGTAGATCATCTGCTGTTTCGGGTCGCTGATCGATGGGGTTCGGCGATCGCGGATCGCGTCGATGATGGCCGGATCGAGCCCGCCGTCGAGCGCCATCTTCTTGTGCGCGTACCATTCGAATTGCGCGGTCCAGTGCCGCGCCGTCACCAGGATGGCGAGTTCGGATTCCGCCGCGGTCAGTGACGTGTCGAAGCGCAGGAACGCGCCGAGCCGCGTGGCGTGCCGCGCCATCTCCGGGCTCGCCAGCCACGCCATCATTGGCGGCGGCGGGGTGCCGCGCTTGCTGGCGATCGACTCCTCGTAGATGGCGCGCTGATCGTCGCTCATCTCGGCCGGCGTGGGCAATTTCAGGCGCATGGAGAGGTCCTTGCTGGCGGCGCGCGATGCTGCGCTCCGTGCCGAATTTCGGGACGCGAAACGTGACGCGTTTGCGGCCGAAATGCCAGAGCGCGCGGCGCATGGCGCTGCGCAACACGGATGTTGAATTTCGCCCGGCGACCGCTAAGGTCCGGCCCAATCAAATGCAACGCGGGCGTCAAGTCCGCCCCGGTGGATGGGAGCCCCGATGACCGACACCTCCGATCTCGAACACTTCCGCGCTGAGACCCGCGCCTGGCTCGAGGCCAATTGCCCGCCCGACATGCGCAAGCCGATGCAGGGCGACGAGGACAATTTCTGGGGCGGCCGCAACGCCAAGTTCGCCTCGGACGCCCAGAAGGTCTGGTTCGAGCGGATGCGCGACAAGGGCTGGACCGTGCCGGATTGGCCGACCCAATATGGCGGCGGCGGCCTCGACGGCGCGCGCCATAAAATCCTGCGCGAAGAGATGGCGGCGATCGGCGCGCGGCCGCCGCTGTCCTCCTTCGGGATCTGGATGCTCGGGCCGGCGCTGCTGAAATACGGCAACGAGGCACAGAAGGCCGAGCATCTGCCGAAGATCGCGCGCGGCGAAATCCGCTGGTGCCAAGGCTATTCCGAGCCGAACGCCGGCTCCGACCTCGCCTCGCTGCAGACCCGCGCGGTGCCGGACGGCGACGACTTCATCATCAACGGCTCGAAGATCTGGACCAGCTACGCCAACTACGCGCACTGGATCTTCTGCCTGGTGCGCACCGATGCGTCGGCCAAGAAGCACGACGGCATCAGCTTCATCCTGTTCGACATGACTTCGAAGGGCGTGACCACCAAACCGATCCTGCTGATCTCCGGCAAATCGCCGTTCTGCGAAACCTTCTTCGATAACGTCCGCGTGCCGCAGTCGCACGTCGTCGGCACCATCAACCGCGGCTGGGACGTGGCGAAGTATCTGCTGCAGCACGAGCGCGCGATGATCTCCGGGATGGGCGGGCGCGATGGCGGCCGGCCGCTCGGCCAGGTCGCGGCGGGCTCGCTGGGCATTGATGAGCAGGGCAAGCTCGACGATCCGGTGCTGCGCGGCCAGATCGCGACCTTCGACATCGACGAGGCGGCGCTGGCCTGCGCGGCCGAGCGCGCGGTCGATCTCGCCAAGGCCGGCCAGCTGCATCCGGCGTTCTCCTCGGCGATGAAGTACTACGGCACCGAGCTGAACAAGCGCCGCCACGAGATCCTGATGTCGGCCGGCGGCATCGACGCGCTGGAGTGGGAGAGCGAGCGTAGCCACGACGGCGCCCGCGCCCGCGCCTGGCTGCGCACCAAGGCCAACTCGATCGAAGGCGGCACCAGCGAAGTCATGCTCGGCATCGTCGCCAAGCGCATCCTCGATCTGCCGGGAGCGTAAGTAAGCCTCTCCACGAGTCATTCCGGGGCGCGCCACCGGGTCCGGCCTTCGGCCGGCCCAATGACAGGCTCCACGCGAACCCGGAATCCATAACCACCTCCAGGGGATATGGATTCCGGGCTGCGCCCCAAGGGCGCATCCCGGAATGACGAACGCAAAAGTCATCACTCCGAATTCATTGGATCATCACCCATGGCTCTCGTCCTCACCGAAGAACAAACCATGCTGCGCGACTCGGCGCGCGGGCTGATCGGCGACAAGGCGCCGGTCGCGCATTTCCGCAAGCTGCGCGATGAGCGCGACGCCACCGGCTTTTCGCGCGAGCTTTGGAAAAGCTTCGCCGAGATGGGCCTCGCCGGCCTGCTGGTGCCGGAAGCGTTCGGCGGCTCCGGGCTCGGCTGCGTCGAGGCCGGCGTGGTGATGGAGGAGATCGGCCGCAACCTGACGCCGTCGCCGTTCCTGGCGACCGCGGTGCTGGCCGCCTCGGCGCTGACGCGCGGCGGTTCGGAGGCGCAGAAGAAGACCTATCTGCCGAAGATCGCTGATGGCTCGCTGATCGCCGCGCTCGCAGTGGATGAAGGCGCCAAGCACCGGCCGTCGCGCATCGCGATGACGGCGACGCGCGCCGGCAACGGTTTCAAGCTGAAGGGCGACAAGGCGCTGGTGGTCGACGGCCACGTCGCCGATCTGCTGATCGTCGCGGCGCGCAGCAGCGGCCAGCCCGGCGATGCCGACGGCCTGACGCTGTTCCTGGTCGATCCCAAGGCCAAGGGCGTTTCGATCGAACGCACCGTGAGGGTTGACGCGCACAACGCGGCGCGCATCAGCTTCGACGGTGTCGAAGTGAATGCCGACAGCGTGCTCGGCGAGGTCGATCGCGGCGGCGCGCTGCTCGAGGCGGTGCTGAATGTCGGTCGGGCCGCGGCGGCGGCCGAGATGCTCGGCGTCGCCGACGAGGCGTTCGGGCGCACCGTGAGCTATCTGAAAGAGCGCAAGCAGTTCGGCAAGCTGATCGGCGAATTCCAGGCGCTGCAGCACCGCGCCGCGCATCTCTACACCGAGATCGAGATCCTGCGCGCCGCCGTGCTCAAGGCGCTGCAGGCCGTCGATGCCGACGCGTCAGAAGCGCGTGTTGCGGTGGCGGTCGCCAAGGCCAAGGCCGGCACGGTGACGACGCTCGCGGTGCAGGAAGGCGTGCAGATGCACGGCGGCATGGGCATGACCGACCAGTTCGACATCGGCCTCTTCATGAAACGCGCCCGCGTCCTGCAGGAACTGCTCGGCGACGCGAACTACCACGCCGAAGCGCTGGCGGAGTGGAAGAAGTATTGAGCGCTCTGCCGTCTTGAATTCTCTGTAGCCCGCATGCAGCGCAGCGGAATGCGGGGCAGCCGCTTCCCCGGTTACGCTTCGCTCCATCCGGGCTACGGACGACGATCTTTCGTCATTCCGCGCCTGCACCGCTGCGCTGCGCGCGCCGGAATGACGAACGAGAGGGTGTTTTGGAGCTAGGCGCATCAACACTCCAAACTGTCATCCCCGCGCATGCGGGGATCCAGTATTCCAGAGCTTGAGTGTGGATGCGTCGCGCCTGAACGCGCAGGCTCTTGAATACTGGGTCGCCCGCCTGCGCGGGCGATGACGGCGGAGGCTGCGGGAGCGGCCGGCGAGAAAACCCGGCCGATCCCTACCTGATCGGCGGCGCGTACTGAATACCGCCGTTGCTCCACAGCTGGTTCAAGCCGCGCGGGATGCCGAGTTTGCCGACGTTGCGGTCGTAGACTTCGCCGTAATTGCCGACGTGGCGGATGATGCGGGCGGCCCAGTCTTTCGACAGGCCGAGTTCTTCGCCATAGGCGCCTTCGGTGCCGACCAGCCGCATCACGTCGGGCTTCTTCGATTTCAGCGCCTCGTCGATGTTCTGCGAGGTGATGCCGAGCTCCTCGGCGTTGATCATCGCGTACAGCGTCCACTTCACGATCATCATCCAGTCGTCGTCGCGCTGGCGGACCACCGGGGCGAGCGGCTCCTTGGAGATCAGGTCGGGCAGGATGGTGTGGTCGCCCGGCTTCGGCAGCGTCTGGCGCAGCGCGTAGAGCTGCGAGGCGTCGGCCGTGAAGGTGTCGCAGCGGCCGTCCTTGTAGGCGGCGACGACCTCGTCGAGCTTGCCGAACTTCACTTCCGTGTACTTCATGTTGTTGGCGCGGAAGTAGTCGGCGAGGTTGAGCAGCGTGGTGGTGCCGTCCTGCACGCAGACCTTGCTGCCGTCGAGTTCGAGCGCGGTCTCGACCTTGCGCGACGCCGGCACCATGAAGCCCTGGCCGTCGTAATAGGCGACGGCGGGGAAATACAAATCGTAGCTGGTCTCGCGCGACATGCTCCAGGTCGAGTTGCGCGACAGGATGTCGACCTTGCGGCTCTGCAGCTCCTTGAAGCGCTCGCTGGCGTCGAGCGCCACGAACTTCACCTTGGTCGGATCGTTGAAGATCGCCGCCGCCACCGCGCGGCAGAAGTCGACGTCGAAGCCGCTCCAGTTGCCCTTGTCGTCCGGCGTCGCGAAGCCCGGCAGGCCCTTGTTGACGCCGCACAGCACGGCGTCGCGCCGGATCGTGCGCTTCAGGGTCTTGGTGTCGTAGCGCTCGTAGGTGATGGCGGCCGCAGCAATCGCCGCCGCGACCACGAGCCCGATCGCGAGCCCGGTCTGGAACGTCCGTTTCAACATTGGGAGTCTCGGAAAAGAGGGAAGGGCTGTTACAGTTCGGGCTTCTGCCGCACCACGACCTTGGTGCCGACCGGGACGCGGTCGTACAGGTCGGCGACGTCGGCGTTGACCAGGCGGAAGCAGCCGGAGGAGATCGCGGTGCCGATCGTGTCGGGCCGGTTGGTGCCGTGGATGCGATACACCGTCGAGCCGAGATACATCGCCCGGGCGCCGAGCGGATTGCCGGGGCCGCCGGCCATGAAGCGCGGCAGATAGGGCTGGCGCGCGATCATCTCAGGCGGCGGCGTCCAGTCCGGCCATTCCGCCTTGCGCGAAATCTTCAACAGGCCCTGCCAGGTGAAGCCCTCGCGGCCGACGCCGATACCGTAGCGCAGCGCGCGGTTGTTGCCCTGGACCAGATAGAGATAGCGCTCGGAGGTCTGCACCACGATGGTGCCCGGCGGCTCGCTGGTCCGGTAATAGACCATCTGCTTTCGCAGCTCGGGCGGCAGCTCGTAATCGTCATTGGCGATCAGGCCGGGTTCGTCGCCGGGGTCGTTCTGCTGCGCATGGCTCGGTGTGATGCCGATCACCAACGCTGCCGCAAACGCCAGCCGGCCGACCACACGCGACAATCCAAGCATCGACACCTCCCGAAGCAATTGCGCCGGGAATGTACCATGTCAGTTTGTTCCGATCCACATCCGCAGGATCAGCGACACCAGCGCGACAGCTGCGACGCCGCCGAGCCACAGCGCCACGAACCACAGCAGGCGGCGCGACAGAGGTCCGGATGGTTCAGTATTGGACATAGCTGTGTGCGCCCGCGTTCAGTGATACCCGCTTTCCGGATCGACCTTGCCGCGAAACACCCAATAGGCCCACGCGGTGTAGATCAGGATGATCGGCACCAGGATGGCGACGCCGACCAGCATGAACAGCTGGCTGTTCTCCGGCGCGGCAGCCTGCCAGATGGTGATGCTGCGCGGCACGACATAGGGCCAGATGCTGATGCCGAGCCCCGCATAGGACAGCAGAAACAGGCACAGCGTCAGCAGGAACGGCTGGTAATCGCGCTTCTGCGCCAGCGCGCGCAGCAAGAGCGCGGTGACGATCGCGACGGCGAGCGGCACCTGCGCGGTGGCGAGCACGTTCGGCCAGTCGAACCAGCGCTGCGAGTAGTCGTAGCTCAGGAACGGCGTTGCGGCGCTGACCGCTACGATCGCGACCAGCAGGCCGAGCAGCAGCCAGCGGCTCAGCCGATACGCCTGCTCGCGCAGATCGCCGGTTGTCTTCATCACCAGCCAGGTGGCGCCGAGCAGCGCGTAGCCGATCACCAGCGCGACGCCGGTGAGCAGGCTGAATGGCGTCAGCCAGTCCCACCAGCCGCCCGCATAGGCGCGGCCCTCGACGTGGATGCCCTGCAGCAGCGCGCCGAGCGCGACGCCCTGCGCCAGCGTCGCCACCAGCGAGCCGAGGAAGAAGGCGAGGTCCCAGCGGTTGCGTTCGCGCAGCGTGCGCCAGCGGAATTCGAACGCCACGCCGCGAAACACCAGGCCCAGCAGCATCGCGATGATCGGCGTGTACAGCGCCGGCATCAGCACCGCATAGGCCAGCGGGAACGCCGCGAACAGCCCGCCGCCGCCGAGCACCAGCCAGGTCTCGTTGCCGTCCCACACCGGCGCGACGCTGTTCATCACCACGTCGCGGTCGCGCTTGGTCCGAAACAGCGGAAACAGGATGCCGAGGCCGAGGTCGAAGCCGTCCATCACCACATAGACGAACACCGCGAAGGCGATGATGAAGGCCCAGATAGTCGCGAGATCGTAAGCAATGGTCATCAGCCGAGCCTCCGGCTGGCGATCGCGGGGGCGGGCGTGATGCCGGCGGCGCGCGCCGGCGTGGCGCCGGGCGGGCCTTCCTCGCCGTGATGCGGCGGCTGCGCCATCAGCCGCAGGATGTAGACGGTGCCGGCGAAGAACACCGCGAAGTACACGATCACGAAGGCGATCAGCGACGACGCGACCGCAGGCGAGGCCAGCGGCGACACCGACTCCGCGGTGCGCAACAGGCCGAACACCGTGAACGGCTGCCGTCCGGTTTCGGTGGTGACCCAGCCGGCCAGCACCGCGACGAAGCCTGCGGGGCCCATCGCCAGCGCGAACGCATGCAGCGGCCGCGACTCGTGCAGCCGGCCGCGCCAGCGCATCCACAGGCTCAAGGCTCCGAGCGCCGCCATCAGCAGGCCGAGACCGACCATGATGCGGAACGACCAGAAGGTGATCGGCACCGGCGGCCAGTCCTGCCGCGGCACGGTGTCGAGCCCGGCCAGCGGCGCGTCGAGCGAATGTTTCAGGATCAGCGACGACAGCTTGGGAATTTCCAGCGCATAGCGCACCACTGCGGCGTCCTGATCGGGCAGGCCGAACAGGATGAACGGTGCCCCGTCGGGATGGCTCTGGTAATGACCTTCCATCGCCATCACCTTGGCGGGCTGATGCTCCAGCGTGTTGAGGCCGTGCGCGTCGCCGGCGAGGATCTGGATCGGCGCCACGACGGTCAGCATCCACATCGCCATCGAGAACATCATCCGCGCGCCCGGCTGCCTTGTATTGCGCAGCAGATGATACGCGCCGACCGCGCCGACCACGAGCGAGGTGGTGAGGTAAGCGGCCAGCACCATGTGCACCAGCCGATACGGAAACGACGGATTGAAGATCAGCTCGAACCAGTTGGTCGCGACGAATTGCCCGGCCTCGTTGACCGCATAGCCGGCTGGCGTCTGCATCCAGGAATTCGCCGACAGAATCCAGAACGCCGAGATCAGCGTGCCGATCGCCACCATCAGCGTCGCCAGAAAATGCAGCCGCGGCCCGACCAGTTTGAGGCCGAACAGCATCACGCCGAGAAAGCCGGCCTCGAGGAAGAACGCGGTGAGAACTTCATAGGCCATCAGCGGCCCGATCACCGGGCCGGTCTTGTCGGAGAAGACCGCCCAGTTGGTACCGAACTGATACGACATCACGATACCGGACACGACGCCCATGCCGAACGCGATGGCGAAGATCTTCAGCCAGTACTTGAACAGGTTGATGAAGACCTCGCGGCCGGTCCACAGCCACAGCGCTTCCAGCACAGCGAGGTAGCTCGCCAGACCGATCGAGAACGCCGGAAAGATGATGTGAAACGACATCGTGAAGGCGAATTGCGCGCGCGCCAATACGACAGGGTCCAGGGCTTCGATCATCCGACACATCCACCACGAAGACCGCGCGGTCACGTATCACCGCGCGTGATGATCCTATCGTTTGCGACAGGAGGTGCCTAGCAATTAGCCGATGACATGGCCGCGGCGCGCTTGGCCATTTTGTCCATGCAAGTCGTCTTTGGTAGGGGGTGCGACAACTGCGTCGTGCGAAAAAGCAAAACCCGGACGGTGGGCATCCCGTCCGGGTCACTTGGAGGTCGCGATGGTTATCAAGCCTTGAATGAGCCTGCCGCGCCGGTCGCGCCCGGTGTCGACATCATCATCATCGCACCGAATTCTTTCCGGCGGATGTCGTCGATTGTTTCAATTGTGTCGTCATCCGACACCTGCGTGGTCCAACCGGCGATGATGGGGAGATATCATCGCGCCGCGCGGCTGTGAATTCGGCTGACCGCAGATCCTTTCTAAATCGGGACCTTCAGGCTGGCGCGGTGGCACAACGCCGCGCGAGCTTCACGTTGGCGTGTTTCAGGCCGCCATGGTTTCGACGCCGTGGCCCTTAAGCAGCTCGGCGAGCTGCTTGCGGGCGTAGAACATCCGCGTCTTCACCGTGCTCTGCGGAATGCCGACGATGCGGCCGACTTCCTCGACCGACTTCTCATGATAGTAAACGAGATTGATGATCTCGCGATGCGCCGGCGACAGTTTGGCGATGCAGGCGCGCAGAATGTCGCTGGTCCGGGTGCGATCGAGCGCGGCCTCGGGATTGTCGGCGCCGTCGGCGATCTCCAGGACGTCGTCCTGGTCGATGTCTTCATGCTGGCGCTGGCGCAGCGCGGTCAGCGCCTTGAAGCGGGCGATCGACAGCAGCCAGGTCGAAACCTGCGCGCGGCCTTCGAACTGCCGGGCGGTGCGCCAGACATCGAGGAACACCTGGCTGACTAGGTCTTCGGCGGTGGCAGGGTCGCGCAGCATGCGCAGGATGAAGCGATAGACCCGCACATTGTGACGGGCATACAGCGTATGCATCGCGGTCCGGTCGCCAGCCGCAATGCTGGCCAGCAACATTTCGTCCGTGGTGGCGCGCGCGGCGATAATGCCCTGGCGGCCCGCTTCATTGATGGCAATTACATTTTGCATGAACGGCTCCCGTATACCGCCGCACTCCCCCGCGGCGTTTGTTGGGAGCTTTACTAGTCAGGCACCATTTCAGGACGTCTGCGCCCAAAGTCGAAAATGGTTTCGTGAGCGGGGGAATTGTTTCACGGGCTCCGCCCGCATGAAACAAACGGACAAAAACAGCAACCTTTTCAAAGGTCCGGCTCAAAGATCGGGAGCCGTAGTTCGCGGCCCGTATCCCGGGAACAAACCTTTCCTCACGTCATTGGTGGCCTCTGCCGGCATTCGGGTTGCTGCTTCGAGGCCGAGACGACGCGGAAGTCCGAGGCGAGCCCGGCCGTGAAGTGAATATTGAAGGTGACGGTCAGCGAAGCCACCGGCCGTCGGTCAGGGCCGCTCGGATGCCGGAGAGAACAGGTAGCCGCCGCCGCGGATGGTGCGGATCACGGCGGGCTTGGTCGGGTCGGGCTCGATCTTGCGGCGGATCCGCATGATGCGCAGATCGACGGCGCGGTCGAAGGCCTCGGCGTCGCGGGCGTTGGCGAGTTCGAGCAGCCGTTCGCGCGACAGCACCCGCTTGGGATTGGCGGCAAAGACCTTCAACAGGCCGAATTCCGAGGCGGTCAGCGGATGCTCGTTGCCGTCGTCGTCGCGGAGCGCCTGGGCTTCGAGGTCGAGCCATTTGGTGCCGAACCGCACCAGTTGCTCGTTGGCCGGCTTGGCCGCCGCGACCGGAGCCGGAGCCTCGGCCGGCTTCGGCGCCGCACGGCGCAGCACCGAGCGGATGCGGGCCATCAGCTCGCGCAGCTCGCAGGGTTTGGCGACGTAGTCGTCGGCGCCGAGTTCGAGGCCGACCACGCGGTCGATCGGGCTGGCGGTCGCCGTCAGCATGATCACCGGCACGTTGGTCTTGGCCTTGAGGTCGCGGATGATCGACAGCCCGTCTTCCTCGGGCATGTTGAGGTCGAGCACCACCAGGTCCGGCACCTTGACGGCGATCTCGGCCCGCAGGCTCTTGCCGCCGTCGCACAGCGTCACGGCGAAGCCGTGCATCTTCAGATACTCGCCGACCATCTCGCGGGCCGGAGCTTCGTCGTCGACGACGATGATGTGCGGGTTCTGGCTCATGATGCGGCAGACGATGCGGGCAGGGTGATGGTGAAGGTCGCGCCCTGGCCGGGCCCCGGGCTCTGGGCGCTGACGTTGCCGCCATGCATGTCGATGATCTTCTTGACGATCGACAGGCCGAGCCCGGTCGAGCTTTCGCCGCCGGTCGGCTTGGCCGACAGCCGCTGGAAGCGCCCGAACAGCCGGCTGAGATCCTCCGGCGACAGGCCGGCGCCCTCGTCGGTGACGCGGATGATGGTGTCGGTGTCGGTGCCGTCGACCTGCAGCGAGATTTTGCCGCCGACCGGGCTGTACTTGATGGCGTTGCTGACCAGATTGTCGATCGCCTCGCGGACCCGGTCGGAGTCGCACTGCGTCACCCGCGCGGCCGGGATCGACACCGCAATGGTCTGCTGCTTGTTGGTCGCCGTCGGCCGGTTGGCCTCGGCGACTTCCGCCACCAGCGCGGCGAGATCGACCGGCTCGCGGCGGATCGAGATGTCGAAGGCGTCCGCCATCGCGTCGGAGATCAGGTGGTCGACCATCGAGGTCAGCCGCCGCGTCGCCTCGCGGATGTGATCGACCTGGGCGATCACGCTGTCCTTGGAGGTTTCGGCGCTGATCAGTTCGGTCAGCATTTCGGTGCGGCCGAGGATGACGCCGAGCGGGTTCTTCAGGTCGTGCGCGACGGTGCCGAGGATCTCGTTCTTGAACGCGTTGGCGCGCTGCAGCCGCATCCATTGCGTCGACAGCCGGCGGTTGGCCTGGGTCAGCGCGCGGGTGCGCTGCGCGACGCGTTCTTCGAGCTGGGTGTTGGCCTCGTGCAGCTGCCGATACAGGATCACGTTGTCGAACGCGATCGACAGCCGGCTGCCGAAGATCTCGACCAGCGAGCGGTCGGTCTCGGACAGCTCACGCTCGGACTGCAGCAGCACCACCACCTCGCGGCCGCTGCCGGTGCGGACATAGAGCACGGTGCGGTGGTCGGCGAATTCGTGTTTGCGGCGGCGGAACGCCTCCTCAACCATCTGCCGGACGTCCTGGTCGAGCGGGGAGATGCCCGGGCAGCCGATGAAGCGGCTGTAGCAGCCCGAGCCGGCCAGCACGGAGAAGTCGTCGCCGGAGTCGCGCAGCACCAGGATGCCGGCGCAGTCGACATTGAGCAGCGAGGCGATCTGGGTCAGCACGCCCTCGGCCAGCCGCTGCATCGACTTGAAGTCGTACAGCGTCGAGGCGGCGTCGATGATGATCTCGAGGCCGCGCCGGGTCTGCACCATGCGCTCGAGTTGCTGATAGCTGCGCAGCGCGGCGGTCAGCGAGGTGAACAGCTTGTCGGCGGTGAGCTCGGTCTTGGCCTTGTAGTCGTTGATGTCGTAGTCGACGATCACCCGGCGCTCCGGCGCCTGGCCGGGCTGGCCGGTGCGCAGAATGATGCGCACGGTCTCGTTGCGGATGTCGTTGCGGATGTACTCGACCAGTTCGAGGCCGGCGGCGTCCGACTCCATGATGACGTCGAGCAGCACCGCGGCGATATCGGGGTTGGCCCGCATCAGCTCGCGGCCCTCGGCGCCCGAATAGGCCGACAGGATTTCGAGGCCTTGGCCGTTGAGGCTGTAGTCGCTCAGCGCGAAGCGGGTGCCCTCGTGCACGGCGGCATCGTCGTCGATCACCGCGATCTTCCACCGCTTGGCGTTCGACGGCTCGGCGACCGGATCGGTATCTTCGATCAGTTGGAGGATATCGTCCTGGTCGGCCATTGCAGGTTTCCGTCGGTGGGCGTGTCGGCGTCGGTCGGCGCGCCGGTGGCGGTACGTGGCATGATAATGCGAAAAGTCGTGCCTTGTCCTACTCTTGATTCCAGCATCATGCGTCCGCCGAGCTGCTGGGTCACCAGATTGTAAACGATGTGCAGGCCGAGCCCGGTGCCGCCCTCGTTGCGCCGCGTGGTGAAGAACGGGTCGAACGCCTGGCGCTGCACGTCGGGCGTCATGCCGGCGCCGTTGTCGGCGAACACGATCTCGACGTCGTCGCCGCGCGGCCGGGCATTGATGGTGATGGTCCCGGCGCGGCCGTCCGCGAAGGCATGGTTGACGGCGTTGAGGAACAGGTTGGTGAGGATCTGGCCGTAGGAGCCCGGATAGCCGTCGATCATCAGCCCGTCGGGCATGTCGATCGACAGCTCGATCGGCGCCCGCTTCAGCACCGGCTTGAGGCTGGTGATGATCTGGTCGGTGGCCTCGTGCAGATCGAACGAGCGACGTTCGGCGTGAGAGCGGTCGACCGCGACCTGCTTGAACGACTGGATCAGTTCGGCTGCGCGCTGCAGGTTGGCGACGAGCTGATGAGCCGCGTCGTGCGAGGAGCGAACGAATTCCTCAAGTTGTGACCTGCGCAGCGGCGTGTCGCCCTTCAGGTCGGCTTCGAACAACGTCGCCTTGCGGGCGAAGCTCGATGCCACGGTCAGGCTGATGCCGATCGGGTTGTTGACCTCGTGGGCCACCCCGGCCACCAGCCCGCCCAACGCCGCCAGCCGCTCCGCATCGATCAAATTCTGCTGCGCGGTATTGAGCTCGAGCAGCGCGCTCTCCGCTTTCTCCTTGGAGGCGCGGAGATCGTCCTCGGCCTTGCGCTTGTCGATCGCGTTTTCGCGGAACACCTCGACGGCGCGCGCCATCGCGCCGACCTCGTCACGCGCCTCGGTGCCGGCGACGCGGCGGCCGTAATCGCCGGACGTGATGGCGTGCATCGCCGACAGGATCTGGTGCAGCGGCTTGCGGATGCTGAGCGCGATGATCGTACTCGCGACCAGGATGACGGCGATGAAGATCACCGCGATCCACAGCACCTTGCGGGAGATGTTGGTGAGCGTACGGTCGAAGGTCTGCTGCGCCTTCTGCTCGCGTTGGCGCATCTTCACCGACAGCGCATCGATCGCCGCGATGGTCGCCGCCTGGCTGGCGTCGATCGAATGCCGCAGCAGGTCGCTGCGGCTGGCGAGCTGCTGCGAGAGATCCTGCAGTCCGTCGCTCAGCGCGGCGGCGCGCTGCTTCAGCTTCTCCAGCGCCATCCGCTGCAGGTCGTTGTCGGCGAGCCCGATCATCACCGGCACGGTGCGTTCGATGGTCTCGGTGTTGCGCCGCGCGTCCTCTGCGGCTTCCTTGGAGAGCGACAGGTAATACGAGTTCGCCGCCACCAGCATCGCCGTGAAGGCCTCGCGCGAGCGGCCGAGCGCCGGCCAGATCGGCGCATCGCGCCGGCCGGTGGCCCCCTCGATCACCGAATACAGCGCGGCGATGTCGCGCGCCGGGCCCTGCACCCGGTTCTCATAGGTGTCCTTGATCTTGCTTTGCAGCGCGCGCAGGTCGCCGAAGCCGTTGAGGAAGCGCTCGGTGACGCGCTCCAGTTCGTCGACCGAGCCCGACAGCATCGGATCGGTCGAGGCGCGGTTGCTGAGCGTGCCCAGCACCGCCTCGCGCAGCAGCAGGATCTCGGCGAACAGGTCGGGGCTCGGCTGGTTGATGTAGCGATGGATCAGGTTCTGCAGCCGCCCGGTCTCGCTTTCGAGCAGGGCCAGGATCTGGTCGGATTCGCGAACCTGACGCACGTCGTCCCATGCGGTGCTCAGCACCCGCGCGCCGCTCCAGATCATGCTGGCGAGGATCAGCACCACCAGCGAGTTCAGCGCCGCGATCGACAGGATGCGCCAGCGGATCGGGACGGCGCGGACCAGACGCACCACGCCGGAGCGGCTGACGAAACTCGTCCGGGCCTCGCTGCTGTCGTCCTGGCGCGCTGCTACCGGGTCCAAATCAGTCGGCCTTGCGAGGTGTGATCGCATCGAACCTGCCGGCCCCGCATGATGCCCGGATGACGAAAGGCGCGGCGAACGGCGCTGCGGCCGCATCTGGCGTCGCGGCTCGACTGGACAGCAGCAAGTTCGATCCCATAGAGTTGCATCCCGAGACCGGGGCCGGAGAAGTCCCGCCAATGTAGCAGACCGGCGCAGGATATGGCTATCGGGAGTGAGCGGCGGCGGGGGCGAGCCAGGATCCTGCTGACATTCGCCATGCTGCTGACGTTCGCGGGCGCGATGCCGGCGCGGGCGGCGACCGATATTGCCTGGTGGCACGCGATGTCCGGCCAGCTCGGCCGGCGGCTGGAGAAGCTGGCGGCGGATTTCAACGCCTCGCAATCGGATTACCGCGTGGTGCCCAGCTACAAGGGCAACTACACCGAAACCGTCACCGCCTCGATCTTCGCGTTTCGCTCCTCGACCCAGCCGGCGATCGTCCAGGTCAACGAGATCGCCACTGCCACCATGATGGCGGCCAAGGGCGCAGTCTATCCAGTCTACGAACTGATGCGCGACGAGCACGAGGCGTTTTCGCCGGCCGACTATCTGCCGGCGGTCGCCGGCTATTATGTCGACCTGGCCGGCAACATGCTGTCGTTTCCGTTCAACGCCTCGACGCCGATCCTGTACTACAACAAGACGATGTTCCGGAAAGCCGGACTCGATCCAGAGAAGCCGCCCGGCACCTGGCCGGAGCTCGGCGCGGCGGCCAAGAAGCTGGTCGATAGCGGCGCGGCCTGCGGCTTCACCACGTCGTGGCCGTCCTGGGTCAATGTCGAGAATTTCTCCGCCTATCACGACCTGCCGCTCGCCACCCGCGCCAACGGCCTCGGCGGGCTCGACGCCGTGCTGGTGTTCAACAATCCGCTGCTCATCCGCCACGTCGCCCAACTGGCCGAGTGGCAGAAGACCAAGGTGTTCGACTATAGCGGCCGCGCCACCACGGCCGAGCCGCGGTTCCAGCAGGGCGATTGCGGCATCTTCATCGGCTCGTCGGCGACCCGCGCCGACATCATCGCCAATTCGAAGTTCGACGT
The DNA here is from genome assembly GCF_048594845.1 of Rhodopseudomonas sp. Classification (GTDB taxonomy): domain Bacteria; phylum Pseudomonadota; class Alphaproteobacteria; order Rhizobiales; family Xanthobacteraceae; genus Rhodopseudomonas. The sequence continues at coordinate 10,507 of NZ_JBMDXE010000307.1, read as the reverse complement.
CGGTTATGGCCGGCTGCCGTATTGGCCGGATGTCGCCAGCGCGCCGCAGAACACCATCATCGGCGGCGCCACGCTGTGGGTGCTGCGCGGCCGGCCGGCGGACGAATACAAGGGCGTGGCGAAATTCTTCGCCTATCTGTCGCGGCCGGAAGTGCAGGCCGCCTGGCATCAGGCGACCGGCTATCTGCCGGTGACGCGCGCCGCCTATGAGCTGACCCGCGCGCAGGGCTTCTACGATCGCAACCCCGGAACCGCGATCTCGATCGAGCAGATGACGCTGAAGCCGCCGACCGACAATTCGCGCGGGCTGCGGCTCGGATCCTTCGTGCTGATCCGCGACGTCATCGACGACGAGCTGGAACAAGCGTTCAGCGGCAAGAAATCCGCCCAGGCGGCGATGGATTCGGCGGTCGAGCGCGGCAACAAGCTGCTGCGGCAGTTCGAAAGAACGCAGCCCTGAGCATAAGCCGGACGCTGCGTGCGCCGATCGGGTAGCGGCGGAATTATCGCTGGTGTGTGGTGTTCGTCACTTGCCGAGTCGCGGTGGCTGCCATCGCCGGCATGAAACTGAAAAAAAGACGGACGACAGGGTGGATGACAACCGCAGATTTCCCCGGCGCGAGATCGGGGAACCAGCTCATGTTTCTTTCAACGGCGTCAGCCTCGGTTGCCTCCTGGTCAACATTTCGGAGGAGGGAGCCGCGATCGAAGTCGACAACACCGCCTACGTGCCGGAGCGGTTCCGCCTGGTGACGTCCGGCGGTGTTCGCGACTGCCGCCTCGTCTGGATCAAGCAGAACCGCATCGGCGTCGCGTTCGATCATTAGCGGCGCTCGCGCCTGTCTGACGCATTCGGCCCGACGCGGACCGGCGGACGCCGCTTCGCCTTCGCTGACGCTTCGGCTGTCCCTTCCGCGTTTGCGGGAGGTGATGACGTCTTGCTGACCCCTAAGCGGCCGATAAGCGGCGGATCGCCGCAGTCATCCTCGGGAAGAAAGCTCCGACTCGCAGACTAGCGGCTGTGCCACGCCGCCTCTCTGGCTTGCAAGAGAAGCCATGCGGCGTCGCACGGTGAGCCTTCGCCCTTCAACTCGTCGACCTTCCTCAACTAAGCTGCACTATAATTCTTGCCTTCGCGTCGTCCTGAATTATGCTGCCACCAAGGTTCGGGACGAGGCTCGGCCGGCGGCAACGTCGGGATGGGCTCACAACATAAAAATCACCGGACAAACAAACACCAAGGGGTAGGAACGCCATGTCCGACAGTCGAATTCTGCCGCCATTATCACGCCGCGCGCTGCTCACCGGCGCGGCCGGTGCCGCCACGCTCGCCACGCTGCCGCGCTTCGCCACGCCGGCGATCGCTCAGGCGGCGCCGCTCAAGGTCGGCCTGATGCTGCCGTACACCGGCACATATGCGAAGCTCGGCCAGTTCATCGACGACGGCTTCCGGCTGCGCGTCGAGCAACTCGGCGGCAAGCTCGGCGGCCGCGACGTCACTTTCGTGCAGGTCGATGACGAGTCCAAGCCGGAGACCGCGACCGACAACATGAACAGGCTGGTCGGCCGCGACAAGGTCGACGTGGTGATCGGCACGGTGCACTCCGGCGTCGCGATGGCGATGGTCAAGGTCGCGCGCGATAGCGGCACGATGTTGATCATCCCCAACGCCGGCGCCAACGACGCGACCGGGCCAGCCTGTGCGCCGAACATCTTCCGCACCTCGTTCTCGAACTGGCAGACCACCTTCCCGATGGGCAAGGTGATGGCCGACGCCGGCATCAAGAACGTCGCGACGATCACCTGGAAGTACACCGCCGGCGCCGAGATGATCGGCGCGTTCTCGGAGAATTTCACCAAGAACGGCGGCAAGATCGTCGAGGATCTGACGCTGCCATTCCCGCAGGTCGAATTCCAGGCGCTGATCACCCGCATCGCGCAGCTCAAGCCGGATGCGGTGTTCAGCTTCTTCGCTGGCGGCGGCGCGGTGAAGTTCGTCAAGGACTACGCCGCCGCGGGCCTCAACAAGACGATCCCGCTGTACGGCGCCGGCTTCCTCACCGACGGCACCATCGAGGCGCAGGGCGAAGCGGCGAACGGGCTGAAGACCACCCTGCACTACGCCGACAATCTCGATAATCCCGCCAACGTCGCGTTCCTGAAAGCCTTCAAGGCCAAGACCCAGAAGGACGGCGACATCTACGCGGTGCAGGGTTTTGACGCCGCCTCGTTGCTCGAAATCGGCCTTGACGCCGTGAAGGGCGATGCCGCCGCGCGCGACGCGATGATCAAGGCGATGGCGGCGGCGAAGATCGACAGCCCGCGCGGCCCGCTGTCGTTCAACAAGGCCCACAACCCGGTGCAGAACATCTACCTCCGCGAAGTCCGCAACGGCCGCAACGAAATGATCTCGATCGCGCAAAGCGCCGTGGATGATCCGGCGCGCGGCTGCAGGATGACTTGAGCGTTTTCGCGGGCGCAGCTGTGCAGTTTACCAACAGGTCGTCATGGCCGGGCTTGACCCGGCCATCCATCAAAGCATGAAGGTTTTCGCGAGAGATGGATTGCCGGGTCAAGCCCGGCAATGACGTCGGAGCGGAAAGGGCTGGTACGGAAAGAGCGGCGTGGTGAGTCAGCAGACACAAAGTAAGCCTCGTCATTCCGGGACGCGCCCCTTGGCGCGGGCCCGGAATCCATATCCCCTGGCGGTGGTTATGGATTCCGGGCTCGCGAGCTGCGCTCGCGCCCCGGAATGACGAACGCAAGCGCATTCAGCGCGTCTTAGTAGGCTTAAGCCATGGACCTGATCACCTTCGGCGTTCAGCTGCTCAATGCCGTGCAATACGGCATGGTGCTGTTCCTGGTCGCCAGCGGGCTGACGCTGGTGTTCGGCATTCTCGGCGTGATCAACCTGGCGCACGGCGCGTTCTATATGCTGGGCGCCTACCTCGCCTATTGGATCGCGCTGATGACCGGCAACTATCTGGCGGCGCTGATCGGCGGCGTGGCGATCGCCTTCGTCCTTGGCCTTGCGCTGGAGAGCGTATTCATCCGCTGGCTGTACGGCCGCGATCATCTGGCGCAGGTGCTGCTGTCGTTCGGGCTGATCCTGGTGATCGACGAGGTGCGGCAGATCCTGTTCGGCAAGGACGTGCATTCCGTTGCGCCGCCGGACTGGCTGTCGGGCTCGATCCAGCTCACCGATAACTTGTCATACCCGGTGTATCGCCTCGCCATTTGCGTGTTCTGCCTCGCGGTGGCGACTGTGATCTTCCTGGTCATCACCCGCACCAAAATCGGCATGATCGTCCGCGCCGGCGCCGAGAACCGCGAGATGACCCGCGTGCTCGGCATCGACTACGACAAGGTCAATCGTCTCGTCTTTGCGGTCGGCATCGCACTCGCCGCACTTGGCGGCATCGTCACCGCGCCGATGTCGACGGTGTATCCCGGCATGGGCGACGGCATGCTGATCCTCAGCTTCGTGGTCGTCGTGCTCGGCGGCATCGGCTCGGTCGCCGGCGCCGCCATCGGCGCCCTGCTGATCGGCTTCACCGACACCTTCGGCAAAGTGTTCTTTCCGAGCGTGTCGGGCATGCTGATCTATCTGCTGATGGCGCTGGTGCTGCTGTGGCGGCCCAATGGCATCTTGGGCCGGCGGGAGGTGTGAGATGAAGCGTCATCCTCACATGACCACCTCCGTCATGCCCGGGCTCGTCCCGCCTGCGGGGCCGGAGCCCCTTCGGCGCGGCGAAGGCCCGGGCATCCACGCCTTGACGATCTCTCCGCAGCAAAGGCGTGGATGGCCGGGACAAGCCCGGCCATGACGAAGGAGAGAGCGAGCCTTATCAGAGCAGGGATGGTGCCGGCGTTGTGCCTCGCCGCCGCCATCGCGCTGCCCTTCTTCGTGCCGCAATACTACGTCCAGTTCGCCAGCAAGGTGCTGATCCTCGGCGTGCTGGCGATGGCGCTCAATCTGGTGGTCGGGCAGGGCGGGCTGGTGTCGCTGTGCCACGCCGCATTCTTCGGCCTCGCCGGCTATGTGCTGGCGCTACTGTCGCCGAAATACGATCCGGCTTCGCTGCTGCTGACGCTGCCCGCCGCGGTGGTTGCCGCTGGCGCCGTGGCGCTGGTGATCGGCGCCTTGGCGCTGCGCACCCGGGGCGTGTACTTCATCATGGTGACGCTCGCGTTCGGCGAGATGCTGTTCTATCTGTTCCACGATGCCGATTTCGCCGGCGGCTCCGACGGCGCCTTCATCAACGCCAAGCCCGAACTGATGATCGCCGGCGTCCGGCTGCTCGATCTCGACAAGCCGCTGGTGTTCTATTTCGTGGTGCTGGCCGTGACGGTCGGCGCGATCGCGTTGCTCACCATGCTGGTGCGCTCGCCGTTCGGCCATGCACTCGCCGCCGCGCGCGACAACGAGCGCCGCGCCCGCGCGCTCGGCTTTCCGATCTTCCGCATCCGCCTGATCGCCTTTACGCTGTCCGGCGCGCTCGCCGGCCTCGCCGGTTACTTCGCGGCGATCCAGTTCGGCTTCGTCGCGCCGCAGATGCTCGGCTGGCATCAATCCGCGGTGGCACTGGTGATGGTGCTGATCGGCGGGCTCAGCACCGTCACCGGCCCGCTGATCGGCGCGCTGGTGCTGCTCGGACTCGAAGAACTGTTGAAGGCGACGTTCGAGCAATGGAAGCTGATCGAAGGCGTCATCGTCATCGCCATCGTGCTGCTGCTGCCGAACGGCGTGCGCCAGCTCTGGCCGATGGTTATGGGGGAACGCACGCCCGCGCGTGCTAACAAACCGGCCACGACGTCCGCCGCTGCGCCGGAGACCGGCCATGCCTGAGACCACGCTGCGCGCCGAGCGGCTCGGCAAACGCTTCGGCGGCCTGCGCGCCGTCGCCGACGTCTCGATCGAGATCAAGCGCGGCGAGATCCACGCGGTGATTGGCCCCAACGGCGCCGGCAAGTCGACGCTGATCAACTTGCTATCGGGTGAACTGATCGCGAGCAGCGGCGAGATCAAACTCGGCGAGGCTTATATCACCGCGCTCGCGCCGGACAAGCGCGCCCGCGCCGGCATCGGCCGCGCCTTTCAGAAGACCACGATCTTCCCCCGCTTCACCGTCCACGAAAACGTCCGCATCGCCGCGCAGGCCCGCTCCCGCGCGCCGCTGCGGATGTTCGGCGGCGCCTTCACCGACCCCGAGGTGCAGCGCCGCACGGCCGATGCGATTAGTCGCGCCGATCTGGCCGGCCGTGAAAGTATCATCGCCAATGTGCTCAGCCACGGCGAACAACGCCAGCTCGAGATCGCCATGGTGCTGGCCACCGATCCGGCGATCGTGCTGCTCGACGAGCCGCTCGCCGGGATGGGCCACGCCGAGGCGCGCGGCATCATCGGGCTGATCGCTTCGCTGCGCGAACGCCACGCAGTCTTGATTGTCGAGCACGACATGGACGCGGTATTCGAGCTCGCCGACCGGCTTACCGTGATGCAGGACGGTCAGGTCATTGCCTCAGGTTTGCCACAAGACGTGCGGCGCCATCCGGCGGTGCGGGCGGCATATCTCGGTACCCACGGAGACGCCGCATGACAACGCTGCTGCAGGCGGAGCGGCTCGAGGCGTTCTACGGCGCCAGCCAGATTTTGCACGGCATCGACCTCACCATCGCTCGCGGCGAACAGATCGCGCTGATCGGCCGCAACGGCATGGGCAAGACGACGTTACTACGCACGTTGATGGGCCTGGTGCCGTCGTGCCGCGGCCGGCGATTACTTCATGGCGAGGAGATTGGCGGCCGGCCGCCCGAAGCGATCGCGCGCCGCGGTGTCGCGCTCGTGCCGGAAGGCCGCGGCGTGTTCGGCGCCCTCACTGTCGTCGAGAACCTGATCATGGCCGCACGCCCCGGCCGCGACGGACGCGCGACGTGGACGTTGCCGCGCATCTTCGAACTGTTTCCACGGCTCGCCGAACGCCGCGGCCATGGTGGCCATCAGCTCTCCGGCGGCGAGCAGCAGATGCTGACGATCGGCCGCGCGCTGATGACCAATCCGGAATTGCTGCTGATCGACGAGGCGACCGAAGGCCTTGCGCCATTGGTCGCGCAGGAAATCTGGCGCACCCTCGGCGTGATCCGCGGCGAGGGCGTCGCTACGCTAGTCGTGGACAAGGATTTCCGCAGCTTGGCCGCGATCGCCGACCGCATGGTGCTGCTTGCAAAGGGCGCCATCGTCTTCGACGGTGCTCCGGCAAAACTCGCCGAGCAACCGGAGCTGCTGGAGCGGCATTTGGGCGTATAACAGTTAGTCAGTCATTCCGGGGCGCGTAGCGAACCCGGAATCCCGAGCTGTTCCGCGACTCCGATGTTTCCCACAATTTCGAGATTCCGGGTTCGCGCGCAAAGGGCGCGCGCCCCGCAATGACGGTGCTATCTACACCGTCTCGTCCTTCAGTCCGAACGCGCAGGCGTCGCGGCACAGCACCGGCGACACCATTGCGATCAGCTTTGCGGCGGCCGCCTCGACGGTTAGTCCCGCCGTGTCGAGCACGCCGGCGGCGCGCGCATACAGTGGTTCGCGGCTGTGCAGGATCGTGCGGAGTTCCTGCATCGCGGCGCGGTCGTCGGCCATCGGACGCAGATCGCCCTGGCGGCGCACCCGCGCCATGTGTTCCTCGGGCTCGGCCTTCAGCCAGATCGTGTAGAACGACGACAGGATCTGATCGAAGGTGATCGCCTCGGAGACGATGCCGCCGCCGGTCGCCAGCACCATCAGTTCCTTGCGAGCTAACAACTGCGTCAGCGCCGCCTGCTCCATGCGGCGGAAACCTTCCTGGCCGTACAGCGCGATGATCTCGGCGACCGACAGCCCGTTCTGCGCCTCGATCTCCTTGTTGAGCTCGACGAAGCTCCAGCCGATCTTGTCCGCGAGGATCCGCCCCAGCGTCGATTTGCCGGCGCCGCGGAGTCCGATCAGCGCTACGCCGTGAAACGCATTGGCCCGCCGCGCCCCGGCGCCGAGCCGGCCCATGCCGGACAGCACGTCCTTGGCGTGCGCGATCTGCACCGGCGTGGCGCGCCGCACCAGATCGCGGATCACCGGCCAGTCGATCGACGGATCCCCCGACGGCAGCAGGTCCTCGAGCGGCGTCGCCAGCGCGTCGGAGACGCGGCGCAGCAGCATGATCGACACGTTGCCTTTGCCGCTTTCCAGCTGCGCGATGTAACGCTCGGAAATCCCGGAGACTTTCGCCAACACCTTGCGCGACATGCCGCGCAGCCCGCGCAGCGTGCGGACGCGCTGGCCGAGCTCCAGCAGGAAGCCGGCGTCGGATTCATTGGTCTCGGGGGTATCGGGAAGCGCGCTCATGCGGGCTGAATCATAGTGCCGTGCAGGATTGACAGCAACCCGGTCTGGTGGCTTCCTATGCACTATAATTCTAATGAACTATAATTCTAATGGGAGGACGCCATGAACCTTGGCGGGACCGGGCGATGCACGGGATGACCGGGGCTGGGTCGTACAATGCGGTGAGCTGGCTGCTCGACCGCAATGTCGCCGAGGGACGCGGCGACAAGCTCGCCTTCACCGACACGGTGTCCGAACTGAGCTATCTGCAGCTGCAGGCTCAGACCTGCCGTGCCGCGAACATGCTGCGCCGGCTGGGCGTTCGCCGCGAAGAGCGCGTGGCGATGATCATGCTGGACACGATCGACTTCCCGGTCGTGTTCCTCGGCGCAATCCGCGCCGGCGTGGTGCCGGTGCCGCTCAACACGCTGCTCACCGCCGAGCAATACGCCTACGTGCTGGCCGACTGCCGCGCCCGCGTGCTGTTCGTCTCCGAGACGCTCTATCCGGTGGTGAAGGACATCGTCGCCGGGCTGCCGGATCTCGCGCATGTTGTGGTGTCGGGCAACGACGCGCACGGCCATCTCAAGCTCGCTGACGAACTCGCCCGCGAGAGCGACAGCTTCGACACCGCGCGCACCCACGCCGAGGAGCCGGCGTTCTGGCTCTACTCGTCGGGCTCGACCGGCATGCCGAAGGGTGTGCGGCATCTGCACGCCAACCTCGCCGCCACCGCCGAGACTTACGCCAAGCAGGTGCTCGGCATCCGCGAGGACGACGTCGTGCTGTCGGCGGCGAAACTGTTCTTCGCCTACGGGCTCGGCAATTCGCTGACCTTCCCGCTGTCGGTCGGCGCCACCACGGTACTGAACGCCGAACGCCCCACCCCAGCGGTGATCTACAAGCTGATGCAGCGCTATAACCCGACCATCTTCTGCGGCGTGCCGACTTTGTTCGCCGCAATGCTGAACGATCCGGCGCTGAAGAGCGAGGCCGCCGGCGCGCGGCTGCGCGTTTGCACGTCGGCCGGCGAGGCGTTGCCGGAGTCCGTCGGGCTGGCCTGGAAGGCGCGGTTCGGCGCCGACATTTTGGACGGCGTCGGCTCGACCGAGCTGTTGCACATCTTCCTGTCCAACGCGCCTGGCGACATTCAGTACGGCACCTCGGGCCGGCCTGTGCCCGGCTACAAGGTGCGGCTGGTCAACGAAACCGGCGCCGACGTCGCCGATGGCGAAGTCGGCGAACTCTTGGTCGATGCGCCATCGGCCGGCGAGGGCTACTGGAATCAGCGCAGCAAGAGCCGCGCGACCTTCGAGGGCAGCTGGACGCGCACCGGCGACAAATACATCCGCGACGCCTCCGGCCGCTACACCTTCTGCGGCCGCGCCGATGACATGTTCAAGGTCTCGGGCATCTGGGTGTCGCCGTTCGAGGTCGAGAGCGCGCTGATCACGCATCCGGCCGTGCTCGAAGCCGCGGTGGTGCCGGACGCCGATTTCGACGGTCTGCTGAAGCCGCGCGCTTACGTTGTGCTCCGCGAAGGTTTCGTCGCGGATGGCCTCTACGAGCAGCTCAAGGATCACGTCAAGCAGAAGGTCGGGCCTTGGAAATATCCGCGCTGGATCGAGGTGGTGCAAAGCCTGCCCAAGACCGCCACCGGCAAGATCCAGCGCTTTAAACTACGCGAGGGTGCGCAGTGACGAAGCTCGCGCCTTCCGGCCATCTCACCATCGGCGATCACCAGCTCGAATATCGCATGATCGGCTCGTCGCCGGCCGAAGCCCCGACGCTGGTGTTGCTGCACGAAGGGCTCGGCAGCGTCGGGCTGTGGGGTGATTTCTCCGATAAGCTGGCGGCGGCGACCGGCGCCGGCGTGTTCGTGTATTCGCGCGCCGGTTACGGGCAGTCGAGCCCGGCCGCGCTGCCGCGCAAGGTTGATTACATGCATCGCGAGGCGCTCGACGTGCTGCCGCGCGTGCTCGACGCGATCGGCTTCCAGCGCGGCCTGTTCGTCGGCCATTCCGATGGCGCATCGATCGCCGCGATCTATGCGGGCGGCGTACCGGACCATCGCATCCGGGGCGTGACGCTGATCGCGCCGCATTTCGTCGTCGAGGATATTTCGGTGCAGTCGATCGCCGCGATCAAGCAGGCGTATGAGACGACCGAGCTGCGCGCCAAGCTGGCCAGGTGGCACAAGGATGTCGACAACGCCTTCCGCGGCTGGAACGACGCCTGGCTCGATCCGGCGTTCCGCTCCTGGGATATCGCCGATCACCTCGCCTATATCCGCGTGCCGGTGCAGATCGTGCAGGGCACCGACGATCAGTATGGCACGCTGCGGCAGATCGCGATCGCCAAGGCCGAGTGCTACTGCCCGATCGAAACGGTGATCCTGCCGAACACCGGACATGCCCCGCACCGCGAGGCCACGGAAGCCACCCTCCGGGCCGTCTCAGACTTCGCCAATCGTCTGTTGCAAGACCACGGCGAGGCTGTACGCGGCGACGCTGCCTAACTCGATCGCCTGCAACAAAATGCATGTTCCGGTGGGTTGTCGCTGGACGGGCTTAAGATCGTGCATTATAATGCACATCAATCAAGTCTAGGGAGGAGCCGCATGGCCGCGGAGGATCGCGTTCTCGCGAATGGAGCGAGCCGGATCGATTTTCAGACCGATCCGTCGCGCTATCGGCATTGGAAGCTGGCGGTCGATGGCGAAGTCGCGACCCTGATCATGGATGTCGACGAGAATGGCGGCCTGTTCGAGGGCTATCAGCTCAAGCTGAACTCCTACGACCTCGGCGTCGATATCGAGCTCGCCGACGCGACGCAGCGGCTGCGCTTCGAGCATCCGGGCGTGAAGGTGATCGTGCTGCGCTCGGGCAAGAACCGCGTGTTCTGCGCGGGCGCCAATATCCGCATGCTGGCCGGCGCGACGCATGCCCACAAGGTCAATTTCTGTAAATTCACCAACGAGACCCGCAACGGCTTCGAGGACTCCTCCGAGTTCTCCGGTCAGCGCAGCATCGCGGTGATCAACGGAACCGCGGCGGGCGGCGGCTACGAGCTGGCGCTGGCGGCCGATCAGATCATCATGGCGGACGACGGCGCCGCCGCGGTGGCGTTGCCGGAAGTGCCGCTGCTCGCCGT
>NZ_JBMDXE010000306.1:0-28670 GCF_048594845.1 Rhodopseudomonas sp. | reverse complement strand
CGGCGCTCTGATAGGTACCGACGATGGCACTCACTTTTTCCTGGGTGATCAGGCGCTCGGCTTCGGCGCGACCCTTCTGCGGATCGGCCTGATGGTCGGCGAACACCAGGCGGACCTTGGCGCCGCCGAGACCCGGTAGCCCTTCGCCACGTGCCAGCGGAAGATCGTAGTCGTAGTTGCCATTGATCAGCTCGGCCGCGGTCTGGAATGCCTTCTGCGCATCGACGCCGATCTGCGCGCTGGCTCCTGACAACGGATAGACGACGCCGATCACGACTTCCTTGGCCTGCGCGCGAGCAGCAGTGGCGAACGGCAGCACCGCCGCGGTCGCGGCGCCACCCAGCAGGAGATTACGGCGATCGATCTTCATGTCATATTCCTTTGTTACCAGCGCTGATGGTCAAGGGATCGAAGGTTCGGGATCGAAGTTCAGTTGGCCTCACAGCACGGCAAGGTGCTTGTTCTTCAGGTCGGTGACAAGCATCAATCCGGGCGCGTGTGTAATTGCGAACGGCACCTTCGCGGCTGCGATCACCGCCTGCGGAGTGACGCCGCATGCCCAGAACACCGGCAACTCATCCGGCTTGATTGTCACCGCGTCCCCGTAATCCGGCTTGGTGATGTCGGCGATGCCAATCGACTCGGGCAAACCGATATGCACCGGCGCGCCGTGAACCGACGGAAACCGCGAAGTGATCTGCACCGCACGGATCGCGTCCTTGGGCTTCAGCGGCCGCATCGACACAACCATCGGCCCAGCGAAGGGGCCCGCCGGCGTGCAGGGGATGTTGGTGCGATACATCGGCACGCGGACTTTCTCCTCGATGTGCCGGATCGGAATGTCGTCGGCGAGCAGCGCCTCTTCGAACGAGAACGAGCAGCCGATCACGAAAGCGACCAGATCGTCGCGCCAATGCGCCCGCACGTCCGCCGGCTCGTCGATCACCTCGCCGTCTCGCCAGACCCGGTAGGCCGGCACGTCGGTGCGGATGTCGAGGTCGATGCCAAGCGACGGGATCATCGGATTGCCGACGTCCGACATGCCGATGATCGGGCATGGCTTGGGGTTGAGCTGGCAGAAGCGGTGGAAGGCGCCGGCATACTTTTCAGGAAGGATGGCCAGGTTGCCCTGTACGTAGCCAGGCGCGACGCCGGCGGTCGAGTCGGCCAGTCCTGCGCGATAAGCGAGCCGCGCCTGATGAGATGGACTCATCGAACCGTCGGACTGGAACTGCTCACCTGCCGCAAAAACAGTCATTCTTCGGCTCCGCCTAATCTCTCGACAGTACTGGAGCGCAAGCCTAGTATAATGTCTAATCTTTGTTTCTGATCAGAAACGATAAAACTTCATTATCCATGATGAGGAGCCACACCCATGGTGGACTTCAAAGCGCTGGAAACCTTCCTCTGGGTTGTAACGCTCGGCAGCTTTCGCGGCGCCGCGCACAAGTTGAATACGACCCAACCCGCGATTTCCCAGCGCATTGCACAACTGGAACGCGAACTTGGCGTGCGGCTCCTGCAGCGTGATCACCGCATGGCGTCGCCGACGCCGAGCGGGCGGCAGCTGATGCTCTACGCCGAAAAACTGATCGGCCTGCGCACCGAAATGCTCGCCGTGGTTGGCGATCAGTCCAGCATGCGCGGCGTGCTACGGCTCGGTGTAGCCGAGACCATCGTCCACACCTGGCTGCCGCGCCTGATCGAGCGGGTCAATCGGCTGTATCCGAATTTGTCGCTCGAGATCGAAGTCGACATTACGCCGAACCTGCGCGCACGCCTGCTGGCTCAGGAGATCGAACTCGCCTTCTTGCTCGGCCCGATGACGGCATCCACGGTCCGCAGTCGAGTGCTGTGCGAATATCCGATCGGGCTGCTCGCGAGTCCGCAGCTGGGACTTGGACCGGGTCCCTTTACGGTCGAGGACCTCGCCCGTTTTCCGATCATCACCTTCCCACGCAAGACACAGCCCTACGAGATCGTCCGCTCTCTGTTCAACAAGCCGGAGCTGCCGCCGATACGGCTGCACGCCTCGGCGTCGCTCGGGACCGTGATCCACATGGCGATCGAGGGCCTGGGCATCGCCGTGATCCCGACCGCCATCGTCGAGAACGAACTTGCAGACGGACGGCTGCAATTGCTGGAGACCGACCTCAAAATTCCCCCGCTGCGTTTCTCCGCGAGCTGGCTCGCTTCACCCGACACGGTGGCCATCGAGCGCGTCGCCGAACTCGCGGTCGACATCGCTCACACCGGCGGCTTCATGCCCGAAGCGGCGGGCGAGACTGCGCCCGATGCAGCGCAGCTGCGCGAAGTTCTGCCGGCGCGCGAACCCGCAATCGGTTGACGCGCGCATCGGCGCGTTGAACTCTCTCATCTTCTGCCGCGCCGCTCGGCGCTGATTTGTCCGGAGACCGCATGACCAAGCCTGCCTCGAACCTGCAGATCGATTCCGCACGCCTGTGGGACACCATCCACACCACGGCGAAGTTCGGCGCCACGCCGAAAGGCGGCGTGCGGCGACTGACGCTGGGACAGGAAGACAAGCAGGTCCGCGACTGGTTTCGCAGCGCGTGCGAACAGGCAGGCCTCGAGGTTCGGGTCGATGCGCTCGGCAACATGTTCGCGCTCCGCAAGGGCCGCGACATGTCGAAGCCGCCGATCGGGCTCGGCTCCCATCTCGACACCCAGCCGACGGGCGGCAAGTTCGATGGCATCCTCGGCACCCTCGGCGCGCTGGAAGTGATCCGCACGCTGAACGACGCCGGCATCGAAACCGAGCTGCCGCTTTGCGTCACCAACTGGACCAACGAGGAAGGCTCACGCTACGCGCCGGCGATGATGGGATCGGCTGCTTTTGTCGGCGACTTCACCGTCGAAGATATTCTGAGCCGCAAAGACGCCGTCGACATCAGCGTCGCAGAGGCGCTGGACAGCATCGGCTATCGAGGCGATCAGGAGGTCGGCGCCCAGCCGTTCAGCGGCTTCATCGAGCTACATATCGAACAGGGGCCGATCCTCGAGGCTGAGGGCAAGACTATCGGCGTGGTCGAGAACGGTCAGGGTGTGCTGTGGTACGACGGCAAGATCACCGGCTTCGAAAGCCACGCCGGCTCCACCCCCATGAACCTGCGCCGCGACGCCCTGGCGACGCTCTCGGAGATCGTGCTTGCAGTCGAGCGGATCGCGACCGAGCTCGGCAATGCCGTCGGCACCGTCGGCGAGGCCGTGATCGCGGCACCGTCGCGCAATGTCATTCCGGGCGAGATCGCCTTCACCATCGACACCCGCAGCGCCGACGGCCAAATTCTGGCGGAGCTCGATACGCGCATTCGCGCCGCGGTCGCCGAGATCGCCGCCAAGCGCAAGGTCGAGGTGAAGCTCGATCTGGTCTGGCGCAAGGAGCCGACGCATTTCGACAAGACGCTGGTCAGCGCGGTCGCGACCGCCGCGGAAACGCTGGGCTATGCCAGCCGCCGCATCACCTCCGGCGCCGGCCACGACGCGTGCAACCTCAACGCCAAAATGCCGGCCGCGATGATCTTCGTGCCGTGCAAGGACGGCATCAGCCACAACGAGCTGGAGGATGCGACGCAGGCCGATTGCGCCGCCGGCGCCAACGTGCTGCTGCACACCGTGCTGTCGCTGGCCGGCGTCGCGAAGTAACACATCTCGGCTCGGGGAGACCTATAAATATGCACGCGGTGTTCGTCGATGCCAGCGAGACGCTGGCGCTCGTCATGGAGCAGCAGGCGCGAGCTGACGACCTTCCCATCGTGATCCATCGCGATCCGGACGTCAGCCCGGGCGATCTCCCCACCGTGCTGGGCGACGCCGCCATCGCCATCATCGATCACACCTACCTGCCGACCGCGATCGCGAAGCAATGCGCCGGGCTGAAACACGTGGTGTTTCTCGGCACCGGCGCGCGCAGCTACATGAACATCGAAGAGCTCGGCGAACTCGGCATCAGCGTGCACCTGATCCGCGGCTATGGCGACACCGCCGTCGCCGAGGCCACGATCGCGCTGATGTGGGCGGCGGCCCGCAACCTCGCGCTGATGGACCGCGAAATGCGCGCCGGCCAATGGCTGCGTGAGGACGGCATGCAGCTCACCGGCAAGACGCTCGGCCTGATTGGCTTCGGCGGCATCGGCGCCGAGGTCGCGCGGATCGCACACGGCTCCGGCATGCAGGTCCTCGCCTGGAATCGGACGCCGAAGACGGTGGCCGGTGTCAACTTTGTCGACATCGATACGCTGCTGAGAGAAAGCCACGTCGTCTCGCTGCATCTGCTGCTCGACGACGCGACCCGCGGCTTTCTCTCACGCGAACGGATCGCGGCGATGCGGCCGGGTGCGATCCTGGTCAACACCGCACGCGCCGGCCTCACCGACGAGGCCGCGATGATCGACGCGCTGCGTGCCGGCCATCTGCGCCACGCCGCGCTGGACGTGTTCGACATCGAGCCGCTGCCGGCGGGCCATCCGCTGACCACGCTGCCGAACGTCACGCTCTCGGCGCACTCGGCGTTCCGCACACCGGAGGCGAGCGAGAATCTGATCGAGGCAGCGCTGGTCCATTGCCGCCGGATTGTGGCGGGCGACTAATCGTTTCTCGACAACCATCTCCTGACCAACAACCAATTACCGATCGCGATAACAATCCGGCATCGCCGCTGATCCCGATCAACGATGACGACCGCTTCCTCATGCAGAATTCCTGGGCTTTCAGGGAGTGAGGACATGAGGGACTGGTTTGCGGCTCTGGCCGTCGGGCTCGTGATCATTGTCGGCTGCGCCGCCGGTTTGGGCGGCACGCTGGCGTTCCTGCTGGCCTTCGGCATTGCGTGGTATCTGTTCGCGGCCCGGGATCTCGGCTTCGCCCGGGCGCGCGATACGCTGGGCATCAAGCTGCTGCCGCCGATCTGGCGGCGGGGCAACTGGCTCTGGATCGAGACGCTGTTCGACGACAGCGAGCGGTTGCTGATGGCCACCACCGTCGCGCTAATCGTCACGGCCGCCGCACTGATGTTCTGGCCGGACATCGTCTACGGCGTTGCGCTGCTGATCGTCGCGTTCTACGTCTCGGAGATTTTGCGGGGAAACGCCGGGCCACGGCCGCGCCGAATCCGCATTCCCGACGGAAGCCGTCCCACGACCGGCACAACAGAGGCTACACGGTCGGCAATCACACCGATGTTGACCTCGCCGCAGCGTTCCACACCAACGGCAGCTATCGATATTGCCGTGAGAGGTACGACCAAGCTCTCTCCTCCCGCGACCGCCGGCCTGCCGGGTGGAAGGATGATTGCAGAACCTTTCCGCCGGGACGGGAAGCGGAGGCTGCCGCGGCAGCGCCGCAAGACACCTCCAAAGGCCGGCGCACAACGATCGGTACCGGCGATGCGCGCGCAGCTCGGCAAGGCCAAGCCGGCGCAACGCACCAAACCGACGCTTCCGAGCCGCAAACCCGACTATCCGATCGCCATCCGGCCGCGGAAGCCGCTTCCGCAGCGCCCTCCCCTGCGGAAGCGGACGATGCGCAAGCCCCTACCGCAACTCGGCCGCGGCACGCCGAAGGCCGCCGCGGCCGTGAAACGCTAAGCGCCGGAAGCGCTATTCCACCATTTCCGCGACCGCCTTGCCGCAGGCCGTGGTATCGGCCTGGCCGCCGAGGTCACGGGTGCGCAGCGTGCGCTCGCCGAGCGTGCGTTCGATCGCCTTCACGATCGAATCCGCGGCCTGCTTCTCGCCGAGATGCTCGAGCATCATCGCGCCCGACCAGATCATCCCGATCGGATTGGCGATACCCTGACCGGCGATGTCCGGCGCCGAGCCGTGCACCGGCTCGAACACGCTTGGATAGTCACCATCCGGATTGATGTTGCCGGACGGCGCGATGCCAATCGTGCCGGTGCAGGCTGGGCCGAGATCTGAAAGAATGTCGCCGAACAGATTGGAGCCGACCACCACGTCGAACCAGTCCGGATGCAGCACGAAGTGCGCCGTGAGGATGTCGATGTGATACTTGTCCCACTTCACGTCGGGATAGGCCTTCGCCATCGCTTCGACGCGCTCGTCCCAATACGGCATGGTGATCGAGATGCCGTTCGACTTGGTCGCCGACGTCAAATGCCGCTTCGGCCGCGACTGCGCCAGCTCGAACGCAAACTTCAAGATGCGATCGACGCCGGTCCGGGTCATCACTGTCTGCTGGGTCACGAACTCGCGATCGGTGTCCGGAAACATCCGGCCGCCGACCGACGAATACTCACCCTCGGTGTTTTCGCGCACCACCCAGAAATCGATGTCACCCGGCTTGCGACCGGCAAGCGGTGACGGCACTCCCGGCATGAGCCGGACCGGACGCAAATTGACGTACTGATCGAATTCGCGGCGAAACTTGAGCAGCGAGCCCCACAGCGAGATGTGATCCGGGATCTTTTCCGGCCAGCCAACGGCGCCGAAGAAGATGGCGTCGTGCTTGCCGATCTTTTCCTTCCAGTCGTCCGGCATCATCTGGCCGTGCTTGGCATAGTAGTCGTAGCTGGCGAAGTCGAAATGATCGAACTTCACATTGACGCGGTGCTTCTTGGCCGCGGCCTCCAGCGCGCGCAGCCCCTCCGGCATCACTTCCTTGCCGATGCCATCGCCGGGAATGACCGCGATCCGATATTCGCTCTTGGTTGTCTTCGTGTTGTCCAAGGAGAGTTCCTCGATGCATAAGCTGCACAGAATGTCAGCACGATTGGTGTGGACCAATCTTCGTACGCGATCAACGCTGCAGCGCACACATTAACAACTATCAGCAACCAGCCATTGTGCTTGCCTGCGTCAAAACGCGCGCTACACTCTGCGCCGGCTGATCAACAAGGCCGCGGCCAACGCGCCCACAAAAGACGGAGCCAATGCGCCCGATAAATAAGAACAACGAGGAAACGTCATGACAGCAGCTCCCCCTTCATTCCACTCGTGGTCGATGCGCGCCGTTGTGATGGCGACGGCACTCGGCTTCGGCATCTCTTCCGCCTGGGCCGCCGATCCGATCAAGATCGGCGTGATCGCTGAAGCGCAGGCTATCGCCGGTGCCTCGATTCCGCAGGCCGCCCAGCTCGCCGCCGACGAGATCAACGCCAAGGGCGGCATCGATGGCCGCAAGATCGAGATCGTCACCTACGACAACCACTCATCCTCGGCCGATTCCGTGCGGGCGTTCCAGCGCGCCGTCAACGAGGACAAGGTGCACGCGGTGATCGCCAGCTACATTTCCGAAGTGGTGCTGGCGTTGATGCCCTGGGCGTCGCGCCTGAAGACGCCGTTGGTGACGCCGGGCGCCGCGTCCAATGAGATCAGCAAGGCGGTGAACAAGGATTATGAGAAGAACAAGTACACCTTCCACGGCTACCTGACCTCGGGCGAGCTCGCGCAGTCGGTCTGCGACGCCGCCAAGGACCTCTTGGTCGACGCGCGCAAGATGAAGAGCGCCGTGATCATGAGTGAGGACGCCGCCTGGACCAAGCCGCTCGACGTCGGCTACGAGGAGTGCCTGCCCAAGGTCGGCCTGAAGGTGCTGGATCATATCCGGTTCTCGCCCGACACCACCGACTTCACCCCCATCTTTAACAAGATCGAATCCTCCAAACCGGACGTGATCATCACCGGCATCTCGCATGTCGGCGTGCAGCCGACGGTGCAGTGGAAGAACCAGCAGGTGCCGATCCCGATGTTCGGCATCGCCTCGCAGGCCACCAACTCGACCTTCGGCAAGGACACCAACAACGCCTCCGACGGCGTGTTGTATCAAGGCGTCTCCGGCCCGGGCGTCGCGGTGACGCCGAAGTCGGTGCCGTTTGCCGACGCCTTCAAGGCCAAGTTCGGCAACTATCCGTCCTATGCGGGCTACACCGCCTATGACGAGGTCTATTACATCGCCGAGGCGGTGAAGCGAGGCGGTTCGACCGACGGCGACAAGCTGGTCGAAGCGCTCGAGAAGACCGATTACGAAGGCACGATCGGCCGCGTTCAGTTCTACGGCAAGGACGAGCCGTTCACCCACGGCCTGAAATACGGCAAGGGCCTGCTCACCGGCCTGATGCTGCAATGGCAGGACGGCCAGCAGGTCGCGGTTTGGCCGCCGGAAGTCGCGAAGGCCAAGATCAAGTTCCCGGCCTTCATCAAGGTGACGGCGAACTGAGCCTCGTCGTCATTGCGAGGAGCGAAACGACGAAGCAATCCAGCTCAATGCACCGGGCTGGATTGCTTTGCTTCGCTTCGCTCGCAATGACGGGATCTAATTCTGCGGCTTCAACGGAATGGCGGTTCGTCGTCCATGCTCCCCCTTCAAATCCTGATCGACGGTTTCGCCATCAGCGCGCTGTATGCGCTGGGTGCTACCGGATTCACCCTGATCTTCGGCGTTTCGGGCGTCCTTAATCTGTCACATGGCGCCATCATGGTCGCCGCGGCGGTGGCGGCCTGGGCGGCGTCGAGCACCTTCGGCATCGGCAGCTATCTCGGCGCGCTGGTCGGCGTCGCGACCGCCTTAATGGCGGCGCTGATCACCTATTTTGCGGTGGTGCAGCCGATCCAGCGTTCGCGGCGGATCGCCAACGAAGAGAAGGAAATCTTCGTCCTCACCGGCACGTTGCTGTGGGGCATCATGATCCAAGAGGCGATCGCCTACTTCTTCACCAACAACGCCAAGACGGTGCTGCCGATCGTTCAGGGCGTGGTCGAAATCTTTGGCGTGCGCACCCCGCGCAACCAGATCTTCACCGCGCTTGTCTGCTGCCTGGTGATCGCCCTGCTCTGGCTACTGGTGAACCGCACCAAGATGGGCAAGGCGGTGCTGGCTGCGTCGATGAACCCGCGCGGCGTCACGCTGCTCGGGCTGGAGTTGACCAACATCTATGTCGTGGTGTGGGCAATCTACGGCGTGCTCGCCGGCATCGCCGGCGTGTTGCTCGGCATGTTCCTCGGCGTGTCGTCCTACAGCGTGGGCCCGCTGACCGCGAGCGCGTTCTCGATCGTGGTGCTGGGCGGGCTCGGCAGCGTCTCCGGCTCGCTGATCGCCGCCTTCGTGGTCGGCTATCTCGAGACCTTCACGGCTTACATGATCTCCCCGGCCTACCGGACCATTCCGGCGCTGCTGCTGCTGGTGATCGTGATGTATCTGCGGCCGCAGGGCCTGCTGGGGAGACGCTGAGATGGGGTTCTTCAAGACGCGGCTGTTCTGGATCTCGCTGGTGATGGTCGTCGTCGCCTCGACGCTGCCGCTGTACGTCTCCGGCTACATCCTCGGGCTGCTGACCGTCGCCTACTATTTTGGCGTGTTCGCAATGTCGTGGGACCTGCTGTTCGGCTTCGCCGGCGAGGTCAATTTCGGTCCGACCTTCCTGATCGGCGTCGGCGCCTATACGGCCGGCATCATCAACAACCAGTATGGGCTGTCGCCGTATTTCTGCATCTTCATCGGCGCCGGCGCGTCGGTGATCGCCGGCTTCGTGCTGGCGCTGCCGGCGCTGCGGGTGCGTGGACCATATTTTGGCCTGACCACCCTGGTGGCGGTGCTGATGCTGCAGAACTTCATCGTGGTGTTCGCCGACCTCACCGGCGGCGAGATCGGCCTTACCATCCCCGACGTCATCACCATCAGCGCCAGCGCCAATTACTGGATCGCGCTCGGCTCCATGACGGTGAGTGCGGCGATCCTTTACGGCCTGTCTCAATCGCCGATCGGTCTCGTGCTGCAGGCGTCGGGACAGGACCCCGTCCAGGCCGGTGCACTCGGCTTCAACATCGTCAAGCACAAGTTGTTCGCCTTCGTGGTCAGCGCCTTCTTCTCCGGCCTCGCCGGTGCGCTGCTGGTGTTCTACTTCGGCACCGCTTCGGTCGGAACCGTGGTCGATATCGCGGTCGGCGTGAACGTCATCGTCGCGGCCGTGCTCGGCGGACGGCGCACAGTGCTGGGCGCGGCGCTCGGCGCGATCTTCCTGATCGTCGCCGGCGAATTCCTGCGGCCGACCGGCGAGCTCGCCACCTTCATCGTCTCGGCGATCGCCCTGCTCGTCGTGCTGTTCTTCCCCGGCGGCTTCCTCGGCGCCGCCATGTCTCGAGACACAACTCCGAAAGAGGCGCGCACCTGATGGACGCCAGCAACTTTGCGCCCGTACTCGAAGCGCGCGGTCTCACCAAGAAGTTCGGCGGTCTCACCGCGGTCAAAAACTTGTCGTTCGACCTGCGTGCCGGCGAAATCTTCGGGCTGATCGGACCGAACGGCTCAGGCAAGTCGACCGCGATGAAATCACTGATGGGCATCGAGCGTCCGACCTCCGGCGAGGTCGTGTTCGAAGGCGAGAACATCGCCGGCCTACCCGCGCACAAGATCGCCCGCAAGGGTTTTGGCATGGTGTTCCAGCATTCACGGCCGCTGAACCGGCAGACCGTGCTGGAAAACATCATGGTGGCGCTGCTGCCCGACAGCCTGCTGGCGCTGTTTCACGACAAGGCTCTGACCGAACGCGCCGAAGCGATCGCTGAGCGCGTCGGGCTCGGCGGGGTGATGCGACGCAAGCCGCCGACTTTGCCGTTCGCCGATCTGCGCCGGCTGGAGCTGGCGAAAGCCATTGCGCGCGACCCCAAGGTGGTGCTGGTCGACGAACCTTTCGCAGGGCTGACGCGGGCGGAAGTCGGCGTGGTCTCCGAACTGATCGCCAGCTTCCGGGCCGAAGGCCGCGCGGTGCTGCTGGTCGACCACAACGTCAAGAGCGTCGCGGCGCTGGTCGACCGCGTTCTGGCGATGTATCTGGGCGAAGAAATCTGCACCGGCGCCGCTGCCGACGTGATGAAGAACGAGACGGTGCGGCGTGTCTATCTCGGCGGCAAGATCGAGACCTCGGCGCGGCCGGAGACCAGCTTCAAGGACAAGGTACCGCTGTTGCAGGTCGAGAACGTCAGCGTGTTCTACGGCAAGGCGCAGGCGCTGGAGAACGTCTCGATCCATGTCCACGAAGGCGAGTTCGTCTCGGTGGTCGGCCTCAACGGCGCCGGCAAGACGACGCTGTTCAACACCATCTCGGGCTTCCTGCCCTACACCGGCGAGATCGTGAAGGGCGGCGAGAAACTGCGCGGCATCTCAGCGGCCAAGATCGCGCGCGGCGGCATCGTCCAATGTCCCGAGTCGCGCGAGTTGTTCGGCGAAATGACCGTGCGGGAGAATCTCGACCTTGGCGGACAGGCCTTGCCCGACGCGGAGCGCGAGGCGCAGCTCGCCTGGTTGTTCGAGCTGTTTCCGATCCTGAAAGAACGCCACGGCCAGATGGCGCAGACGCTGTCGGGCGGCGAGCAGCAAATGCTGGCGATCGGCCGCGCGCTGATGATGAAGCCAAAAATCCTGATCCTCGACGAGCCGACGCTCGGCCTCGCGCCGGTGATCCTCGAGCAGCTGTCGAAGGCGCTTGAACGACTGCGCCAAACCACGCCGATCACGGTGCTGCTCGGCGAGCAGAACGTCACTTTCGCGCTACCGCACGCCGACCGCGTCTACGTGCTCGAACACGCGCGGATCGTGTGGGAAGGCGATCCGGCGCGGTTCGCAGCCGAAGCCGGCGAAGGTTATTTGTAATTGCAGGACCAGCGCCCCGCCGCCGATGCAAAGCTGCCATGAAGTAAGCGCGCCTCATCGGCTGAGCCCCGCGCGCCACACCCCCACCGGCACTGGCGGCACAACGCCGCGGTTTGATCCAGCGCAAGCGCCTCATCCTTTCGTGGGGCGTATCACAGCCTGAATCAAACCACGCGGAGACGGCCATGGACGAGGCAGCGCAGACCAACGAGTCGTTAAAGACTCTTCCATCGCTGTCACATGTCAGTCCGAACTTTATCTGGGGTGTTTCGACCGCGAGCTTCCAGATCGAGGGCGCGGCGAACGAAGACGGCCGCGGCCCCAGCATCTGGGACACCTATTGCCGCACCGGGCAGGTGGCTAATAACGACACCG
The DNA here is from genome assembly GCF_048594845.1 of Rhodopseudomonas sp. Lineage (GTDB taxonomy): Bacteria > Pseudomonadota > Alphaproteobacteria > Rhizobiales > Xanthobacteraceae > Rhodopseudomonas. The sequence continues at coordinate 16,670 of NZ_JBMDXE010000306.1, read as the reverse complement.
GCGATGTCGCCTGCGATCACTATCATCGCTACAAGGAAGACGTCGCGCTGATGAAGGCGCTCGGGCTGCAGGCCTATCGGTTCTCGATCGCCTGGCCGCGTGTGCTTCCGCAAGGCACCGGCGCCGTCAACGAAGCCGGCCTCGCCTTTTACGACCGGCTGATCGACGAACTCGTTGCCGCCGGCATCGAGCCCTGGATCTGTCTGTATCACTGGGACTTGCCGCAGGCGCTCGAGGATCGCGGCGGCTGGCTCAACCGCGACATCGTCGGCTGGTTCGCCGACTACGCGCGCCTGATCGGGCACCGCTACGGCCATCGCGTCAAACATTTTGCCACCTTCAACGAGCCGGGCATCTTCAGCCTGTTCGCACGTTCGTTCGGGGCGCGCGATCGCACCGCCGACGACAAGCTGCATCGCTGGATCCATCACGTAAACCTCGCCCACGGCGCCGCGGTCGATGCGCTGCGCGAGACTGTCAAGGACGCCAAGATCGGGCTGGTCAGCAACTATCAGCCGATCTATCCGTCCAGCGACAAGCCTGAGGACGTCGCCGAGGCCGCGCTGATCGGCGACTACTGGAATCGCGCGTTCACCGATCCGCAATATCTCGGCGAGTATCCCGCCCTGATCCGCGATGCGATCGCGCCGCACGTTCGGCCGGGCGATATGCAGGCCATCTTCCGCCCGCTCGACTGGATAGGCGTCAATCACTACAGCCCGGTCTATATCAATTCCGACCCCAACGCGATCGTCGGGCTCGGCTGGGGCCCGAAGCCCGAAAGCATCCCGCGCACACCGATCGACTGGACGATCGAGCCCGACGCGTTCCGCGATACGTTGATCGAAGTCAGCCGCCGCTACGGCAAGCCGGTCTACGTCACCGAGAACGGCTTCGGGTCGACGCTGGAGAAGCTGGATGCCGATGGTGAGGTCATTGATCCCGGCCGCATCGCATTTCTACGTGATTACATCTCTGGGCTCGACGCGGCACTCGACGCCGGCGCCGACGTTCGCGGCTATTTCGTCTGGTCGCTGCTCGACAATTTCGAATGGGAGTCGGGCTACGGCGTGCGCTTCGGCCTCGTCTATATGGACTATCCGACGTTACGGCGGATCCCGAAGGCGTCGTTCGCCTGGTATGCCGACGTCATCCGCCACGCGCGGAGCGCTACGACGGCATAGCGGCCGGCGTGTCGCTCTGCTCCGGCATGTTGTCGATCGCGGCGATCAGCGCCGCGACACGGTTGGCGGACGAGCGCCAGTCGGCGATACGCTGATAATTGTCCACCAGCCAATTGACGGCCCCCTGCACCGTGACGAAAGCAGCGGCGCTCTGTGTGACTTCGCCCAGCGACATTGCGCCGCTGAGATATTTCGGGAAGCACAGGAAATATGCCGCCACCGGCGCGAACAGAAAGTTGGCGTGCGACACCAGCGTCATATCGACGAGCTGCCAGCACAGGTCCCGCCATGAGCGCAGCACGGCCTGCAGCCGGCGGTCGAGCTTGTCCATCCACTTGGTCTCGCGACCGTTGCCGCCCGGATCACAGCCGCGCAGCACTTCGGCAGCGGCGCGGAATTCGGCCTCGTTCTGATTGCGCTGCTCGCTGATGCTGGTCATGCGACGTCCGAACCACAGCATCAATGCGGTCATCATCGTCGAGTAGGCGACCACCCCGAGCACCAGATAGCCGGGGATGTCGATGCGGCTGCCGAACAGCTGGATGCCAATGCTGCCGCCGACGCTCCACAGCACGCCGAAGAAGGTCAGCGCCGTCAGCACCGACGACAGCAGCGCCAGAATCAGATCGACGGGCGCATCGGTGGCGACGCGGACGTCCTCGGCGAGACGGTATTCCGGATTTTCAGCGTTGTGATCATGGCCGTTCATCGGCGCCGCATGGCTGCGATGCTCCCAGCGCTCCAGGATCGCACGCGTCATCGACTCGCGCCATTTGCGCTGCCCCGTCATCCGCGCCCAGACCGAGGTCGCGGCGAGCAGAATGCTGGTGGAAGCCAAGGCCAGAAACACGAAAGTTTGAGTCCAGAGCTCGCCCCCGTCGCGTCGCTCCAGCGCGTCAAAAAAGTGCCTATTCCATTGGTTTAGATAGAACTGCACCGCCAATTGGGCGAGCACGACGCCGATCATCACGACCATCAGGCCGACCACCCGGGGCTTGCCGCCGAGCCAGAAGCGCTGCGACAATTGCCAGAACTCGGACAGGTTGTGGCCGTTCGAGTCGTTATGTGAGAAGAGACCCATGGCGCGAGATATAAATCCCGAAGCCGCGGCTTGGGAAGCGATCCGGGCTACCCAATGCGTCTAGTCTCGCGGCTTAGTCCATGTAGTCGCATCGTCGATCTATTCAACTCAGGGGAGTTCACAGGGTGAGTGCAGATCCAGCTCTGGTGCGGGAGACCGCGTGCGCGGTCGTGGATAAGCTGAAGGCCGGCGAGGTCACACCGCTCGATCTGCTGGACACGCTGGAGCAGCGGATTGCCGAGGTCGACGGCGCCGTCAACGCGCTGCCGACGCTGTGCTTCGACCGCGCCCGCAGCCATGCTGACGAACTGATGAAGAAGCCGGTCGCCGAACGCGGCGTTCTTGCCGGCCTGCCGTTGCCGATCAAGGACCTCACCGCGGTTGAAGGCGTGCTCACCACGCTGGGCTCGCCGATCTTCAAGGACAACGTGCCGGCGCAGTCGGACCTGCTGGTGACGCACCTGGAGAGCAACGGCGCCTTAGTCTACGCCAAGTCCAACACGCCGGAGTTCGGCGCCGGCGCCAACACCTTCAACGAGGTGTTCGGCGCGACGCGCAATCCGTGGGATCTGTCGCGTTCGGCGGCGGGCTCGTCGGGCGGCGCTGCGGCGGCACTGGCGTCAGGCACCGCCTGGCTGGCGCACGGCTCCGACATGGGCGGCTCGCTGCGCAATCCGGCGAGCTTCTGCGGCATCGTCGGCCTGCGGCCGAGCTTCGGCCGCGTCGCGCACACGCCGTCGGTGGCGATCGACCGCAATCTCGGCGTCCAGGGGCCCATGGCCCGCAATGTCGAGGACGTCGCGCTGCTGCTCGACGCGATGAGCGGCGAGTATCCGAACGACCCGCTGTCGATCCCCTCGCCCGCGACCTCCTTCCTCGCCGCGGCGAAGTCGCGCACCAAGCCGCTACGCGTCGCCTATTCGCCCGACCTCGGCATCACGCCGGTCGATCCCGAAGTCGCCGCCGTCACCCGCAAGGCCGCCGAGCGTTTCGCCGAAGCCGGCGTGATCGTCGAGCAGGCGCAGCCCGATCTGTCCGAAGCGCACGAATGCTTCCAGACGCTGCGCGCGTTCGACTTCGCCATCAATATGGCGAAGCTGCTGCGCACCAAGCCGGACCTGCTGAAGCCGGAAGTGATCTGGAATATCGAGCAGGGCCTCAAGCTCACCGTCGACGATCTCGCCAAGGCCGAGGCGCAGCGCGTCACGCTGACCGCGCGGGCGAACGAGTTCTTCAAGACCTACGACCTGCTGCTGTGCCCGGCGACGATCACCGCGCCGTTCCCGGTCGAGCAGCGCTATCTCGCCGAGTGCAACGGCCACACCTTCGACAACTACATCGAATGGCTCGGCATCGTTTATGCGATCACGCTGGTGTGCTGCCCGGCGCTGTCGCTGCCCTGCGGCTTCACCGCCTCGGGCCTGCCGGTGGGCCTGCAGATGGTCGCGCGTCCCCGCAACGAAGCCGGCCTGCTCGCCGGCGCCGCTGTGCTCGAGGATATCCTCGGCATCCGCGGCGCGACGCCGATCGACCCGCGGCCGGCGCCCGCCAGCCTCTGAGACCACCCGGACACTAGCGGTTGTGACGCGCTGTGCTAGTCTTGGCGCGTCACTACAACCCGACCTGCCATCAAGGCGGGCGATGAGGAAACGCCGCATGTCCGAACCGCTCAAGATCCACGTCGATCAGGACAAGTGTCAGGGCCACGCGCGCTGCAAGGCGCTGGCTCCGGAGTTGTTCGACCTCGACGATTACGGCAATGCCCACGAGAAGGGCGACGGGGCCGTTCCTGCTGAACTGACCGACAAGGCCTGGCTCGCTAGGTCGAATTGTCCGGAAGTTGCGATCGAGGTCAGCGAGAGCTGACCTTTTTTGCATCGCACGAACCGCGGCGCAGACCGCAGCAGCAACGCATCCCGAGGAAACGCCGAATGACCGAGCGACCGCCCGTCACCGACTGGATTCACGACTTCGACCACACCGACCCGCGCTGGACCGAGAACCCCTACCCCATCTGGGACGAACTGCGCAGCGCCAGTCCCGTCGTCCACACCGACCGCTTTCTCGGCTGCTACATGCCGACCACCTTCGCGGCGGTGAAGGAGATCTCCTACGACACCGAGAATTTCTCGTCGCGCCGGATCATCGTCCGCGAAGTCCGCTCGGCCTCGCCGCCGCCGGCGCCGCCGATCACGTCCGATCCGCCCGAGCACAAGCCTGCCAAGCGTCTGCTGCTGCCACCGTTCACGCCGGATGCGGTGGCCAAGCTCGAGCCGCGCGTTCGCACAATGTGCAACGAACTCATCGACGCCTTCATCAGCGACGGCAGCTGCGACGCCGCAGCGGCGTACAGCAAGCACATCCCGGTCAAGACGATCTGCCATATGCTGGGCATTCCGGAGAGCGACAGCGACGTCTTCATCCGCTGGATTCACGAGATCCTCGAACTCGGCATCAAGGACGACGCGATCCTGATGAAGGCGGTGTTCGAGATGAGTACGTACTTCGCCGGCCACATAGCCCAGCGCAAACAGCAGCCGACCGACGACCTGATCACGACGCTGATGAATGCCCGCGACGACAACGGCCAGCCGCTGTCCGACGCCCACGTGCTCGGCTCCCTGCGGCTGTTGCTGATCGCCGGCATCGACACCACCTGGAGCGCGATCGGCGCCGCGCTGTGGCATCTGGCGACGCATCCCGACGATTGCGCGCGGCTGGTCGCCGAGCCCGAGCTGATGCCAACCGCGATCGAGGAATTCCTGCGTGCCTATTCGCCGGTGACGATGGCGCGCGAGGTGGTCAAAGACACCGCGATCGCCGGCTGTCCGGTCAAGGCGGGGAACATGATGCTGCTGTCGTTTCCCGTCGCCAATCGCGATCCGTCGATTTTTCCGGACGCCGACCGCGTCAAGATCGACCGCAAGGAGAACCCGCATGTCGCCTTCGGGCTTGGCATTCATCGCTGCGTCGGATCAAATCTCGCCCGCATGGAGATGACGGTCGCGCTCGAAGAGTGGCTGAAGCGGATTCCGCAATTCCGGCTCGATCCGACCAAGCCGGTGCGCTGGTCGGAGGGAACGGTGCGCGGGCCGCGGCAGTTGCCGCTGCTGCTCGGCCGACCGAACTAATCGCAGGAGGACCATGTCGGACGAAGCAGACCCGCCGGAGTCCAAGCTCACCCGCAGCAAGCAGCGCTGGGCCGCCGAAGGCAAGTTTCTCACTGGGCGCCACGCGCGCCCGGACGAGCAACGCCTGCCGCCGGGCCAGCATCTCACGCAGGACTGGCCGGTGCTCGATCTCGGCACCACGCCGCCGATCAGCCGCGAACGTTGGCGGCTCGACGTCTACGGCGCGGTGGCACAGCCGCTGTTCTGGGACTGGGCGCAGTTCATGGCGCAGCCGCAATCCGACTTCGTCTCGGACATCCACTGCGTCACCACATGGTCGCGCTACGACAATCGCTGGCAGGGCGTTTCCACCCGCGATCTGCTCGAGGCCTGCCAGCCGCACGACCAGGCGCGACACGTCGTGCTGCACAGCTACGACGGCTACACCACCAACCTCGCGCTGGACGATTTCGCCGCACCGGACGCGCTGATCGTGCATGCCTGGTCAGGCGAACCGCTCGAGCCCGAGCACGGCGGTCCGGTGCGGCTGGTGGTGCCGCATTTGTACTTCTGGAAGAGCGCCAAGTGGCTACAGGCGATCGAATTCCGCACCGACGACGCGCCCGGCTTCTGGGAAGTCCGCGGCTATCACAATCGCGGCGATCCGTGGCAGGAACAGCGCTACTCGGACGATTGATCGCGTCGCCCTTCTCGCCACCTCTCGCCATTCCGTGGCGCGGGCGCAGCCCGCGAGCCCGGAATCCATATCCCCTGCCCGCAGAGATGTGATTACGGCGCTGCCACGCGGTGCTTTAAGGGCAATGTCAGGGGTTATGGATTCCGGGCTCGCGCTTCGCGCGCCCCGGAATGACGACAGGAGCGCCTATGCCGACCGAACGTTTTCAATTCACCGGCAGCGGTGGCCATCAGCTTGCCGCGGCGCTCGACCTGCCGGAGACTGCGCCGGTCGCGTTCGCGCTGTTCGCGCATTGCTTCACCTGCAGCAAGGACAACCTCGCGGCGCGGCGGATCGCAACGGCGTTGGCAGCGCGCGGCATCGCGGTGCTGCGCTTCGATTTCACCGGCCTCGGCGCCAGCGAGGGGGGGTTCGAGAACGCGACGTTCTCCTCCAATGTCGCCGATCTCGTCCACGCCGCCGATCATCTGCGAGAAGTGTATCAGGCGCCGACGCTGCTGGTCGGCCACAGCCTTGGCGGCGCCGCGGTCCTGGCCGCCGCAGCACAGATCCCGGAGGCCAAGGCGGTCGCGACCATCGCGGCGCCATCTGATCCTTCGCATGTCGCGCATCTGTTCGCCGAGCATATCGACACGATCCGTACCGAGGGCAGCGTCGAGGTGACGCTCGCCGGCCGGCCCTTCACCATCAAGCGTGAGTTTCTCGACGACGCCGCCGAGCACAATCTGCTGGCGCATGTCGCAAAGCTACACAAGGCGCTGCTGATCCTGCACGCGCCCGGCGACGACACCGTCGGCATCGACAACGCCACAAAACTGTTCCTTGCCGCCAAGCATCCCAAGAGCTTCGTCTCGCTCGACCACGCCGACCATCTGCTCGGCGATCGCCGCGACGCGAACTACGCGGCCGACGTGATCGCCGCCTGGGCCGAGCGCTATCTCGACGCGCCGCAGCCGGCGGCGATGCCGGCCGGCGCGCCGGAAGTGCCGCGCCTCGTCACCGTGCAGGAAACCGGCAATGGCAAGTTCCAGCAGCGGGTCGCGGTCGGCCCGCATCGCTCGCTGGCGGACGAGCCGGTGGCGGTCGGCGGCGCCGATTCCGGGCCAGGCCCGTACGATCTGTTGCTGTCGGCGCTCGGCGCCTGCACCTCGATGACGGTGCGGCTCTATGCCGACCGCAAGCAGCTGCCGCTGGAGCGGACCACCGTAACGCTGAGCCACGCCAAGATCCACGCCGAGGACTGCGCTGATTGCGAGACCAAGGTCGGCCTGCTCGACCGCATCGAACGCGTCATCGCCTTCGAGGGCGACCTCGACGCCGAGCAGCGCGCCAAGCTGATCGAGATCGCCGACAAATGCCCGGTGCATCGCACGCTGACCTCCGAAGTGAAGATCGTGACGCGCGCCGCCGATTGACGCCACGGCACCGTCACGCAACACTGCGAAAAAACAAGTCGGGAGGCGACGATGCCGGCGGTGCCGCGGATCGATCCGAAGACGATTTTCACCGCAGATGAATGGGCGCGGCTGACGCACCGCAGTTCCGCGCGCGGGCTATGGTTGGTCGCGCATGCCTGGGGCACGATCGTCCTGGCGATCGCGCTGGTGACGCTGTGGCCGAACCCGCTGACGTGGCTCATCGCCGTGATGATCGTCGGCACGCGTCAGCTCGGACTGGCCATCCTGATGCACGAGGCGGCGCATGGCGGGCTGCATCGCAATCGAAGCTCAACGAATGGATCGGGCAATGGCTGTGCGCCGTGCCGGTCGGCGCCGACCTGCCCGCCTATCGCCGCTATCATCTGCAGCATCACAAATACACGCAGCAGCCCGAAGATCCGGATCTCGTGCTATCAGCCCCGTTTCCGATCAGCAAGGACAGTTTCGTTCGCAAAGCAGCCCGCGATCTCACCGGGCAGACCTTCGTCAAACAACGCCTGCCGCTGTTGAAGGCGCTGTTCGCCCCTCGCGGGGCCGGGGACAATGTCGAACACGAGAGTTTCGTCGCCACCGGCGCCGATCGCACCAAGCGCTTTCTCGCGGCGAATGCGGTGTTGCTCGTGCTGTTCTGGCTCTGCGGCGCGGGCGTCTGGTATCTGGGCGTGTGGCTGGTGGCCATGGCGACCTGGTTGCCGCTGGTCACGCGAATTAGGAATATCGCGGAGCATGCCTGCACGTCGACGAGCGCCGACCCGTTCACGCAGGCCCGGACGACGCTCGCGAACCCGCTCGAGCGGGCGTTCATCGCCCCCTATTGGGTGAACTACCACGCCGAGCATCATCTGTTCATGTATCTGCCCTGCTACAACCTTCCCGAAGCGCACCGCTTGCTGCGCGACAAGGGCCTGGTTGGCCGGGTGACGGTGGCGCCGTCGTATCTCGACGTGCTGAGACTCGCCACGGCGCGTCAACGCGCTGTGCCGGCGGAGTGACAAGCAACGTAGCCTGTCCTCAGGCGGGTTGCTCAGCTGCGAGACTTGTTCGGTTTGGTTCTACTCCGGTCGCAGGATGACGCGGTCGCGGGACGAGGCGGCGACGGACTGATAGGCAGCTTGGGCCTGATCCAGCGGATAGATCGCGCTGGGCACGATCGGGAATGGTCGAAGCGCGCCGCTGGCGAAGCCTGGACCCAACGCGCGTAACACCTCGCCTGTCGCGATCGAGGAAAAGCCCAGCGTGTCGATGCCGACAAACGTATGCTGCGCGCGGTAGAAGGCGAGGATGTCGAACTCGACGATACGCTTGACGGCGGCGATCAGGATCTGGCGGCCGCGCAGGCCGAGCGCGGCGTTGGCGGCGGCGAAGTACGGATCGCCGACGGTGTTGAACACGACGTCGGCCCCCTTGCCACCGGTGAGTTCGCGGATGCGCGCGGCGACGTCGACGGACGACGAATCGATCATCTCGACCAGCGCGCTGGCGTGGCCCGCATAGGGCTCGGCCTTGCGCGCGACGCCGATCACGCGGGCGCCGCGCCAGCTGGCGATCTGTGCGGCGGCCTGGCCGACCTTGCCGTTGAGGCCCATGATCACCCGGGTTTCGCCGCTCGCCAGCGCCGCGCGGCGCAGGCCTTCGGCGGCAGTGACGAACGGCACGCCGATCCCGGCCGCCTCCTCCCACGACACGCTCGCCGGCTTCTCGACCAGCGCCGCGGCCTCGACAACCAGATGCGTCGCATGTGTGCCGTCGCGGCGGATGCCGAGATCACCGGACGAGCCGAACACGTCGCGGCCGATCCAGTCGGTCGGGCCGTCGATCACCACGCCCGCGTAGTCGCGACCAGGTGTGCGCGGAAACACCGCGTAGGGCATCAGCCCGGTCGCGGCCTTGACGTCGGACGGATTGACCGCGGCGGCGCGCAGTTCGATCAGCACCTCGGTCTCCGCGCGGCGTGCTAGCGGCAAATGATCTACCGCCGGCGCGATCGCGGCGGCGTCGCTCACCTTGGCATTGAGGCGGACGCAGCGCGCCTCGACGGTCTTGAAGGCGGGAGTGGCGGCTTCAGTCATCGGCATCGACTCCGGCAGGCACGCGCATTGCGCGCCGTGTTCTGCCAGATTTCTCCGCTGCCTGCTATGCGGCCGGCCGAGAGCTCATCGTCAGCAGATCATAGCGCGCCACCGGCTCCCCGTTCTGGTTGACGACCTCGACGTCCCAGCGCACTTCGCCGTATTCGGGACGGCGCGCCGGCGATTTCTGCTTCACCGTGAGCTTCACCTTGATGGTGTCGTCCGGTGACACAGGCTTGAGGAAGCGCAGATTGTCGAGACCGTAATTGGCCAGCAACGGGCCCGGCGCCGGATCGACGAACAGGCCGGCAGCGAAGGCCAGGATCAGATAGCCGTGCGCGACGCGGCCGGGGAAGAACGGATTGGCCTTGGCGGCGGCCTCATCCATGTGGGCGTAGAAGGTGTCACCGGTGAAGTTAGCGAAGTGCTCGATGTCGTCGAGCGTGATCGGCCGGCTCGCGGTCTCGATGCTCTGGCCGATTTCGAGCTGGTTGTAGTTGAGCTTGAACGGATGCACCTCCGTCGCGGCCGCCGCCGCGCCGCGGCCCCAGACGCCGGTGAGCTTTGCAAGCCGACGCGGCGACGCCTGGATCGCGGTGCGCTGCATGCAGTGATGCACGCTGCGCAGGCCACCGAGCTCCTCGCCGCCGCCAGCGCGGCCCGGGCCGCCGTGCAGCAGCGCCGGCAGCGGCGTGCCGTGGCCGGTCGATTCCGCCGCGTCGTCGCGGTCGACGATCAAGAGGCGACCGTGGAACGGCGCGAGGCCGAGGATCGTCTGCTCGGCAACGGCGTCATCGTAGGTGAACAGCGAGGCGACCAGACTGCCCTCACCGCGCCGGACCAGTTCGATCGCCTGATCGATAGTGTCATAGGCCAGCACGGTCGCGACCGGGCCGAACGCTTCGGTGTCGTGGACTTTCCGCGCGCTCATGGGGTCACGCGCGCGCAGCAACACGGGGGACATGTAAGCGCCGGCCTCCGTGTCGATGCCCTCGCCCGCGCAGGCGGCTGGATCGCCGAACACGATCTCGGCCTCGCGCTGTAGCGTCGCGATCGCGGCGCGGACCGCCTCGCGCTGGCCGCGGCTGACCAGCGGGCCCATCGCCTTGTCGTCTGCGCGCGGATCGCCAAGCCTCACCTCCGCAAGCTTGGTTTTCAGCGCATCGATCACCGCGCTTTCCTGCGCACGCGGCACCAGCACGCGGCGGATCGCGGTGCATTTCTGCCCGGCCTTGGCGGTCATTTCGCGGACGATCTCGCGCACGAACAGATCGAATTCCGGATCGGCCGGCGTGATGTCGGGACCGAGCACAGCGGCGTTAAGCGAGTCGCGCTCGGCGACAAAGCGGATGCTGTGGCGCGCCACATTCGGATGCGCGCGCAGCTTCTCAGACGTCTCCAGCGAGCCGGTGAAGGCGATCAGGTCCTGGCCGCCGAGATGATCGAGAAGATCGCCGAGCCCGCCGCACACCAGTTGTAGCGCCCCTTGCGGCAGCAGCTTGGATTCGTCGATCAGCTTGACCAACGCCTCGGTGACGTAAGCCGTCGCGGTCGCCGGCTTGGCGATCACCGGCACGCCGGCCAGCAGCGCCGGCGCCAGCTTTTCCAGCAGGCCCCAGCACGGGAAGTTGAAGGCGTTGATATGCACGGCGACGCCGTGCAGCGGCGTCAGGATGTGCTGGCCGACGAAGCTGCCGCGCTTCGAAAGGGCTTCCACCTCGCCTTCGGTGATGAAATTCGACTCCGGCAATTCACGTCGGCCGCGCGACGCGAACGCCGCGAGCGTGACCAGACCGCCGTCGATGTCGATGGCGTTGTCGCCGCGCGTGGCGCCGGTGTCGGCGGCGAGCGCATAAAGCTGCTCCTTGCGCTCGCTCAAGTAAGCGCCGAGCGCTTTCAACATGTCTGCGCGCCGGTGAAAATTCATCGCGCGCAAATTCTTGCCGCCGACTTCGCGGGCATGTTGCACCAGCGCGGCGAAATCGAGCCCGGCGCTGGAGACGCGCGCGACGACGTGGCCGTCGATCGCGCTCGGAATGTCGACCAGCCCCTGCGCCGGCGTCACCCATTGGTCGCGCGCAAAACTCTGCAGCGTGTGGCTCATGGTCGTCCTCCCCTTTTCGCGACGGCCTTGTTGATGCGGTTTGACGTCCGCGCCGGCCGTTGACACGATGATCCGTTGGCATAATAATTGACTGACCGATCGTTCAATTCAAGAGGCTTTCGCAGCCCGGGACGACGAGGGAGAGAAACGTGACCGACGCCCCGACAGCTACGGGTCTGTCGCCCGACGCGCTGGCGCGCGCCTGCGCCGATGCGATGTGGGCCAACGACCACGCCAGCAAGGCGCTCGGCATGGAGATCGTCGCCATCGGCGCCGGCTGCGCGACTCTGGCGATGACGATCACCACCGAGATGGTCAACGGCCACGGCATCGCCCATGGCGGCTTCATCTTCACCCTCGCCGACAGCGCCTTCGCCTACGCCTGCAACTCGCGCAACGACAACACCGTCGCGGCGCAGGGCCAGATCACCTTCATCCGCCCGAGCAAGCTCGGAGCAAAGCTGATCGCCAGCGCCCGCGAGATCAACCGCGCCGGCCGCTCCGGCATCTACGACGTCCAGGTCACTTCCGCCGGCACGGTGATCGCCGAATTCCGCGGCCATTCGCGGTCGATCGGCGGAACGCTGGTGCCGCCGACTGAGCCCCAATCACGCTGAGGGAAAACGCCATGGTCGCGACTGTCCACCAGATCAAGCCGGCCGGCACCGCCGCCGAACTCGATGATGCCGAGCGCGCCTCGCGCGACGAGATCGTCGCGCTGCAGACGGGGCGCCTCGCCTGGTCGCTCAGGCACGCCTACGACAACGTCGCGCACTACAAGGCCGCGTTCGATCGCACCGGCGTGCATCCGTCGGACTTTCGCGAGCTGAGCGACCTGTCGAAATTCCCGTTCACGACCAAGCTCGATCTACGCGACAACTACCCGTTCGGCATGTTCGCAGTGCCGCGCGAACAGCTGGTGCGCGTCCACGCCTCGTCAGGCACGACCGGCAAGCCGATCGTGGTCGGCTACACCGCGAACGACATCGAGACCTGGTCGAGCGTGATGGCGCGCTCGCTGCGCGCGGCCGGCGCGCGGCGCGGCATGATCCTGCACAACGCCTATGGCTACGGCCTGTTCACCGGCGGGCTCGGCGCACACTACGGCGGCGAGAAGCTCGGCTGCACCGTGGTGCCGATCTCCGGCGGCATGACCGAGCGGCAGGTGCAGCTGATCAACGACTTCAAGCCGGACGTCATCACCGTGACGCCGAGCTACATGCTGGCGATCCTCGACGAATTCAAGCGCCAGGGCCTCGATCCGCGGCAGTCATCGTTGAAGTACGGCGTGTTCGGCGCCGAGCCGTGGACCAATGCAATGCGCGCCGAGATCGAGCAGGCATTCGACATGGACGCGACCGATATTTACGGCCTGTCGGAAGTTATGGGTCCCGGCGTCGCGCAGGAATGCGTCGAGACCAAAGACGGCCTGCATATATGGGAGGATCACTTCTATCCGGAAGTGATCGATCCGGTGACCGGCGCAGTGCTGCCCGACGGCGAGAAGGGCGAACTGGTGTTCACCTCGCTGACCAAGGAAGCCTTCCCGGTGGTCCGCTATCGCACCCGCGATCTGACGCGGTTATTGCCGGGCACGGCGCGGCCCGGACTACGCCGCATGGAAAAAATCACCGGCCGCTCTGACGACATGATCATTCTGCGCGGCGTCAACGTGTTTCCCACCCAGATCGAGGAAGTCCTGCTCGCCACCGACTGGTGCGGCGGCCACTTCATCATCGAACTGACCCGCGACGGCCGCATGGACGAGATGACCGTGCTGGCCGAGGCGCGGCCGGAGAGCTGGGACGGCGCCGGGATGGTGCCGCATGCGGAGCGCGTGGCGGCATATATCAAGAACACGATCGGGATTTCGACAAGCGTGAAGGTCGTGCCGCCCGACACGCTGGAGCGCTCGCTCGGCAAAGCCAAGCGCGTGTACGACAAACGGCCGAAGGGATAGTCGCGTTCGCGCGTCGGCTTTCACCTCCGTGCCCCGGACAAGCCGCGGCAACGCCGGCGGCGCAGAGCCGGGGCCCCGGTTAAGCGCCCCGCAAGCATCGATGTGATTGATCCAGGCGCGCACAGCCAACAAGAACGTTTCACCGCGCTCTCAACAAGTAACCGGGGTCCCGCATCTGCGAAGCAGCGCTCCGCGCTGCATCGCGTGCGGGACAGGAGCCCTCTCATTTGTCATTGCGAAGAGGCGCAGCCGACGAAGCAATCCAGCTCGGCACACTGAGCTGGATTGCTTCGCTTCGCTCGCAATGACGGGGTAAGGGCATATCCCAACAATTACGCCCTCACGTTCGTCATTCCGGGGCGTGCAGCGAAGCTGCGCGAACCCGGAATCCATAGCCCCTGTGCTCATGTTGGGCACGGCGGCGTGGAACAGGCTCAACGACATAGCCGCGACTGCGGGGCGTATGGATTCCGGGCTCGCGCTTCGCGCGCCCCGGAATGACGAACTTTGAGTCAGTCGTCTGCGCTGTGGGCCTCACAGGTGATCGTAGTCCACCACCACCCGCGCTGTCGTCGGCTTGGCCTGGCACGTCAGCACGAATCCCGCCGCGAGTTCCCACGGCTCCAGCGAGTAGTTGAGCTCCATCGGCGCTTCGCCTTCGACCAGTTTGGCGCGGCAGGTGGAGCACATGCCGCCTTTGCAGGCGAAGGGCAGATCGACGCCGGCGCGGAGCGCCGCGTCGAGGATGGATTCGCCGTCGGCGACCGGAACTTCGCGGCGCTTGCCGTCGATGATCAGCGCGGCGATCGCCTTCGGCGGCGCGCCGGGGGTGACGACCGTCTTGGGGCGCGGCTTGCCGCCGAGGCCTGAGACGAAGCGTTCGACATGGATGCGGTCCTCGGCGATCCCGAGTTCACGGCACGCCGCTTCGACATCGTCGGCCATCCCGGTCGGGCCACAGACGAAGACGTGATCGACGCCCGCCGCCGGCAGCATCGCGGTGAGCAGCAGCCGCACCTTGTCGCGGTCGAGCCGGCCCTGCATCACCGGGACATCCTGCTCCTCCTGCGAGAGCACATGGAACACCGCGAAGCGCTGCAGATAGCGGTCCTTCAGCGCTTCGAGCGTGTCGCGAAACAGGATCTGCTCGGTGGTGCGGTTGCCGTAGAACAGGAAGAACCGGCTGTCCGGATCGCGCGCCAGCACCGACTTGATCAGCGACAGGATCGGCGTGATGCCGCTGCCGGCGGCGAAGCCCACATAGGTGCGCGCCTCGCTGTCGGCGTGGGCGGCGCCGAACCGTCCGGTCGGCGTCATCACATCGAGCGTGTCGCCGGTTTTCAGCTCCTCGGTCGCCCACACCGAGAACGCGCCGCCGTCGACCTTCTTCACCGCGATGCGCAATTCGGCGTCATCCGGACCGGAGCAGATCGAATAGGATCGCCGCACCTCCTCGCCGTCCATCGTGGTGCGCAGCGTCAGATACTGGCCGGGCGCGAACCGATAGGCGTCGGCCAACTCCGGCGGCACGGTGAACGCCAGCGAGACCGCGTCGCGGCCCTCGCGGCGCAAATCGGCGATGGTCAGCGGATGAAAGCGCGGGATGGTGGCGGAGACATTCATGGCGGCGCTCAATGGCACTTGAAGTAATCGAACGGCTCGCGGCAGCTCTTGCAGCGCCATAGCGCCTTGCAGGAGGTCGAGCCGAATTCGGAGAGCTGCTCGGTGTCGACCGAACCGCAGCGCGGGCACGCGACGTCGAGCGCGCCGAACAACGCGCGGCGGCTGGACGATTGCAGCGGCGGCGCGATGCCGTAGTCCTTCAGCTTGGCGCGTCCGTCCGCGCTCATCCAGTCGGTGGTCCAGGCGGGCGCCAGCACGGTCTTGACCCGCGCATCGGCGATGCCGGCGCGCGCCAGCGCGGTCTCGATTTCCAGCGTGATCATGTTCATCGCCGGACAGCCGGAATAGGTCGGCGTGATCGTGACTTCGACGCGGCCCTCGTCGACGCGCACCTCGCGCAGCACGCCGAGGTCGGCGATGGTCAGCACCGGGATTTCCGGATCGACCACCGTGGCGGCAGCGTCCCAGGCGCGGGCGCGCAACTCGGCGTCGCTGTCCGTCAGCGTCACCATGTCTGGCCCGGAAAGGTCCGCTGCATGTATTGCAGCTCGGTGAGCAGCCGGCCGAGATGCTCGCTGTGCCGCCCGCTGCGGCCGCCGCGCTGCACCCATGTGCCGGTCGGCAGCGTCAGCGTGGCCTCACGCAGCACCGCGCTGATCGTGGCCTGCCAGGTGTCGCGCAGGCCGGCCGGGTCGATCGCGACGCCGGTTTCGATCAGCCGCTGCTCGCTCGTGTCGGCGTCAAACAGCTCGCCAGCGAAGGACCACAGCGCGTCGATGGCGTCCTGCGCGCGCCGGTGGCTTTCGGCGGTGCCGTCGCCGAGCCGGATCATCCATTCGGAGGCGTGGCGGAGGTGATAGGCGCTCTCCTTCTCCGACTTGGCGGCGATCGCCGCCAGCGTCGGATCGGACGAGCGCATCATCGCACGCCAATACGGATCGGCGAACGCCGAGTAATAGAATTGTCGAGCGATGGTGCGGGCGAAGTCGCCGTTGGGCTGCTCGACCAGCAGCAGGTTCTGGTAGTCGCGCTCCTCGCGTAAGTAAGCGAGCTGATCCTCGCCGCGGCCTTTGCCCTCGACCGTGCCGGCGTAGCTGTACAACTCGCGCGCCTGCCCAATCAGATCGAGCGCGATGTTGGACAGCGCCATATCCTCTTCCAGCATCGGCGCATGGCCGCTCCATTCGGACAGCCGATGCCCGAGGATCAGCGCATCGTCGGCGCGGCGCAGGGCGTAGGTGAAGAGCGAGGATTCGGTGATTTCGATCGCGGCGGGCATGTCTGATCAATGTCCTTCTGGCACAACGATGCGTCGCCGCGCGGCGGGCGGTCTCCCTCTCCCCGCCTGCGGGGAGAGGGTCGGGGTGAGGGGGCGTCGCCGCGCGGCCGAGCGGCGCGGCTGC